>JAQUYX010000163.1 GCA_028691615.1 Victivallaceae bacterium
AAATCCGGCAAGAGCGACACGGTGTCGCTGGCAGGCGGAAGCATTGTCATCGGCGACATTGATCTGGGGGGCAACGACAATCTCGCCGGCGGAGTTTTTGATACGTTGACCATCAACGGCGGTGCGAAAATCTATGGCGACATCACGGGGGTTGAGAAGTTGAATTTCGTGTTGACCGGCGATGCGATTGATACTCCGATCGTTCAAGTGCGCAATCAGCTTGGTTCGCTGGTGGATTCCAACAGTGAAGTCAGCGCCACGCTTTCTCCGGCGCAGATGGGAAGTTACGCGCTGGCCTCCTATGAAGGGAATATCAGCGGATTTTCCGCATTCCAGATCCGCGTCAACGACGAACTGACGTTGAGTTTCTCGGGGCAGCGCATGGGGATTCTTTCGACCGGGGTTGCGGTCCTCTTGGAGTTTGAGGAAAAGAAGGGCGTGACGACCGTTTCGCTGGTGACAGGAACGCCGAGAGGCTGATTCCCTTTTCACACTCCGAAAAAAGTGGGTGCTTCCGGTTCGGTTCGGATTGCGGAAAAACCTCGACATGGGTTTGGCTTTTTTCTAAAGACAATGTATATTATGTCGGAAGAAGAGAAAACAACCCCGCAGTGGGGGAATAACCTGCCGTGGATTTTTCCGCGGTCTTGCCGGAGAGAGGATCGGCCTGATGATGAAGAAGATTTCTGATGAGATGATGAAGACGCTTGAGGGACGGTGGGAGACGCTGCCTTTGGACAAGATCTATCAGGATACCGGGCTTCGGTTGAATCTGTTGTTGCGTCATCTCGACCGGAGAGGGCGGCGGATTCGGCATGAGATTTGGGATCGGGTTTATCCGGCGCTGCGTCCGTACCTGCTGTTGACGACCAATGAAACCGCGTCTGAGCAGCGGCCGGTGCGGATTGGCGCTCCGGCGCGGATGACGTCGGATTATATTGATCTGGACAGCGATAAAAAGATTCTTCTGGATGCGTTTGGCGCGCTTGCCGAAAAAGATCGTCGCAGCGTGTTGGTCGATTGGAAGAAAGCTGCGCCCGGGGCGAGCCCCGCGCGGTTGAAAAAGTCGACGGATATGGAAAATGAGCTTGTCGGATGTTTTGATGCGCTGGACGAGGCCTCCCGGCAGACGTTGTTGAGTGAACTCATCGGTGCGGCAGTTGCACAAATGCGTCGTCATCGCAGAGGCGCTTAGAAAGGAACGGGAAAAGATGTGGTTTTACAAGATCGGGGATCTGGTCAAAGGACCGGTGGAACTGTTTGAATTGGCCTCGATGGTGGTTGTCGGGGCGATTTGCGGCAACACGCCAATCCGCCGTGCCAGCGAGTCCAGTTTCCGTCGGTTGGGCGACAGTGAGTTGGCCACATGGTTGACTTACGGCGGCGAAGAGAGCAATTCGAAACGGAATTTGAGCGTCCTGCGGATCTGTTTTAATTTGTTTGTGATTTTCGGGGCGATTGCGCTGCTGCTGCTGGGGGCGTCCGGAACGTTTCTGACGCTGGCGGTGATCAATGGCGCGTCGTCGCTGGTCTGGCTGGCAATCTGGTTCGGGCTGTTTCTGGGGACGCTTTTCCTGGCGGCTTCCTCTGTGTTCTGGGGGATGGCTTTGTACCGGATGTGGATGATTGTTCCGCCGGTTTTCGCCAGAACGACGCCGGGCGTCGCGGTGGGGCTGTTCTTTGTGCCTTTCTTTAATTTATACTGGGTTTATCGGGCGTTTTACGGGCTGGCCTCCGATCTGGAAGCGGAAGCGGAGCGGGAAAATCTGCCGGTCAAGCTCAGTTCCAAGGTGTTTGCCTTGATTGCCTCGGTCGGGTTCGATTTGTGGATGCTTGGCGTGGGCTTGCCGTTTGCGGGAATCTTCGGACTGGTAAGTTTCTGCATGATGAAGCATCTGGCGGTGCGTATCCTCCTGCGCCGGATTCGCGATTGCAAGGAACAGGTGCTCTGACACACAAAAATTGGGAGCGCGATGGGGGGGCTCGAATGGAGCCATTCACCCCATCATGTTTTCCATTTCCTCGATCAACTCCCATGAGGCGCGGCGGAAGACGATTCCCCGGCCCGGGTGTTCCGGTGTGATTCCGCGTAGAAAACAGTAAAAAACTCCGCCGAAGAGCTGCTCGTAGCGCTCTTGCGAGAACGCGCCGAGCCGAAGCGAAAGATATTTTTTTGCCGCGACCGTGTAGATCAGCGCCTGAAGATCATAACCGGTGCGACGCATCTCTTCGTCCAGTGCCGCAGGGGCGAAATTTTCCATCCTCCGTTCCAGAAGATTGCTCTTCCAGTCCGCGAGATAGAAACGCCCGTTGTGGCGGAACAACAGGTCGATGGCTCCCTGCATCATTCCGCCGGAGAAGAACTCCTCTGCGCCCCGGATGTTCCAATGGTGGCGGCTCAAAAGGTCAAAAAGAGCTCCGGTGTGGAAGCTGTGCCGAAGCGAATAACGGAATTCCATCTCGCAGACCCGTTGACTTCTGTCGATGTCGGCAAACGAAAAGCTTGGCGCGTCCGGCGGTTGCAGCGGGGCGGAAAGCACATCGCCGATCATGTGCAGCGCCGTTTCTCGATCCGAATCCTTGAGGTTGCCGAAGCCGAACACCTCCAGCGCATTGTCGAGCGAACGCGCCAATTCCTCCTGCGCCCCCGAATAGTCCGATTCCGCCAGCGCCTGATGCAGCGCATTGCCGAATGCCGCGCCTCCCGGAAGGTCGAAAACCGCTTCCCGGAATCCCGGACGCGGAGAGGAAGATCCGGCAGGATCATTGTTGTCGGCGTCGTAGTCGAAGTAGCTGTCGCCATTGTCTGGGGTGCGCCCGAAATGGGGGGCGGCGAGGGCGCTGAAACTGGTGAAGCGCCAGTTGCCGTCGATTCGTTCCGGCAGGGGGCGCGGCATCATCAGCAGCGGCGTCTGGTTCTTGCCGGTTCCCGGGAGCGGGGACTTTTTGTCGGTCGCGACCGGCTCTGGCGGGACGAAGAAGCGCATGCAATCGGTGGTTTCCAGTGCGCCATTTTGCATCGCGTAATCGACCGGATTGTCGAGATTCTCCGGGGCGTTGCGGTGGGATAAAAGCCAGCATAGCGGCGAAGTTTTCTCGTTGTTTTTGTGTTTCCCTGAGGAGATAATGCAGCCGAATCCGGCGCGGGTGATGGCTACGTAAGCCAGCCGCTGAAGCTCCTGAAAGCGTTCGATCTCGCAGTCGTGCTGAAATTTCGGCGAGTCGCATAGATCGTATTCGGGCCCCTCCGGCCCCGAGACGGTTCCTCGCATACGCTCGGTCGTCTTGGCGCCCCAGACGAAAAGATCGGGGAGAAAGACGAAGGGAAATTCCAACCCTTTGCTGCCGTGGATGGTCATGATGCGTACGGCGTCGCGGTCGGTTTCCAGCAGCTCTTCATACTCCTCGTGATCTTGGTCGCTGTCCCGGATGGCTTCCGCCAGAAAACGGCGCAACGCCTCCGGCGCGAGGCGCATGGCGCGGCGTTTCTCTTCCAGCAGATCGCCCAGTTGCAGATAGTTGCCCAGTTTCCGTTCGCCGCCCTGCTGCGCGAGGATGCGTACGCGTGCGTGGTTGCGGCGCAACACCCGTTCCAGAATCCCCACAAACCCTCCGCGATCGAAGAGCGAGGCCAATTCGGAAATTTCTTCGCGTTCGACCGCATATTTTGCGGGAGTGTTTTTGAGCTCTGCAAGTTGTTCATCGCTCATTCCGACCAGCGCAGAGGCGAGGAAACGCACCACGCCGGTCGTGTTTCCGGGCGCGGCCAAAGCGTCCAACAGGAGCGCCAGTTCCGCCGCTTCCGGCGAGTGAAAAATATTGCCCGTCTTGGTAAAGACCGCCGGAATATTGCGTTCCGTCAGAAATTTGCGTGCCAGCAGCGCATCCGTGCTGCGGTAAACCAGCACGGCGATCTCATTGGCGCAAAGATCGGGGGTGCGGGAAAGCAAATTTGCAATTTCTTCGGCGGTTTTTTCGAGACACGCTTCGACGGGGCCGTCGATCCGGCGAATTTTGATCCCCTGAAATTCCTGCGGCGCATGATTGAGACGGTCAAAACGGTCGGGATTTCCGGCGGTGATTTGCGCATAAGAGATCGCCGCGGCGAAAGGATTGCGGTGCCCCATGTAGAGGGTGTTGAGATCGTCGATGAATTTTGCGCTGCTGCGGAAATTCCGGTTGAGGGTCGTCGGCTCCGAGGGGCATTCCCGTTTGGCGCGATTGTAGGTGGCGATGTCGCCGCCGCGGAAGCCGTAGATCGCCTGCTTGGGATCTCCAACCATGTAGAACGCGGCATCCTGCCGTTCGGAAAAGACCGCTTTGAAAATTTCATATTGGGCCGGATCGGTGTCCTGAAACTCGTCGAGGATCGCCGCTTTGTAGGTTTTCCGCAGCGCCGTGACCAGTCGGCCGTCCGGCGCGCCGACGGCATGGTGAACTTTCCGAATGAGATCGTCGAAGGTTTGGGTGGAGCGTTCCGCCTTGCGTTGCGGCAGAAGCGTTGCCGCCCGATCGATCATCTCGCATCGGACGCAGAGCAGATATTCTCCTTCGATTTGCTCGACGCATTTTTGCGCGAGCTGAAAAAACGGCGCCCCGACGGTTCGCAAGGTCAATGCCTTTGCCTCGGCTTTGGCGTTGTCGCCCTTGGGACTTCTGGTCGCATTGAGCAGCGCGCAGGGGGTCGCCATGCGAAGATACTCTCGGTGGATGCGGTTTTTTCCGGCGGCATAGTCGCCCCACCAGCGCAACAGCGCGTCAAATTTGTCGGGATTGGAGTAGGGGCTTTTTAGATTCTCCTGAAGCGCGATAAGCGGCTCGGGATTCCAGAGTTCGGCCAGTTCCTGCAATGCGGCGAAAAGTTCCGGTTCGATTTGCTGTCGCGTGCGCGTCGGGCGGCCGAGCAATCTTACTTCATTGCGTCCGGTGAATTTTTGGGCCAATTCCCGCAACGAATCCCGATTGATTCCTTGTGCTGCCAGGAGTTCGGCGCGGAGCATTCCGTGTTCGGTATAAAACAACTCCCGGCAGAAGTCGCCTGCAATTGTGTTCAGAAGGTCGTCGCAATCCTTGACCAGCTCGGTTTGAAAGAGCACTCCGCTTTCAAAGGCAAATTCATTGAGCGTCGCGTGACAGAATCCGTGGATCGTCGAGATCCTTGCTTCATCAAAATCCAGCAATGCCGAAGAGAGTCTTTTTTTTGCATCGACGACATCGCAATTGGCGAGAAGTCTGGTCAACCGGTCGTTTTCGTCCGGCGTCGGCATCCCTTGGAGGAACTGGCAGGCGTCGGTCAGGATTTTGTGAATGCGTTTGCGCAACTCCGCTGCCGCCGCTTCCGTGTAGGTGAGCACTAGAATCTCCCGGACGGAAAACTTTTGTTCCAACAGCAGCCGCAGGTAAAGACTCTGAATGCTGTATGTCTTGCCGGTTCCCGCGGAGGCTTCGACCAGATGGGTTCCGGTCAGTTCCGCGGTGAATGGGTCGAATGGTTTCATTGCCCTGCTCCTTTGCCGTCTTTCCCCTCCGCGGCGGGGACATTTGTGGACGCGGATCGAGGCGGATCCGGGGTGAAAAAGCGTTCAGAAAAGGTCAGAAAATCCTGCTGCGCTCTCTCCTGCTGCCAACTTTCCGCAGTGAAGTGGCGGCTCAAACCGGGGGAAGCTTGCAGATCTTTCTCCCAATTCTTGCCGGCCGAGGCGAAAAACATTTCCGGATCATCGCCGGGTTTTTCCTGATAGGCGAGAAGCGATTCCGGCGGCAGAAAATGCGGACGCGCAAGGATTTCTGCGGCGAGCGCAAGACAATCTTCCAGCCTGGCCGCAGCGGCGTCCCGGCAATATGCGAAGAGCACCGGCATTTTGTCCACGCCCCGGGACGAAAGAAAAATCCCCGTCGAATCCTGAAATTCCTCCGGTCCCGCCGCTGAAAGCAGCAAATGGCGCAACAGAAGCCGGACATAATTCGAATACTTATAGCGGGTCGGAAAGAAATACAACGATCTTGTTCCTTCGGGAAGCAGCGGCACCCGGCCGCAAAGTTTGCTTGCGCCGCATTCCCACTCGAGCACGCGCGGCTCCATGCGTCGGAAATCTGCGAGGAAATCCGCCGGCACTTCCAGAAAGAGATCCTGTAACTCTTCCAGCGCGCGCGTTCCGATCTCTCCGGGCGGGAGGATTCCCGTGC
The DNA here is from genome assembly GCA_028691615.1 of Victivallaceae bacterium. Classification (GTDB taxonomy): domain Bacteria; phylum Verrucomicrobiota; class Lentisphaeria; order Victivallales; family Victivallaceae; genus JAQUYX01. Next base: position 6,187 of record JAQUYX010000163.1, read on the forward strand.
GGCGCAAATTTGTCCCGACCTCGGCAGCACTGCGGTTGGCCACCATTCCCTGCCAAAGTCGCAGTTTCGCGGTATATGCGTCGAGCGAACCCAGCGCGAACGGCTCCTCCGCCGAGAGCATCGCAGCATTGCTTGCGCCCGGACGGAGCATGCAGTTTTCCAGCAGATAGGCGGCGGCCGGATCGGCTAAAATTCGTTCCAGATCCTCCAACTGGACGACACTGCCAAAACTCGCATCGTGTCTTCCGGTGCCTCGGAAAAGGTCTGAAGACCCGCTTTTTCGGTGGTTACTCTCCGGGTAGCCACACTCAAAATCGGGAGCTTCATTCCATTCCCGATTCATCCGGAATCCATCGACGGGACTTTTGTCAGTGTCGTCCAACTGCACGATGGCGGTCGGCTGGGGCGCGCGTGGGGGGGG
>JAQUYX010000164.1 GCA_028691615.1 Victivallaceae bacterium
CGATAAAAGCGCTGAACCGTATTCTTGCTCTGTATAATCGCTCCCGCAGACGGGACATCTTTGGGATTTTCAAATGGCTTGTGCTCGGCGGGCTATACTTCGGATGTGAATATGGGGTGAATTTCATCAACAATTTGCAAACTTCGCCGGAGGAATATCCGTATTTTTATGCGGCCGCTTTGGGGACGTGGATCTTTTTATGCTTTGCCTCTCCGCACTATCTATCGAATTCCTGCGGATATAAATTTCTGGGCAAACTGATCTTGGGGGCATTGAATCTCCTGTTGGTCAAATGTCTCCTCGGAATGCTGGGGGTCGGACTTGGGTCAGCCGCGGAGGCAACGACACAACGATATAAAGTTACGACGACTTATTCGGATGGAAGCAAAACATCTCACACCGAATTCGGAGGTTGTCTGGCCGGGCTGATTGTTCTGGTTATCTTCGGGGTGGTGATCTATTACTTTTTCATGCTTCTATTGGGGGCGATGATTGTCATTACTCCGGTCATTGCGATGTATGGCTTCTGCCGAAATTACATATTCTTCCGTTGAAGTCAAAAAAGAAAGTGCTGATGATGAATATGCGTTGTTTTATATGCGGCAAGGAGATCACGGGGAAGTATTTGATTTCCGACAAACATTTCTTCTGTTCGAATGATTGCCTCTTCCGCTTTCTGCCGAGATGTGATATCTGTTCGCGCCCGCTTCTGGATACGTTTTTCTCCTATTTTGACCCGGAGGACACCCAGATCAAAGTATGCGCGCAATGCAACAAACTGGACCATTGCTGCATCTGTAATTGTCCGGTGGCGCCGGAGTTGAGAACAAAATATGACAAGCGTATTTTTTGCGACTTATGCTATTCAACCGGCATTTTTACAAGCGGGGAATTGACTTTGTTCTGGCGCAAGTCCTTAACTTTTTTTCAAGAGGCATATTCCTATGTTCCGACTTGTGGCATTGCAGCTTTCATGGACGACTATGACGACTTTGAACTTCATGCCGGGCATTCCGTCGATCGTGAACTCGGGTTCTATTGGCATCAGCAAAAATACAGCACTTCGGGATTTTTTTCCAATAAAATCGTATCGGAGGAGTGCAAAATCTTTCTCTTATCGGGAATCTATCCGAATCGTTTGCAGGAAGTCATCGCACACGAACTTGCGCATGATATGATGCAGCATCGCTTCCCACACATCAAGAAGGATCTGACTCGGGAAGGCTTTGCCGAATTTATTGCGTCCGAATACAATCATTATGCGAACCGGTCGAATCGAAATCGTTACTTTGAAAAGAATCCCCATCCGGTCTATGGCGACGGGTATCGTTTCTTCCGGCAAATGGCTGCGGACGGCGGATGGCAAAAGATCAATCAATTTCTTTTGCACGCAACGTAAGCCGGCGAATGGGATTTCCGGCAGACGGCGCGTTTCCGTTCCGGCGTCTCGAGAAAGACCTGAACCTGCGGGGGGAGGGGGGCGTCATTCTCCGAGGTGCGACGCTCGAATCCTCCATGGGGAAACTTTTTTTATCTTTTTCCCCTGTCCAATCTTCGGGATCGTTTGATTTCCAGAGCAGACCGGGATATATTATTGTCTTCAACAAAATCGCATTGCAATTAGAATGAGTTCAACGGTTTGATTTTTCCATTATGCTGGCAAAAAGAATTATTCCCTGTCTGGATGTGACCAACGGCCGTGTGGTCAAAGGCGTCAACTTCGTCAATCTCGTCGACGCCGGAGATCCGGTCGAGTGTGCGGTCAACTATGACCGGCAGCGCGCCGACGAAATTGTTTTTCTCGACATCACCGCCACCAGCGACGGCCGGGCCACCATGGTGGATACCGTCCGGCGCACAGCGGAAAAAGTATTTATTCCTCTGACCGTCGGCGGCGGCATCCGTACCGTCGAAGACATGCGGCTCATGCTGCAGAACGGGGCGGACAAGACTGCGGTCAACTCCGCGGCGGTGGCCGATCCCCGGCTGCTGCGCGAAGGGGCGGAGCGTTTCGGCCGGCAGTGTGTCGTGCTGGCGATGGATGTCAAGCGAATCCCCGGAGAGTCCCGTTGGGAGGTTTATACGCATGGCGGACGCCGCCCGACGGGGATTGACGCCGAGGAATGGGCTGTTCGCGCGGTCGAACTGGGCGCGGGGGAGATTCTGCTGACCAGCATGGATTGCGACGGAACGCACCGGGGGTTTGACTGTGAAATCACCCGTCGGATCTCCGATGCGGTGGATGTGCCGGTGATTGCTTCCGGCGGCGCGGGATGCCCTGAGGACTTCCGCAAGGTACTGAGCGACGGGCATGCGGACGCGGTGCTGGCGGCCGGGATTTTTCATTTTGGTCAGTTCACGATTGCGCAGGTTCGGCAGTATCTGAGGGAACATGGCGTTCCGGTTCGCTAAAAAAACAGTGGAAATAATTCTTTTTTGCGCTTGAAAAAAAACGGAAAAGGGTTATTTTATACTCATTCCCGTGCCGGAGTGGCGGAATGGCAGACGCGCTAGACTCAAAATCTGGTATCAGCAATGATGTGAGGGTTCGATCCCCTCCTCCGGCACCATGAATTGAAACAACTCAAGGAGTTACGTTGTGAGACGCAACTCCTTTCTTTTCAAAAGAGCCATCCAAAAAGGAGATTCGAAAATGTCTTTGTCCTCGACTCTGATTACCGTCGTCGCCGATGCCGCGCCCGCTGCCGCTCAGAATGCCGCCACGGGAGCCAAGGGGCAGGGCAGCATGCTTACCTTCTTTGTGCCGTTCATTCTGATTATGATTGTGATGTTCTTCTTTACCTCCCGCAGCCAGAAGAAACAGCAGGCCAAGCGGCAGGAGATGCTCAACAACCTGATGAAAGGTTCCCGTGTCGTTCTGGCCGGTGGAATCTACGGCAATATTGTGGAAGTCCGCGAAAAGACCTTTCTGGTGGAGATTGCCGACAAGATCCGCATTGAAGTCGAGAAGAGCGGCATTGCTCAGGTGATTTCCTCCGAAGAGTCGGGCAAGACCGTCGAAGCGGCAAAATAACCGATCTTCTTTCGATGGCGTATCGGGGCCGCCCGCAATCGATCTCGGCGTAACCGCGTCGGTTCCGGCTCCGCCTCTTGCAAGAAGGGAGGCTTGAGATGGACAATTCGCATCAGTTGCGTATCGGTGCATCCGGGATGCGCGGAATTGTCGGCAGCGGGCTTACTCCGGAAAGCGCAATGGATTTTGCTTCCGCATTCGCCTCGATCGGGGCGGAGCGGAAGCATATTTTTATTGCGGGGGACAACCGTGGCAGTTCGGCAATGCTTGTCGAGGCGGTTGCTGCGGCCGTCTCCGGGTGCGGTGCGCAAGTCATGTATGGCGGGGTTCTTCCTGCCGGAATGGTTCAAAGTATTGTCGGCGCGGAAGATTTTGACGGCGGCCTTCTGGTGACCGGTGGGCATCAAAAGGCGGGCTGGAATGCGATTATCCCTTTGGATGAAAACGGGGCTTATTTTGATTCTGTGCGCAGCCGGGAGCTTTTTGACCGGTATTTGAGCAAATCGTTCCGTGCCGCCGGCGCGGAGGAGCTGCACCGGGCGGAGGACTTGGACGAGCGCATGATCGAACGGTATTGGGAACGATTCCGCACGGTGGTTGATTGCCGTCGGATTGCCGCGGCGCATCTGAAGGTTGCGATTGATTTCTGCAATGGGAGCGGGGGCTTTTTCGCCGACCGTTTTGCGCAGGAGTTGGGAGTGGAACTCATGCCGGTGAACACTTCCACCAGCGGCGTGCTGCCGCATGACCCGGAGCCGGGAATTGCCGCTGCGGCCACGCTCTCCTCGGTAATCCGGTTCACCAATCCGGACATTGGAATTGTGTTCAACAGTGATTTGAGCCGGATGTCGCTGGTGACGGAGAAAGCGGAGGCGTTGTCGGAGGAGTTCACCTGTCCATTGGCTGCGGATTATCTTTTGGAGCGTGCTGCGTCGGCTGCGGATGGCCGGGTGGAATTGGTCACGAATATCTGCAGCAGCGGGCGGATTGACTTCGTGGCGAAAAAGCACGGTGCGAAACTCTTGAAGACGCAGGTCGGGCAGCCTGCCTTGATGACGCAGATGCATCGAGCCGACGCGTTGCTCGCGGGGGACGGAAGCGGTTCTTTCGCGTTGCGGGGAACGGTGGATGGCTTTGACGGTTTTTTGATGGCGGCGCTGCTGCTGGAATCCTTGAGCGTACCGCATGCGCGGCGACTGTCCGAGCGGGTCGCGGAATATCCGACTCTGTTCATGGTCAAGGAGAAATTTTTCTGTTCGACCGTGGCGGGCTACCGGCTGTTGCGGAGGCTGCGTAATTTTTTTCCGGAGGCGAAATGCGGAACCGTTGACGGTGTGCGTTTTGACTGGGGGGACGGGTGGTTGTCGCTGCGATATTCCGCGACGGAGCAGGCACTGCGAATCATTGCCGAATCGGTGAAACATGAATATGCTGCGGATCGGGTCCGCAGAATCTGTGCCGCTCTGGAAGAGTAAGCTTAGAGAACGACGTTTGGGGCGCACAAAGAGGAAAAGGGGGAGTTTTATTATGCACATGGCGGATGCTTTGCTTTCTCCTGCGGTGGGCGGGGTGATGTGGATGATTTCCGGGGGGACGGTGGCGTATAGTGTCCGTGAGGTGCGGAAAAATTTTTCGGAGAAGCGCATCCCGTTGATGGGGGTCTCCGGCGCGTTTGTTTTTGCCGCGCAGATGGTCAATTTTGCGATTCCCGGAACTGGATCGAGCGGACATATTGCCGGAGGGGTGTTGCTGGCGGCTCTTTTGGGGCCTGCTCCCGGTTTTTTGACGATGGCCAGCGTGCTGTTGATCCAGGCGTTGTTTTTTGCGGACGGGGGATTGCTGGCGTTGGGAGGAAATTTGTTCAACATGGGATTTGCAGGATGTTTTTTTGCATATCTCCTGCTGTTTCGACCGCTTTTGGTGGGGGCAAAGGAACCGTCCCGCGCCCGGATTGTGATTGCGAGCGTTGCCGCATGTGTCGGCTCCATGGAGTTCGGCGCGTTCTGTGTCACGATTGAGACGCTGCTCTCCGGGGTGACAAGTCTTCCCTTCGGCGCGTTTGTCGCGGCAATGCTGCCGATTCACTTGGCAATCGGGATCGGGGAAGGGCTGGCAACCGGAGCGGTGCTCTGTTTTGTCCGGAGAAATCTTCCCCGCTACGAAGCGTCCCGGTTGGAGCGTTCCGAGCATCGGGGGACGGAGCTGGTGTTGACCTTCGCGGTGGCCGCGCTGGTTGCTGCTGGCGGCCTCTCTTTGTTGGCTTCCTCCCGCCCGGACGGATTGGAGTGGTCGATCGGCAAGGTTGCCGAAGGCGGGGAGATCGCGGCAGGAGAGAGCGCGATCCATGCATTCTGGGAGCGTTGCGCAACGTTTTTTGCGGTGCTGCCCGATTATGCGATTCCCGGGCGGGATTGCTGGTGGGGGAGTGCGTTTGCCGGAATCGTTGGTGCGAGTATTTGTGCGCTTTTTACTGTTGTCGCGGCATGGGTGCTGATCCGTCGTCGGCGGCATAGACAGGTGGATTCGCAGATATGAACCGGGATTTTTCCGCAGGAGTTTTGGATGAACTGAGCTCTTTTGCCGAGGAAGGCAAGGCGCAAGAAGTTGCGCCGCAGATCAAGGTGGCATGGACTGCGGGGTATCTTTTGCTGACGGTCTCCTTCGGGCGGTATGATTGGATTGGCACGTTTGTTTTTGCGGTAATCCCGTATTTTTTTGCGGCAGTGACGGGCGTTGGAATTGGGCGATTGGTGCGCAACGTGGCGCGCGCGCTTCCCTTTGTCTGCTGCGCGGGGATTGGGGAATTGTTTTTGGACCGGGCTTCGATTGCGCTCTGGAACGCTCCTGACGGATGGCGGATTTCCGGCGGAGTCATTGCGTTCGCCGTGCTGTTGGCGAAAACGTTCGGCACGGTAGGGGCGGTGATGCTTTTGACGGCGAACCTCTCCTTTGCCGGACTTGCCGACGCGCTTGTGCGGCTGGGGATTCCTTGCATCCTTGTGCTGCAAATTCAGTTGCTCTGCCGGTATCTGGATCTGGCGGTGTCACAGTTTAGCAGAATGATGCAGGCTTATCATCTGCGCAATCCCCGATGCCGGAGAATCCCGGTGAAAGACTTTGGAATGCTCGCGGGGCAGCTTTTTCTGCGGACGAACGAGCGTGCGGAGGGAATCTATGCGGCGATGCAGTGCCGGTTGTTTCATGCGGGGAGGGGGCTGTCTCGGGGGCGGGCCGGTACGATGCGCGAATGGTTGGGCGCGGGAATGTTGTTTTTGGTTCTGGCCGCGGGAAGGTGGTGGCTGTGAAAATTGAATTTTGCCAAGTGACGATCGACCGTCCGGGGCGTCCGGGGGCGCTTAATTGCGTGGACTGCATTCTGGATTCGGATCTGTCCGGCTGCTGGGCGGTGCTCGGCGCGAACGGTGCGGGAAAATCGACGATGTTGGAAGCGGTTCCCGGATTGCTGCTGCCGTCGCGGGGGGGGGTGCTGGTTGTCGCTATTCCGGTGGAAACAAAGAATTTGCCCCGGGTGCGGGGGAGGGTTGGC
>JAQUYX010000165.1 GCA_028691615.1 Victivallaceae bacterium
CCTGACAGAAAAAAATTGCAACTTTTTTTCAGGAATACATCAAAACTGACATCGAAAATTGTGAACCGTCCCTGAATCATGGAGGCTGTTCAAAATATCAAACTTGAAAAACAGGAAAACTTTAGTTGATATAAGATAACCCCAATGGCAAACGTCTTATTGTATAAAAAGGGAAACGGGAGAGTTCTCGTGGTACGAAGCGATGAACACATGAGAGTATTATTTGCGGGGTTGATTCGCGACAAGCTCGGATTGTATCGCTCCATCGCAATCAAAATCGTGAATTCTTCCGCCGATGCCGATGATGCGATTCAAGGCGCATTGTTGCGCGCATGGAGCAAACGATGGTCGTTCCGGGGCGATGAAATCGCATTATCGTCCTGGGTGGCGAAAATTACCGTTTCCGAAAGCTACAATATTTTGCGAAAACGAAAGCGGCAGGAGAGAATACGGCAAGACTATGTGACGGATCGACCGAACGAAAATCCGTCGCTCGCCCGGTTGGATCGTGCGATCGCGGAATTGCCGGAACGCTATCGCGAAACGGTACATATCGGAATTTTGAGTGCTCTTTCCGGCGAGGAGGCGGCCCGACAGTTGGGATGCTCGACAAACACGCTGTATCAGAGAATCCACAAAGCAAAAGCTCTGCTTCGCGAAACGATGAGGAGAATGGAAAATGAATGAAAAACAACTTGACGAACTCCTGCAGCAGAAAAAATCTTTCGCAAAAAAATTTGAACAAAGTGAAACGGAATTTATCGACAGCTTTTTTGCAAAGATCGACCGCAAGCCAACTCGCACACTCTATCTTTTGCGCTATGCGGCAGGATTTCTGCTGGCGGCTGGTTTGACGGTGCTTTTTGCGTGGCCGAAAAATCAACCGCAAAAGAAAGTTGAGGCTCCTTCGTTTCAAACAGTTTCCGAAGCTGTCCGGCTGTTCGGCAGTGACACCGCGGTGATGTTCTTCGGAAACGAACTGGTGACGGGGGATCGGGAATCCTCGGAAAAAATGGCCAATTATGTAAATATTCAGCTCCCATCCGGAACCGAAAAAATTGAAATACTGCTCGCGTGCGCCGACAACGACTCCATCTATCTCGACGGGGCGAAAATTTCCGGAAACGTAATCATCTCCCGCAGTGACGCTTCCACGCTGGTGTTGGATATGGAACTGACAGTTGACGGCAAGAGCATCCATGCGGTGATTCCGGTCGTCCGGCAGGGGGAAACTCGTCACTGGGGAAGCGCTCTGTCATGAAATGGATCTGGCTTGTTTTCCTCTGTTCCACGCTGACCGCCGAGCCGGTCAATCTGTGGTCGGGACGCAGCCAAAACCTGCCGGGAACCGGCAAATGGGTACTCGCCGCCGAACATGGACGGGTGCTCGGTTCCGGCGAGGGCGAGGCGCGGGTTGACATTCCAGCGCTGGCCGACGGCGCGACGCTGGATGCGTTTTTGACCAGAAACGGCAAGCCGCAAAAAGTGCGATTTCATTCACCGCGACCATTGACCGGAGTGAGTATTCCGGAAGTGGACAACAATCGCACCGCCCAAAAACTTTCGGCGCTGGGCGCACAAACGGAAAACAAGGGCAAAATCGGATTCCGTTTCCCGGATAAGTGTGATTTTCCCCTAAACCTCGGGGCGGATTTCGAGGTAATCACAATGCTGCGCGCTAAGAATCCCGGCCAATTGAGCGTCTTATATGATAAAAAAGAACAGTTTTTGGATATCAACGGAGATTTTACCTGCGCGATTTTGCGGAAAGGCCTCAAAATCACCATTGTTTTTACGCCGGAATTTGATCTCGACAACATTGAAAACGTGTTATTGGTTAAACAACGTCTCAAGGAGAATGAAAAATGAAAAGAAAACTGTGCATCCTGTTGGTAACGTTGACCGTTGCTTGCTTATTTGCGGAGGAAAAGGCGCAAACGCAAGTCGTTCCAACGGTGGCCGTGCTGCCGTTTGAGGCGCGGGAGCGCGGTGCAGCCAATACGGACATGGGCAAATCCGTGGCGGAATTGCTCAATATTGCCTTAATGGAATCCGGATGTGCCGATCTGGTGGAACGTGCCGAGTTGGACAAGGCCTTAAATGAACTTCAACTCTCCGCCACCGGACTGACCGACAAATCCAGTCAGGTCAAACTGGGGCGTTTGATCGGAGCAAAAATTCTATTGACCGGCTCGCTCTTCAAATCCAGGGACAAAAATTTTGTCATCGTCAAAATCATCGGCACCGAAACCAGCCGGGTCTTGGGTACCAGTGTCAGTGGAACGGACGATTTCACCGCCATGATTCCGGAACTGGCGCCCAAAGTCGCCGCCATCCTCGAAAAACAAAGTGCAAAACTCCTGCCCAAAGTCGAGTCCGTCACCTCCGTGGTCGATCTGCTGAAGGAATCAATTAAGGGAAATCAGCGCAAAGTTTATGTGCATATCCATGAGGATATCAGTGTCTCCGTCCCCGATCCGGCGGCGGAAACGGAACTCAAAAAAATACTGCTCGCATTGGGCTTCCAAGTGGTGGACAACGCCGCCGATGCCAATTTCGTCGTGCGCGGCGAAGCCCTTGCCGCCAGTGCAGGAAATTATCATAACTTCACCTCAGCGTCCGCCCGGGTTGAGCTTTCCATCGACGGAAAAGGGAAGAAACTTCTGGCCACCGGGGCCGCCAAGGAAACGCTTGCAGGAGCCACTTACGTCATTGCCGCCAAAGACGCCATCGCGCAGGCCACGTTGCGTCTGACCGGAGAACTTTTCGGGGAGTTGAAATAATGAAAAATATTTTGATTGGAGCTTTCCTTCTGGCTGCGCTGAATCTTTTCAGCGCAACGCAAACTCAGCTGGATGAATTTCTGCCCGCAGCGGAAATGATCCGGAGCGGAAGGAATTCCGAAGGAATTGCAAAACTCGAAGCCATCGGCGAAAGAAATCAATTTGCAGCGGTAACACTTTACCTCATTTACAGCCGCGGATATTGCGAAAGAACAGTGGATTATCCCAAGGCGGTTTCTCCATATTTCAACTCCTTGTTGGGAACCGCCTTTTATTTTGACGAACATCAGCTTTTCTGGACCAAGAAAAGATTTCAGCCGGAAAACGGTCTGACTTACGTTACTCTTCGCGACGAATACGGCCCGCATCAATATCGACTTGACGGCAACCATCCACTGAAGCAATGCTATACCGAGCAGATGCTTCAAATCGGCGGAGTAATTCCGCGCGCCCTTTTTGAAATGGCGCGCGATGCCGCGGGGCGGACCATTCGCGCTCAAGCCATGAATCTCGCTCGCGAGTGGGGAAATGCTTCCGCGCTGGTTTGGTTGCCGAATGTGAATCTCAGCCGCAAATCCCCGGAATTCCTCGAACACATCCGACGCCTGGAGAAAGCGGCCGAATTGGGGCATGTTCCCAGCATGATAACGCTCGCCGAAATTTATCAGCAAAATATTTCCGTTCCAACTGATCACCGCAAGGCGGGAGAGTTGCTTAAAAAAGCGGAGAAAAAATTACTCACTTACGCGGCGATCAAATGTACTCACGCCAACGAGGATTTGAAAAAAACTCAAAAAATGTTACGCGCGGTTCCGGATTACAAAAAAAGCACTGCCGATTTGCTGAAATTGATGGGAAAAGCCTCTTCCGATCCGGTTTTAATGGATGCTTTAGCTTCAGAAATAGCAAAGCGCAATGATTCTCCGGAGTGTGCCTTTTTTAGAGTACAGAAGCGTCTGGAGAGGCGTGCAACCCGGTCTGCGGCCTTGGTGGAAGTCAAGAAAATCGCGGAAGCCGGGAGCTTGTCCGCCATCAATTACCTCTTGCAAACCTCAAATCAAAATCAGAAATACCACTATTATTATCTGGCGGGAAAATTCGGACTGAAACATTACGAATACAAAACACCGCAGGCCTTTTATACAAAAGCATTTCAATCGTTGCAGCAGATTCGTTTTAACTTCAGAGGCGATGAATATAAGCGGGAATTGAAACTGCTTGCCGAAGTGCTCCCGGCGGCAAAAGAAACCTATGAGCGTGAATTCGGCCTCGAAGATCCGAAAAAAGAACAGCTTGCCATCAAAATCGCCCGGAAAGACTTTGCCACGGCAGAGTGGGTCGAAATGCAAGGTCGCAAAATTTTAATTGTCAAGGTGAAGGCTTGCGACCAATCCAATTATATTGATTTTATACTTTCGCCAATCCCCGGGAAAAGGGATGGTGAAATTTTCATGCACTCCAGAACTTCGTTATCCAGTTACGAAGTGTGGGCGGAAGTAATTCGTCCGGATAAAACCAAGCAGCGCTTTTATGTCAACAATTCTTATTTTGGAGTCCGGCCGGAACGTTTCAGAATTAACATCGCCCCTGCGAAAAAAACCTTTGAGCTAAGAATTAACGGACTCTGAGGCGATGAAGGATTGGATTTTTTCCTTGCTGTTCGCCTTTTCCGCAGTGCTCGGCGCCGCAGAAAAAATTGCGCTCGTCGCCTATGGGCCTCAAGCCGAACCGCTGGCTGAAATGTTTCTGGCCCAATACAGCAGCCGTTATGAATTTGTCGAGCGATCCCGGTTGGACGCGCTGAAAGGCGAACAGCTTCTGCGACAAAAGTTCGGTGCGGAAAATCTTTCCCGCCGTTCCAAGCTCGCGGGCGCATCTCTTTTTGCCGTGTTTCGGGATACCGAAGATGGGACAATCCAAGTGGCTGTTTTTGAAAGCGATTACGGCTTCCGGCTGAAAACATTGGAGTTCGACGGAAAAAACATGACCTTGGTGCAACAGGCTTTGGACAAAGCCGTAAATCAGCTGCGCCATCCGGAAAAACAGCGCTTTCTTTCTCTGGTCGGCACCCGCAACAACCTGCATTGGTCCTTGCAAAAAGAGGCCGACGCGTTGGCGGATAAGCTGCAAAAGCAAATTCAAACGCTCGATGTGCTTTTTCTGGAACGCGAATATTTGATTGAACTTTTGACGGAACAAGAGCTGACCGGGAAATGGGCTAATGCGGTTTTCGCTTCGGAAATATTGCATATCGAACTCAACCCCGGCGACTCTGCAGATCATTTCATAATTGGCGTTTATCTCTCGTGCGCCGATGGGAAAGTATCCTTTCGCGCACAATTTGCCAATACCGACGCCCCTTCGAACCTTCTGACCAAGCTGGAAAAACACCTGTCGGAGCAACCGGCTCTTGGCATGTATCGGGCGGAAAACGAAGCAGCCCGTTTTGCCGCGGAGGCGCAAATTGCGGAACACCGCGATGCCCTTAACGCCACAAAAAAATACTTTGCCGCTTTTGCCTTGAACCAGAACCGGGTGGAATATTTGAATAAAATAGGCAACAACAGTGATGCTCAGGATTTTTCGCCGGTATTTCCATATTATCTTTCTGCATTGGAATACTTGAACAAGCGTCCGGCGTTGTTGAACAATCCCGATACGCACGCCGCCGCGAGCTTTCTTTGCTATATCACAAAGCGAAAAATCCATCGGTTGACGCAGTTGGAGCAAGAGCGTTATTGGCATTTCATTTCCATGTTTCGACCGGTTATTCAAAATGCAGTTCTCTACGAATCAAATTCGGTCGGAGAATTGGATCGTGCGATGAATCGTTTTTCCCGGATCGATCCCTCCTTTTACCGCACAACATCGGAATACCGCAAGGCAATGCTGGCCACATGGCGGGACATTCTTGACCATCTGGCTTCGCCCCCCTCCCACGATCGCCGGTTGTATGACATGACAGAACCACTCTTCCGCCTTCAGCGAATCCTCGGGCGGGAGGAGTTGCAAACATGGACCAAAAACAGTGCCGGCAAACTTCGCGCGCTTAATGCGGAACCATTGGCTCTCATTCTGGAGGCAAATGCGCTCTTATATTCGAGACAATATACGGACGAGCAAGCTATCGCTCTTTTTTTAAAATGCCGTCAGGAGCTGTTAAACCACAAAATCAAAGAAAACTTTCCGTGGTATGACCATCAAAAAATATCCCAATTCCCGGGACTGTTGGCTAAAATAAGAACGCAGTCCATGCCGCCGCCGCAGAAAACGCAACCAACATCTCCTATCCTTGCTTCGACCCGTGATGAAGTTTCAGGACACAGCTATTTTCTTACCGTTGACGATTTTGACTACAAAGTCACCCGGCAGGACCAACTTGGCAGATCAATCGCACTTGCCACATTCCCCCGAATGATTGACGACGAAAGCCACTCCCGGCGTCAATGGCAAATACAAACCAGCGCACCGCATGTCGCGATTACAGATTCTCAAATCGTTTATGCCGGAACCTCCGGCGTGCTGAACGAACTACGTCGTTTCCCGTTTCAAATCAAATCATTGGTTTTAGACAGCAACCGGATTTATCTTGCCGGAGACAGGACGGTGATGAGTTCCAATTTCAGCGGAGAAAATCGTCAAATCCTTTTTTCGGCGACCCAAACCGATCAAGCACTTGATTTTCAGAAACTTCATCCCGAATATCTTGT
>JAQUYX010000015.1 GCA_028691615.1 Victivallaceae bacterium
TTTCATGCCCGTGCGGCGGCGGTCATTTTGAGACGGTGACACGCGACATTGTCGGCGGTAAGACAAAGTATTCCGTTTATTGTCCGGAAAGCGGCGGACTGTACGATATTTCCGCCGACGATCTGCGTCTTTGGACAATCAGCCTTCCGGCAATCATGAAAGAGATCCAGCGCCGGTTTCAATGCTCCGGCGAACCGGTTGAACGGGCTTGCGGTCTCTGGTATCTCGGTGAAAGCCAGTGTGCGGTCGCAGGTTTCCGGCGGCAGATATTTTTCACGGAGAGGCTGACTGCGGAAGTCGACACGGCATTGCCGGAAGGCTCGACGCAGATTTTGATAATCGGCGAAGAAAACCCGGCTTCGACTGCAAAATTCAAGGATCGCGTGTTCCAGATGCACGAACTGTTCCGGCTTGACGATGACGGGATTTCTTTCGATATGGATCGGATAGCCGAACGCTGCGGCAATATGGTTCAGGAAAGGAAACCGCTTGTCGTTCCCAAGAACGCCAAACAAAAGTCACGCGAGGAGATTATCAAGGATTTCCTCAAAGAACGGATGATGACTCTTCGGGACGCATATTGGAATGCTGTAAAACGGGATAAGAAATTTAAACTGCCGAAGCGACCATCCTGCATGGAAATAGCGGCATACATCAAAACCGAGACACACGGATCGCAGACTCCGAACCAATCCACGGTAAACCGCACCATCGCCAACAGCACCGACAAGGAGTTGCTTGATCTTTGGACTCACATGGAAGATATCAACACAATCCGGGACTATCGCCGAAAGAAAAACAGAGCCGTAATTCGGGATGGCGGCGACGAGGAGTATTTTTCGGAAAGATTCGGACAGACCGCTCCGGAACCGCCGGGCAGCGGTTTTCATATGGTGTAAGCTTCAGCTGTTTTGCCAAGGACTTGAATTGTCGCATTTTCGACCGCAGGACTTGTTTTTTATTCATTCCGCCAACCATGATGATATTTTTTTGAGCTTGATGCGTTTCGCAAGTCCTCCGGTCGGTGACGATGCTCGTATGATTTTATCCATAGCGGAACGGTATTTTTCCCGACCACCGCAGGACTCGGTCTAAATGAAACGGAGAAAACGGAGAAAGAAACGGCAGATTTTGCCGGAATCCGTGCCGGAGAGGCATTCTCCGTCCGGCGCGAAGGGGAGTGCTTTCCCGTTCGCAAACGCCCCGGCGCAAGGGCTTTACAGCACAAAGGACAGGATTGTTAAAATCCTGTCCTTCAGCGACTTAAATGCTAAAATGGTGGAGGTGAGGGGAGTTGAACCCCTGTGTCGACGGGAAACACGGACGATCTCTACATGCTTGTTTCCGCTTTGATGCTTCGCGTCCCTCCGGCCGGACCGCAGAACTCAGGTCTGCCGGACGGACTGGCCAACTCCTTCTTCGTCATTCCTTCGGGCAAGTCGGCGTCTCCCTCGGGCCTGAATGCTTTGATGATGCCCGATCTCCCAACTGCATCCTCGTCAGGAGCGGACATGGCTAACTAAGCAGCCAGTGCAAACTCTTCGTTCGCATTTATCTCTTTGACCGGTGTTTTACGAGGCCAACGATCATCCTCGGCATGCAATCAACCGCATCCCTCCGCCGGGCGAATCCGGAACACCCCCAATCGTCTCTTCGATCAGAAAAATGAACTCCGTGTTTCCCAGAACATTACGGGACTTCTTTTTACAATAACCTATGTTTCCTCTTTTGTCAAGCGCCTTTCCTCCATCCACGACAGGATGACTCCCATATCTCAGAGTTTTTGCAAAAAATACCCCCTCTCAAACTTGCAATGACCCAGACCACACCATATATTAACCAATAAAATCAAACCATAACAATGGTTCGCTCTGGTCTCTGAAAAAAGGCTCAATCCTATGAAAAAAATCCTTTTTGCCCTCTCTATCATCCTTCTCGGTTCCAGCATCTTCGCCGCAGACTCCATCTTGCTGCCTCCTCCCCAAAAAGAAGGAGGGATGCCCCTCATGACCGCCCTGGCCAACCGCCGCAGCTGCCGCAGTTTCCAAAAGAAACCCATCCCCCCGCAAATCCTCAGCAACCTCCTCTGGGCCGCCGCAGGGGTCAATTCTTCCAGCGGAAAACTCACCGCGCCCAGCGCCGTCAACGCAAAAACCGTCTCCATTCTCGTGGTCACTTCCGACGGTGTTTCCCGTTTCGACGCCGCACAGCACCGCCTCATTCCCTTCCGCACCGGCAACTTCTCCGACGTTCTCGGACGGCAGGCGTTCGCCAAAACCGCCCCCCTGACCCTGCTCTTCGTCGCCGACGCCAATCGCCAGAAATTCGCAAAATCCGAGGAGGACCGCATCCTTTACCGCGCCGCAGACGCCAGCTTCATCTCCCAGAACGTCTATCTCTTCTGCGCAGCAAACGGACTCGGCACTGTCGTACGCGGCGCAATCGACCGCAATCTCCTCGCCGAAAAACTCGCCCTCCCGAAAAACGAGGTCGTCGTTTTCGCCCAATCCGTCGGATACCCCGTAAAGTGACGGCGCTGACAAAAGTCCCGTCGATGGATTTCCGAGTGGATCGGAAAAGGGATGAAATGGTGGATTCGAGCGTCGCTACTCGGAGAGTAACGACCGAAAACCAACCGCTTCAAACCTTTTCCGAGCCTCCGGAAGACACGGCGCGAGTTTTGGCAGTGTCGTCTAAAGTGACGCGCGTGTTCTTATGAAACGACGCTCCTTCTCGACATTCTGCCTCGTCTTCACTCTTTATGCGGCCATCTTCGCCGGACTGTGGTGCTTCTTCCGGATGGCTTTGCCGGAAATCGACGAAATGGACTATCTAAGCTATGTGCAGGATGGCGTTTCCCTCCTGCGACACCGCACCGGACGCCCCGAAGTGGTCGGCTACGACGCCTTCAACAATGGCGCGGAAATTTCCGGCGCCGTTTCCATCGGCTATCCCAACCGCCTGTATTCCCTGCTCAACGCATTGTTATACGAAGCGCGGGGAAAACTCTTCCTGTGGCCGGGATTCCTTCTCGGCTGGATCTTCTCTTCGCTCGGAATGGGCGCTTTAATGCTGACCTTCCGCAGATTCTTTCCCCGGAAAGACGCTGTCTTTCTCTGGTTTCTCACCGCATTCAATCTGATCTTCTCCCAGACGCTCGTGCGCTCCCTCTCCGATCCGGTGGCCTGGGGAATCTTCAGTTTGCTCACGGTTTTTATCCTTTATCGCCCCAGGGGAATGATTCTCTCCGGCGTTTTCTCCGGAATCCTCACCTTGCTTCGCATGCAGCTGGTCTTCTACTGGCCGCTCCTGCTTTGGTTCCAATCGGCCAGAGGCGGCAGCCGCCGCAAAAGAGTGCTTTCCTTCGCCGCCGGATTGACTGCGGCGCTTCTCGTCACCGCCGGGTTTCTTCTGGTGCTGCATTTTTGCCTGCGCGGCAATGCCGTCCCCGGCGCACCGGCGGCGGCAAGCGCTTCCGGCATCGAATTTTATCTGGCGGAAATCGGACGCAACTTTGCGCTCTTCCGGTGGGAATCGATCCTCTATTTCGGGAGATATGTCCTCAAATGTTTCTATCTTCCGCTCTTCGGCGCGGTCGGAGCGCTCTCCTTCGGCATGTTTTTCCTGAAAGGAGACAGACGCAGGGAAATGCTTCGTCATCTCTATTATGCGGCATTTCTGAACGTACTACTTCCTTTGATCTTCTATTCCGCAAAACGCTCTTCGCCCCCGGACCCGCGTTATTTCATCTACTCGATTCCCTTCTTCTACATGGCGGCATGGGAGGTCGTCCGTTACGGTCTTTTGGAGCGCTGGCACAAGAGACCGCTGCTTCGAACCGCCGGCGCGCTGCTGGTATTGCTGGCGGTGATTCCGATGTGGCGGTATTATTCTCCGGCGTTGGGACACCGGGCGCTTTTTCGCGACACCACGCTTCGCGCATACGCCCGCTACGACGAACTCACCAGCGACATCCTCGCAAATTTCGGGGAGGGAAAACTCTTTCTGACCAACATGGACTGGCCGATTTTTCTCTCGACGCGGCGTCTGGTCGAGATGCCGGAGCAACGGATTTTCCAACGCGGAAAGCGCAATCATCTCGCGGATGGGATTGTTTTCTTCAACTGGTCCGGAGAAGATACTCCGCCGCGCGATTTCATCGCGGATGAAGAGGGAAATCTTTTCGTTTTTTTCAAACGCTACGGATCGATCTACGGCAAAGATATCGTCGTTTACCGCCGGAAAAGCAACTAACCGTCACTCGAAAAAATAGATCCGGTGAAATCCGTTGCCCGCCACAAAGCGAATCCGCATCGGGGGAATCCCGAACTCCCGGGCAACCTGATCGACCGATTCGTCATAGGCAGTCACCAGCAGCGTCCCCGGCGCAATCGCGGAAATCTTCTGCGTCGGCCCGTGGAAGATCACCTTGCGCACCTCGTAATCGCGCTCAAACGCGGCGAAAGCAATCGACCACGGATCGGCGTTGAACGTCGCATACAACGGCAGATAGCGCCCGTCCCCGGACAACTTCTTCGCCATCTCAATCGTTCCCCGCGGCGAAAATTCCCTTCGCAAATAATACGGCCGGAAATAATCGTCCCAGCGTTCCCCTCCGCACCGCGCCGACAATCCCTCCGACACCGTGTCCGTGCGCAGGACAAAGCCCCACCCCAGCACCGCAACCAGCAGCGCCACACTCCAAACCGTGCGATTCCAGCGCCGCCTCCTGCGGCATTTCGCGGCAGTCAGATGCCCCACCCCGCGCGCCAGCACCAACGCAAAGAAAATCATCATCGGGAAAAACACCCGTGGAAACGGTGCCACACGCAGCATCAAACAGGGCACCACCGGCAGCAGAAAAATCCCCAGCGCCGCCGATTCCAGCATCCCACCCCCGCCTTTGGCGCGAAATCGCAGCACGTATCCCCAAGCCGCCGGCAGCAGCAGCACGCCAAACGTCGCCGCGCACACCGTATAAAACACCCGGATTGCCCCGAAGCGGTCGCTCCACCCCTCCCGCAGCGACAGAATTGCGCCGATTGCGCGGCCCCCCATCGGCAGGTAGAAGAGCGCAAGCGCTGCAAACGGCAGAATGCAAAGCAGCCAGAAAACGCTCTTCCGATAGAATTTTGCCCCGAGCATCGGCAGCACCCAGAGCACAATCGCGCCCAATCCGAGCAAATTCGACGGAATCGTCCCGACCGCAAGCACCGCGCAAATCGCATAAAAGAGAAGATTTTTCCCATTCAGCGATCGCGCCATGCGTTCCGCGCAAAGCAACGCCCCCAACAGCAAAAACATGCTCAACATGTAGCCGCGAATCGCCGTTCCGTAATTGAGAAACGCCCCCGAGCACCCCAGCGCCAGCAACGCGGCCAGCGTCGCGTCGCTCCCGAATCGCTTGCGGTATGCGCAATATGCCGTCGCCAGCGTTCCCAGCGCCACAATCAGCGCAAAAGAGCGCGGCTCCCCGAACCACGGCACAAAGGAGAAGTATTTCGCCGCCACCGTGTAAATCACCTGATTGTTCGGAATCGTGTAATTCCGATAGATCTCCAACGGCGATTCCAGCGTCATGAAGTTGAAAAAAGTCACCGCCTCGTCAAACCACAGCGGGCGCAGCAATCCGGGGAGCATCCCCGCCAAAGCCGCCAGCAACAGCCCGAGCAATCCGATTGTGCCAAGGTGTTTTCTCATGCCAGGTGATATCTCTTCCCGGTTCTTTGTCCGCTCCGCATTTTTTTCGCCTCAATCCAGCAGGGAATGGACGATTCGCCCCTGCGACACAGTCAGCACCGCGCGACCTTTGCATTTCCAATGGTCGAACGGCGTGTTCCGCGCCTTGCTCTTGAACTTCGAAGCGTCAATGGTAAATTCATCCTCCAGATCCAGCACCGTCACATTCGCCTCGCGCCCCGGCGCAAGATCCCAGTCCAGCGACAGAATTTGCGCAGGGCCGGCCGTAAAACAGGAAACATATTTGGAAATCGGCATCCGGCCTTTGTGCACCAGCACCCCCAGCGTCAGCGGCACCGCCGTCTCCAGACCGATGATTCCGAACGGCGCATTGTCAAATTCCACCAGTTTGGCCGTCTGCGTATGCGGCGCATGATCGGTGGCGATCACCGTGATCGTGCCGTCCAGAACCGCTTTGACCAGCGCCTTGCGATCCTCCTCGGAACGCAGCGGCGGATTCATCTTATAATTGGTGTCGTAGGTTTTGACCATCTCGTCGGTCAGCGTCAGATGGTGCGGGGTGGCCTCCCCGGTCACCGGAAGATTCTTCTTGCGGGCCGCCCGGATCAGATTGACGCTTCCGGCGGTGCTCGCGTGCTGGATGTGAATCCGGCATCCCGTATCCCGCGCCAGCATGATGTCCCGCGCCACAATCAACTCTTCGGCAATCGACGGAATGCCCGACATGCCCAACAGCACCGACCAGGTTCCTTCGTGCATGACGCCGCCGCCTTTGAGCGAATTTTCTTCGCAATGGTCCAGCACCGGCAGATGAAAACTTCTGGCATACTGCATGACATGCCGCATCAAGCTGTGATCCTGAATGCACTTGCCGTCATCGGAAAGCGCCAGAACCCCCGCCTGCGCCAGACTGCCGATGCCCGCCATCTCTTCGCCGGCATAATTTTTGGTGAGGCAGCCGCACGGAATCACCCGCACCATGCCGGTGCGCGCCGCCATCTGCCGGAGATATTCGATCGCACCGGCGTTGTCCGCGGCGGGACTGGTGTTGGGCATGGCCACCACTGCGGTGAATCCGCCCGCGGCCGCGGCCGCCGTGCCGCTGGCGATGGTTTCCGCCGCGACATTGCCCGGCTGCCGCAAATGCACATGCAAATCGATGAATCCGGGACAGACAATTTTGCCGGTGCAGTCGATCCGGCGGTAGGAGTCGTCGATTTTCGCCGCATCGACAATGACGCCGCGGTTGACCGCCACGGGCATGACTTCGTCGAGATTGCGCGCAGGATCCACCACGCGCCCGTTGACAAGACAAAATTTATCATTCATTTTTGCACACACCCCGCTACCAGAAACAACACTGCCATCCGCACGGCCAATCCATTGGTCACCTGTTCGAGAATCACCGACTGCGGTCCGTCAGCGATGCTGCCCTCCAGCTCCACGCCGCGATTGATCGGCCCCGGATGCATGACCATCGCGTCGGGCTTCATGAATTTGACCGTATGCTCGTTGATCCCGAAAAACCGTGCATATTCATTGATGCTCGGGAAAAATCCCGCCGCCTGCCGCTCATGCTGAATGCGCAGCAGATTGACCACATCCGCATCGGCCAGCCCCTCCTGAAGATTGTGGCAGACCCGGACGCCCACTTGTTCAAATTCCTTCGGCACCAGCGTCGCCGGTCCGACCAGCGTCACCGAGGCTCCCAGCTTCAGCAGTCCCCAAATGTTGCTGCGCGCCACCCGGCTGTGGAGGATGTCGCCGACAATCGCCACTTTAAGGCCTTCGATCCGTCCCTTTTTCTCCCGGATGGTGAAAATGTCCAGGAGCGCCTGCGTCGGATGGCTGTGCGCTCCGTCGCCGGCGTTGATCACGCCGCATTTGAGGTGCTTGGCGATGAAATTCTGCGCGCCGGTGGCCGAATGGCGCATGACCACCAGATCGACCTGCAGCGCTTCGATGTTTTTGACGGTGTCCAGCAAAGTCTCGCCCTTGGTCAAACTGCTGACGCTGGCGGACATATTGATGATGTCGGCGCTCAAACGCTGCTCGGCAAGCTCGAAGGACACGCGCGTGCGCGTGCTCGGCTCCACAAAAAAATTGACCACGGTTTTGCCCCGCAGCGCGGGAACTTTTTTGACCTTGCGCTGCGAAACTTTTTTAAATTCCTCGGCCGTGTCGAGAAGGTAAGTGATCTCCTCCGGCCGCAAGTCGTAAAGACTCAGGAGATCTTTGCGGTTCCAGGTGAAACTCATATTCTTTGCGCCCCTTTGCTCAATGAAGTTGTCAAGCCGTCCGGTGTTTGCGGCCCCAGTCCACCGTGTGGACTTCGCAGGAGCCGTCTTCGGCAAATTCGACCCGGATTTTCCGCTTCGGAGAAACCTCCGGCGCGGTCAACCCCGCGTAATCGGCGTGGATCGGGTACTCCGTCCTGCCGCGATCGACCAGCACCGCCAGATAGATCAACGCCGGCCGCCCGTAATCGGTCACGGCGTCGAGCGCCGCGCGGATCGTGCGTCCGCTGGACAGCACGTCGTCCACCAGCACGACCTTCGCCGCGTTCATCTCGAATGGAATTACAGTTTCCCGAATCAGCGGCAAACCGCTGCGCATCCCCACATCGTCGCGATACATGGAGATGTCCAGTTTGGCGGCCACCGGATGATAGCCGCAGCGCTTCTCGACCTCGACGGCAAGTCTTTCCGCCAGCGGCACGCCGTTCTCGTAGATTCCGACGAAGGCAAAATCCTCGAGTTCCCCGGTTTTAAAATCGTGGACGACCGCGTCGGCAATGCGCGCGATTGCCGCGGAGGTCGCGTCGGAGTCAAAGAGCAGAGCTTTTTTTTCCATGAAGCATTCCGTCCTTATACGAAGCGACCCGTCGTGAAGGGCGGGTCGTCGGTTGCTTTAGTTGACCAGTCCGCATTTCCGGGCGGTCCGGGCGAGTTTTTCGCGGTGCTCCTCCGAAAGCGGGCAGAGCGGCAGCCGGTACTCCTCCTCGATCAGGCCGCGCATTGCCATGGCCGCCTTGATCGGAATCGGATTGGTCTCAATAAATTGATCCCGGAAGAAGGGATAGAGTTTGCGATGCAGCTCCATCGCGCGGGTAACATCCCCGCGTTCGAAGGAAGCGACCATCTCGACCATCAGCGCGGGGGCGAGATTGGAGGTGACGCTGACCACGCCGGAGGCGCCGACAGCCATCATCGGCAGCGTGAGCGAATCGTCGCCGGAGAGCACGGCGATGTCGCAAAGACTGCGGATTGCCGAGACGCGGTCGACGCTTCCGGCCGCCTCCTTGACCGCCTGCACCATCGGGTGGGCGGCGAGGCGGGCGACGGTCTCTTCGGCGATGGCCACGCCGCTGCGTCCGGGCACGTTGTAAAGCACCACCGGCAATCCCACGTCGGCGGTCGCGCTGAAATGGCGGTAAAGCCCTTCCTGCGTGGGTTTATTGTAATAAGGAGTGACCTGAAGCGAGGCGTCCGCGCCGATTGCTTTGGCTTCGCGGGTGAGTTCCACGGCCTCTCGGGTGGAATTTGCGCCGGTTCCGGCGACGACCTGACAGCGTCCGGCGACGCGAAGGACGACCCGTTCGATGACTTTGAGGTGTTCCCGGCAGTCGAGTGTGGGAGATTCCCCGGTGGTTCCGACCGGGGAAATTCCCGCGACTTTCGCGGCGATCTGCAAATCGACAAGATCGTCGAGTTTTGCGTAATCGACGGCGCCCTTGGAGAAAGGCGTGACCAACGCGGTGTAGACACCTTTGAACAACATTTTAATTCTCCCGCAAAGTAATAGAGATTTAATGACGAAAGCATGTTTTTGTACTTTAAAATACCACTTTTCCCCGCAATTGCAAATGCGCTCACGAGAAAGAAACCGACTTTCCTAAGGTACATTCCAGAGGAAAAAGGATCGATCCCCGGGGTTTTCCGCATGTTTTTCCGGGGGACGCTGCTTGACAAAGGCGCTTTTTCGCGATATATTACTCAATCTATTTTAGCGCGAAAAATCCGGCGCGGCACCCCTGTTGCGCTTCACTTGCGGGGAGGAAAATCAGAATGGCTCAGGAGCTTCAAAGTCTGCTCGACAGAATCAATGAAGACGGAGTGCGCAAGGCATCCGCCGAACGCGATGTCATCGTTCAGGACGCCCGCAAGCAGGCCGCGTCGATCATCGCAGAAGCCGAGGAGAAGGCCGTCGGCATCATCGCCAAGGCTCAGACCGACGCACGCGATCTGGAGGAACGGTCGGAAAAAGCCGTCCGGCAGACCTCCCGCGATCTGATTCTCGCGCTGGAAGACGAATTGGCCAAGCGGATGCGCGCGGCAGTCGCTTCCTCCGTGCGCGAAAGCCTTTCGCCGGAATTCATGGCGCAGATCATTGCCGCTCTGGCGGAAAAATTTGCCCAGAACCCGGACGACACCGTGTCGGTGGAATGCGCCGCCAAGGATCAGGAAAAGCTTGACGCGGCGTTGAAAAACGCGCTGCGCGACAGCTTGGAGAAGTCTCCAGAGCTGCTGACGGGGCGCAATCTCGGTGCGGGATTCAAGATTTCGTTCGGCGACAAGGATTGCTATTTTGACTTCTCCGACGAGGCGATGACGGCGCTGGTGGCCTCCTATGCCGGGGGCAAACTTTCGGAAATTCTCCGCCGCGCGTGACCTGACCGTCCGCGCCGAGTTCCGCGTTCCTTTCTAGAACACGCGAGGAAAAGACGAGAAAATGAATTATTACTATCTGGCAAGCTCGCTTCCGATGCTGCGCAGCGAAGAGAAACCGCCGGTTTCGACCGGAGATTTTCTTGCCGCCGCCGCGCGGGAACTGTCCGAAGCGAACTATGAAAATCTGCTGCGCGTGTCCATCGATCCGGAAGCGGCCAATCCCGAGGGGGCGGCGCGGGAATTTGCGAAATGGGAGACGCTTCTGCGCAATGCGGTCCTTCGAATCCGCGCGGCGAAATATCCGGAACTGGCGGATGATTTGCGTCATGAGGACGATTTCTTTTCGGAAGTCGCCCCCGGCGTACAGGAAGCACTGGGAAAGGCCAATTTGCTCGAGCGGGAAAAAGCGCTCGACGCAATGCGCTGGCGGAAATTGGACGATCTGGAAGCGGGACATCCGGCCGATTTTGATTTTCTAGCGGTGTACAAGCTGAAACTGGCGATTTTGGAGAAAAACGCAGTGCGCACCCGCCCGGCCGGAGAGAAAAATGTGGACGATCTGGCAAATCTGGTTCTGGCCGACGCGGACAGGCGTTCCGGCAATTTGACGGCACAATAAGGTTTTTTTAATTTCAGATATGGGGGAACAACTTATGGCGGAAAAGCTCGGCAGAGTCGTTGGCGTCAACGGCAACATGCTGACCGTTGAATTCGACCGGTCGGTCATCCAGAACGAGGTGGCTTTCGTCGTCACCGGCGACGAGAAGCTCAAAAGCGAAGTCATTCGCATCCGGGGCAACCGCGCCGACATGCAGGTTTTCGAGAGCACCAACAAGCTCAAGGTCGGCGATCGGGTCGAATTCACCGGGGAACTGCTCTCGGTCGAACTCGGACCGGGACTGCTCAAACAGGTCTACGACGGTCTGCAGAATCCGCTGAATCTGCTTGCCGAACACTCCGGCTTCTTCCTCAAGCGCGGCGTCTATTTGAACGCACTCGATGAAAACTCCCAGTGGCAATTCACCGCTACGGCAAAACCGGGCGACAAGCTCCGCGCGGGCGATGCGATCGGTTCGGTGCCGGAGGGACTTTTCACCCACTTGATTTTCCTGCCGTTCGCGTGGAACGGCGAATGGGAAGTGACCGAAATTGTTTCCGACGGCACTTATCAGCTGACCGCCCCGCTCGCCACCGTGCGCAACACCGAGACTGCCGAAACGCGCAAGGTCACGATGGTTCAGCGCTGGCCGATCAAGATTCCGATCGGCGCCTACCGCGAAAAAATTCTGCCGCGCAATCCGATGATTACACAGATCCGCGCGATCGACAGCTTCTTCCCCGTGGCGCTCGGCGGAACCTTCTGCACCCCCGGACCGTTCGGTGCGGGCAAGACGGTACTTCAGCACGCGATCAGCCAGCACGCCGAGACGGACGTGGTCATCATCGCCGCATGCGGCGAACGCGCCGGCGAAGTCGTTGAAATTCTGCGCGAATTTCCGCACCTTCCCGATCCGCGCACGGGCAAAACGCTGATCGACCGCTCCATCATCATCTGCAATACGTCAAGCATGCCGGTGGCCGCGCGGGAAGCGTCGGTTTACACGGCGGTGACGCTGGCCGAATATTACCGGCAGATGGGCTTGAACGTGCTGCTGCTGGCCGACTCGACCAGCCGCTGGGCGCAGGCGCTGCGGGAAATGTCCGGCCGTCTGGAGGAAATTCCCGGCGAAGAGGCGTTCCCGGCTTATCTGGAAAGTCTGATCGCGGCGTTCTACGAGCGCGCCGGACTGGTGGAGTTGAACAACGGCAAACTTGCAAGCGTAACCATCGGCGGCTCCGTCAGTCCCGCCGGCGGCAACTTCGAAGAGCCGGTGACGCAGGCGACGCTCAAAGTCGTCGGCGCCTTTCTGGGACTCTCCCGCGAGCGTTCGGACGCGCGGCGGTATCCGGCGATCCACCCGCTGGATTCGTGGAGCAAATATCCAAGCATCGTCGATGCAGACAAGCTCGCAACGGCGCGCGGCGTGCTCCGGCGCGGCAGCGAGGTCAATCAGATGATGAAGGTAATCGGCGAGGAAGGAACCAACATCGACGATTACGTAATCTACCTCAAGAGCGAATTTCTGGATTACACCTATTTGCAGCAGAATACCTTCGACGCGGTGGACGGCGCCTGCTGCCGCGAACGGCAGAACAAACTCTTCGATAAAATCTGTTCGGTTCTTGCCGGCGGCTTCGCCTTCGGAGGCAAGGACGAAGCGCGCAGCTACTTCTCGGAACTGCGGCAGCTCTTCCTCGACTGGAATTACATCGCCGCCGACAAGCCGGAATATGCCGCGCAGGAGAAGGCGATCGATGCGAAAATCACGGAGAAACTCATCCATGCGTAAGGTTTATCACAAGATCCTCAAGATCGCCGGCAACGTCATTACCGTCGAAGCCGACAATGTGGCCTACAATGAACTGGCCGAAGTGCGCACCTCCCGGGGTGTTTCGCTGGCGCAGGTGATCCGATTGCAGGATTCCACCGTGTCGCTTCAGGTTTTCGCCGGAAGCCGGGGCATTTCAACGGATGACGAAGTGCGGTTTCTCGGCCGGGAAATGACCGTTTCGGCCACGGAAAATCTGCTCGGCCGGATCTTCAACGGCCGCGGGCTTCCCCGCGACGGGCGCGTGGCGCTGGACGAGAACCCCATTGAAATCGGCGGACCTTCGGTCAACCCGGCCAAGCGGGTGATCCCGCGCAAGATGATCCGCACGAACATTCCGATGATCGACGTGTTCAATACCCTGGTCGAATCGCAGAAGCTGCCGATCTTCTCGGTGGCCGGCGAGCCGTACAACGAATTGCTGGCGCGAATCGCCCTGCAGGCGGAAGTGGACATCATCGTGCTGGGCGGAATGGGATTGAAATACGACGACTATCTGTCGTTCCGCGATACGCTGGAAAAGGCCGGAGCGCTCAGCCGCTCGGTGCTGTTCATTCACACCGCCAGCGATCCGACCGTGGAGTGTCTGATGGTTCCGGATATGAGTCTGGCCGTGGCGGAGAAGTTCGCACTGGACGGCAAACGCGTGCTGGTGCTGCTGACGGATATGACCAACTTCGCCGACGCGATGAAGGAAATCGCGATCACGATGGAACAGATTCCGTCGAACCGCGGATATCCGGGCGATCTTTACAGCCAGCTGGCTTCGCGGTATGAGAAGGCGGTCGACTTCGACGGCGCCGGTTCCATCACGATTCTGGCGGTGACGACGATGCCCGGCGACGACGTGACCCACCCGATCCCGGACAACACCGGATATATCACCGAAGGGCAGTTTTACCTCAAGAACGGCCGAATTGAGCCGTTCGGTTCGCTCAGCCGCCTTAAGCAGCAGGTCAACGCGGCTACGCGGGGCGACCACCGGGCGATCATGGACGCGATGATCCGGCTTTACGCGGATTACCGGGGGACGCTGGAGAAGCAGTCGATGGGATTTTCGATGTCCGCGTGGGACAAGAAACTGCTCCGGTACGGGGTCAAATTTGAAGAGCGCATGATGGATCTTTCGGTCAATATTCCGTTGGAAAAGGCGCTGGATCTCGGCTGGCAGACGCTGCGCGAATGTTTCGAGCCGTCGGAAGTCGGCATCAAGACGGAGATCATCAAAGAATATTGGGACAAGGCGAAGTGACCCGGATCGGGTGTTGAATTATGGCAAAGATCAAACTGACTAAAACCGAACTCAAGAGCCAGCAGGACGCGCTCAAACAATACCGGCGTTTCCTGCCGACGCTTCAGCTCAAGAAGCAGCAGCTCCAAATGGAGATCCGCAATACGAACCGGCTGCTCGAGGAGAACAAGGAGGCGCTCAGCGAAGCCTACCGACTGCTCTCCTCCTCGGTTGCGGTCTTCGCCGAGCCGGAGCTGCATCGGACGCTGGGGGAGAGCGTGAAGATCCGCCAGATCGTCACCCGGACGACCAATATCGCCGGAGTGTCGGTGCCGGTTTTTGAGAAACTGGAGTTTGAACCAATCCGCTGGGATGGATTTCAGACGCCTTATTACTATTTTGACGCCAACACGGAGCTGCAGGCGCTTCTGGCGCTGCGGATCAAGGAAAAAGTGATCGCCGAGCAGCATCGTCTGCTTTCGCGGGAACTGCTGACCACGACGCAGCGGGTCAATCTCTTTGAGAAGGTCAAGATCCCCGAATGTCAGGAAAACATCCGGACGATCCGGATTTATTTGAGCGACATGGACACGGCCGCGGTGGCGCGCGGCAAAATCGCCAAACGCAAGGTTGGCGAGGAGGCGTTGGCATCATGATTGAACCAATGAAACATGTGACGGTGCTGATTCTGGAGGAGGAGCGCGAAGCGGCGCTGGAAAAACTCCGGGAGCTGGGCGCGATGCATCTGGTCTCCGGCGACGGAGCCGTCCGCAGTCAGGCGTCCGAAGAGCTGACCCGCCGCAAATTGGAGCTGGAAAAGGTGATTTCCGCGCTGGAAAAGTGCGCGGTGGTCAAATTTCAGCCCGATGCCGGAGACGGCAGAAATGTTTTTGACTCGGCGCTGGCGCTGATCGGCGAACACGAACAGATCAAGCACGCCAATGAGGGATTGAATCGGGAAATCTCGATGCTCACGGTGTGGGGGAATTTTGATTTTTCGTCGATCGAAAAACTGGCGTCGCAGGGAATTTATGTGACACTCTGCCGGGATGTCGCGTCAAACTATCGCAAACTTGCCGCGTCGCGCAGCGATACAGTCGAAGAGATCGGGTTGGAACCGGGCGGATTTTGTGATTTTGTGGTGATTTCCACGACGAAACCTGCGCCCGGCGAACTTCCGGAAGTCGCGTTCAAGAGCGACCGCTCCCTCGCGGTGCTGCGGCGCAGTCTGGCGGAAAATACCGCCCGTCTGGAAGAGTTGCAGGGATTGCTGGACGAATTGGCGGGCCATTTGGAGGCGGTGCGTTCCTATCAGGCGGAGGTCGGGGAGATGCTCGACTTCGCGAACGCCTCGGATGCGCTTTCGGCGCATGGCCCGGTGTTGAGTCTGGAAGGATTCATTCCCGCGTCGCGGATGTCGGAATTCGGCGCGACGGCCAAGAGATCCGCATGGGGATACCTTGCGGTCAAGGCGGATCCGGCCAAAGAGGTCGTGCCGACGCTGTTGCGGATGCCGCGCTGGGTCGGGATCATCCGGCCGCTGCTGGACTTTCTGTCGATCCGGCCGGGATACGATGAGTTTGATGTCTCCTGGGCGTTTCTGGGCTTCTTCACGATCTTCTTCGGAATGCTCGTGGGGGACGCCGGATACGGGACGCTGTTTCTGATCGGCTCGGTTTGGATGATGCGCAAATACGCGAATAAGCCCAAGGGGCTGCTCGCGGCGAAGCTCTTCTTCTATCTGAGTTTGTCGGCAGTGGCGTGGGGCGTACTGACATCAAACTATTTCGGCATGTCCGGGCCGGTGATCTGTCCGGCGCTGTCGACCGCGGCGGACAAGGACCGCAACGTGCAGCTGATCTGTTTTTCGCTCGGCATGGCGCAATTGACGCTGGCGCATCTGTGGCGGATGGTCGCCGATTCGCGCTGGCGCAACCTCGCGGCGCAGACCGGCTGGATCTTCTTTCTGGCGGGCAACTCGCAAGTGATTGCCAGTCTGCTGCTGAATATGGGGTCCTGCCCGGTGGCGATGGGAATTTGCTACGGAGTCGGCTTTGTCCTGCTGCTGGCGGGCGAAGTCGAATGGGGGGACGCGGGGAGCATGCTGGGCTTCCCGTTCAGTCTGGTGAGCAGTTTTGTGGACATGCTCAGTTACATTCGTCTCTTTGCGGTGGGAATGGCCGGATATTATCTGGCCTCCTGCTTCAATGCGATGGCGGGACAGGTGGCGCACTCGATTCCGGTGCTCGGGCTTGTCTTTGCCGGCTTGGTGCTGCTGCTCGGACATTCGCTGAACATTGCGTTGGCAATGATGTCCGTTCTGGTGCACGGGGTACGTCTTAATACGCTGGAATTCTCAAGTCACGCGAACTTGCGCTGGGCGGGGATTCCATTCAAACCATTTCAACGCAACAACGGAAAACAAACCCAAGAATAAGGAGAATTTGATCATGGACGAAGCCAATTTCACGGCGGATTTTTTCAGAATGGTGGGCATGTCCGGCGGCTATATCGGCGTGGGACTTGCGGCGATCGGGTCCGCGCTGGGCGCGGGAATTGCGGGAACGTCGGCAATCGGCGCGTGGAAGAAACGCTACGCGCAGAACAAAACCGCCCCGTTCACGCTGATGGTGCTGGCCGGCGCGCCGCTGTCTCAGACGATTTACGCGCTGGTGCTGCTGATGATGATCAAGGGAAAATTGGCCGCGACGACGCCGGGGATTCACACCTTCTTCTATCTCACGCTCGGAATTTTCGCGGGGCTGGCGTTTCTGGTTTCGGCCTGGTATCAGGGGCGTGCTGCCGCGGCCGCGTGCGACGCCTACTGCGAGACCGATCAGGGCTTTGCCAACTACCTGATTATTCTCGGTGTGGTCGAAACGGTGGCAATTTTCGCGCTGGCCTTTGCGATCATGGTTCTGTAACCGGAAATCGAACAACACGCGGGTGATTTTCATGGATTCAAGTCAAAGAATACGGGCGATCGGAGAAATTGCCGCGGAGCGTGGACGCGTTCCGGTGAGCGGCGACTTCGATCTCCGGGAGGAATTCGGATGCGACGTCTTCAATCGGAAGGCGATGCAGGATTTTCTCTCCTGCGAAATCATCCGCAGATTTGATCAGGTCATCGAGGACGGCCAGGCCATGCCCCCGGAAATCGCCACGGCGGTTGCCGAGGGAATGAAGAACTGGGCGATCTCGCGCGGGGCGACGCATTATTCGCATTGGTTCCTGCCGTTGACCGGGTTCAGCGCCGAGAAGCACGACTCCTTTGTCGAACCGGATCAGAAGGGGGGCATGCTGCTGAAATTCTCGGGCAAGAACCTCATTATGGGAGAACCGGATGCGTCGAGTTTTCCGTCCGGCGGATTGCGTTCGACCTTCGAGGCCCGAGGGTATACGGCATGGGACCCGACCAGTCCGGCATTCATTCGCAGGGGATGCGACACGGCGACGCTCTGCATTCCCACGGCGTTCTGCAGCTACACCGGGGCGGTTCTGGACAAGAAAACGCCGCTGTTGCGCTCGATTCAGGCGCTATCCAAGCAGGCGGTGCGCCTGGCGCGGTGTTTCGGGATCGAAGGCAAAGCGGCGGTGACGCTCGGTGCGGAGCAGGAATATTTTCTGATCGACAAACGGCTCTATTTCTGCCGTCCGGATCTGATTCAGACCAGCCGGACGCTGTTCGGGGCGCGTCCGCCCAAGCATCAGCAGTTGGACGACCATTATTTCGGGACGATCAAACCGCGGATTCTGAATTTCATGGCGGAGGCCGACCACGAATTGTGGCGGCTCGGGATTCCGGCGAAAACCCGCCACAACGAAGCGGCGCCGGCGCAATTTGAATTGGCGCCGACGTTCGAAGAGTTGAATCTGGCGGTCGATCACAATATGCTGGTCATGGAAGTGCTCCGGCAGGTGGCGGACCGTCACGGATTGGTCTGTCTGCTGCATGAAAAACCGTTTGAAGGAATCAACGGTTCGGGCAAGCACAACAACTGGTCGCTCTCGGTGGGCGAAGTGAATCTGCTCAATCCCGGTCGCGATCCGCAGCAGAATGCGCTGTTCATGACCACGCTTGCGGCGGTGGTTCAGGCGGTCGACCGGCACGGGGATCTGCTGCGTTCGTCGACGATCGGAGCGGGCAACGACCACCGTCTCGGGGC
The DNA here is from genome assembly GCA_028691615.1 of Victivallaceae bacterium. Lineage (GTDB taxonomy): Bacteria > Verrucomicrobiota > Lentisphaeria > Victivallales > Victivallaceae > JAQUYX01. Next base: position 18,197 of record JAQUYX010000015.1, read on the forward strand.
GGCGGAAGCGCCGCCGGCGATCATTTCGATTTTTCTGGGGGATCAGCTGACAAACATAGTCGAGGAGCTGATCGGTTCCAGCGGAACGCACCGGAAGAAGGAGGGGGAGCTGCGCATCGGCGTGGACACGCTTCCGCCGCTTCCCTGCGACGCGACCGACCGGAATCGCACCAGCCCCTTCGCCTTCACCGGGACGAAGTTTGAATTTCGCACTCCGGGAGCGAGCTCCTCGTGCGCGGGGCCGAATATCGTGCTGAATACGATCGTCTGCGAAGCGTTCGATGAAATTGCGACCAAGCTGGAAGCTCTGCCGGAGAACAAATTCAACGCGTCGCTGCAAAAACTGCTCGGCGCGATCTTCAAAGAGCACCGGAGAATCATTTTCAACGGCGACAATTACACCGCCGCATGGCGAGCCGAAGCGGCGCGGCGCGGGTTGCCGAACCTGCCGGACACGCAGAGCGCGCTGACGCCGATGCTGGTTCCGGAAAATATCGCCCTGTATGAGAAATATAAGGTTTTCAGCGAGGCGGAAACCCGTTCCCGTTACGAAGTCTTCCTCGGAGAATATCAGAGAAAGGTTCGGATCGAGGCGGAATTGACGCTGTTGATGGCGCGCACGGTGATCTACCCTGCGGTGATCGAACAACTTCACACGCTCGGGGAAACCTACACCATGTATGAAAAGAGCCGACTGACCGTGGCGGCCGGCACGGCGCGGGAGATGATCGACCGGATTGCGCCGAAGCTGGCGGCGATGCTCGACGAGTGTGTGCGTCTGGAGAGTGCGCTGGGAACGGCGAATTGCCGGGAAATGCTGCATGCGATGGGCTGTCTCAGAAGCGAGGCGGACGCGCTCGAGCTGCTTGTGGACGACGCGCTCTGGCCGCTTCCGAAATACCGGGAGATGCTGTTCGTCTATTGACGCTGGAAGGGGGAATCCCCGGACGGAGTCCTACGCCGCCTCCCCGCTTGAGGCAAGAGGGCAAAGCGAGATCGCACAAAGAGATTTGGAGAAAGAAATCATGGTTAAGCGCATCATCACCATCCGCAACAAGGCGGGGATTCATTGTCGTCCGTCCGGCGTTATTCTCCACACGATCCAGCAGGAGTTTCCGGATCATGAAATTTTTCTTCAGACCCCGGACGGAGCGGAAAATCCGGTGGACAGCATTCTCACGCTGATTTCTCTGGGACTGAGCTGCGGAAAAAGCTGCGTTCTAACGGTTTCCGGCGCCGAGGAAGAGCGGGCGCTCAAGCGTATCGGAGACCTTTTCGAGTTCGAATTTGACTTCCCGCCGCGATAAAACATTCGAGGGGAAAATTTCCGCGGAAGGTTCAAATCATAATCAGTGAGGGGATCTTTGCTATGTTTGATTTCGTCGGATGTGAAGAACTCGGAATCCATTCGGAGGCGGTCATCCGTCTGGTCCGGGCGTTGGAAAAGTTGGAGTACGTCCACAGTTTGATGCTGCTCCGGCATGGAAAACTCGCCGCAGAGATGTACCGCGCCCCTTACCGGAGGGAAACACCGCACAAACTTTTTTCCCTGAGCAAGAGTTTTGTTTCGTGCGCCATCGGGCTTGCGCGCGAAGAAGGGAAGCTGGATCTCGACGATGCGGTGAAGGATTTCTTCCCGGAGAAGATCTCCGCGGTCACGGATGAAAAATTTGAACAGCTGCGGATTCGCGACCTATTAACCATGCGTTCCGGGCACGACCAATGCGCCTTCAACTACATGTTTCCGGGGCCGGATTTTGTGGAACGGTTTTTTGCTTCTCCGCTCGTCTTCCGGCCGGGAACGCGTTTTGTCTACAACTCCGGCGCGACCTACATGCTTTCGGCGATTCTTCGGAAAATCACCGGGCAGAATCTGACGGAATATTTGCGGCCGCGCCTCTTCGATCCGTTGCATTTCGGCCCCCGCCGCTGGGAAAAAGATCCCCTCGGCACGGAGCTGGGAGGCTGGGGATTCGAGCTGACCACCACGGAAATCGCGACCTTCGCCCAACTGCTGCTTCAGCACGGAGTCTGGGAAAAAGAACAGCTGCTCCCGCGCGATTATCTGGAAATGGCGACCATGAAGCAGGCGGACAACTCGATGAATGCCCAGCCGGACTGGCAAATGGGATATGGGTTTCAATTCTGGCGCTGCCGTCACGGAGCGTTCCGCGGGGATGGCGCATTCGGCCAATACGCGCTGGTGCTGCCCGAGGCCGACATCGCCATCGGCATCACATCGGGACTGCGCAACATGCAGGAGATCCTCGATGCGGTCTGGGATTGTCTCCTGCCGGGAATTGAGCCGGAGGGACTGCCGCCCGCGCCGGAAAAGGCTGCGGAACTCAAGACGCTTACGGGAAATCTGCCTTTGCCGATTTTGGCAAATAAAGCTGCGAGTACGCCATTCACCGTGACGTTTGCGCCGAATGAGCTGAAGCTGGAAAAATTGGAGGTGAAACCGATTTCGCCAGATTGCTGCGAATGCCGGATGACTCGGAACGGCCACGTGGAAAAGATCGCCGCAGGCATCGGAAAAACCGTTGACGATCGCAGCGCGTTTGCCGCCGAAGAGAGTTTCTGCACGGCGTCCTGCGCCGCATGGAACAAAGACGGCTCGTTTTCTTTGCGGATCTATTGTTACGACACGCCATACCGGTGGGAAATTTATGTGACGCCGCAAAAAGACGGCAGCGTAATCTTCCGGCGGGAGGCGCCGTTGCTTTTTGCATTCATGCCGGCGTGGCCGGAAATTTCCGGGACAATAACATCCTGCCGCTGATTTTTTAGCAATCTAAACACACCCAAAAAGGCAAAGAAAAGGAATGAACCGCGACGGCGAATATGACGAAAAGGAACGCACCCTTCTGGCCGCTCCCAAAGTGGAAAATCTGGAAAAAATCCTGAAGATTCTGCGTGCGCCCGGTGGCTGCCCCTGGGATCGGGAACAAACTCGGGAAACCTTGAGCCGCTACTTGACCGAGGAGTGCGCGGAGTTTCTCGACGCCCTCGACAAAGCCGATCCGAAAGCCATGGCCGATGAATTGGGCGATGTGCTTATGAATGTGGTGTTTCAGGCGGTTCTCGCCGAAGAGCGCGGCGAATTTACCCTCGCCGATGTGATTGGCGGAATCAATGCGAAGATGATCCGGCGTCATGCGCACGTGTTCGGCGACGCGGAAGCGGACAATTCGACTGAAGTGATTGCGCTTTGGGAAAAGATCAAGCGCGCGGAAGGGCGTCCGGCGAAAGATTCGGTGCTCGACGGCGTCCCGCTTTCTCTGGACGGGCTGGATTACGCTCAGAAGATTCAGAAAAAGGCGGCCAAGACTGGATTCGACTGGTCCGAAGAGAGCGAGATTGTCGCCAAAATTCAAGAGGAGCTCGGCGAAGTCGAAGCGGAGTTGCATGCCGGAAACGACAATGCCGCGGACGAGGAATTGGGCGATCTGCTGTTTGCAGTGGTCAATCTGATCCGGTTCCGCAAACGGGCGACGGCGGGGGAACTGATGCGGCGGGCAAACGCCAAATTTTCCCGCCGGTTCCGGTATGTGGAACATGCGATCCGGGCGCAGGGAAAGGCCTCCGAGACGCTTTCGCCGAAGGAGTTCGATGCGCTTTGGGAAGAGGCCAAGGAAAAGGAACGCAATGGAGAATATGCAGAGAATTGTTTATCCTGAGAGGATGCGGGAAACCACGCTGGACCGGTTTTCAAAACTCGACCCGGAGTTCTACAAGCATTTTTCGGATTATTACGCCTCACAGCAGTTCCAAGATCTGGGCGATTGGGAAATCATCACGCCGGGATTATCCAAGATCATCGCACGCAACACGGTTTACCGCTGCATGGTCAGCGCGGACGGCGTAACAATGGCGACGGGATACGAAGTCGGATTCACACGATTCCGGCGCATGATTTTACGCCTCTCCGGAGTCAATCGCAGCAACTTGATGGAATTGCGCATGGCATTGAGCGACGGAACTGTGCTGATCGGGTTGAACGTGTCGCTGCAGGAGTTTCAGATTCAAGGGTTCGCCGCATCCGGAATCACCGTTTTTTCCTACCCCGACGCGTCCTGCGCCGAACTCTTCGCCGCGTATCAGCAGGACGTCGCGAAGATGGCCGCAACCGAGCTGGGATCGCGGCGTTTGCTGAAGCTCGATTCGATGGAGCTGCAGCGTTCCATCATGGACTTCGAAGCCGAAAACACCACTCGCGCGGCAAAAGGGCTGGAACTTCTGCCGATCGCCTCCTATGTCAACCTGGGCGGGAAAGTTGAACTCTCACGCAAACCCTTTGGTTCGCTCGCACAATCGACGACAAAAGAAACTGCGGAACCTCTCGAAAAAAACGAAATCACCATTCATTCATAAAGGAAACAATTCATCATGCGTCTTGTCAACGAAACACTGTATCACCTGATGGGAAATTCCTCGGCCATCCGTAAAATGTTCGAATTGGGCATCGAGCTCAAGAAAAAGCATGGCGCAAATCGAGTCTTTGACTTCAGTCTGGGCAATCCCGATCTTCCTCCGCCCCCGCCGGTGGCCGACGCGCTGCGCACGATCGCCGACGACTGCCGGAGCCGCTTCGCCATCGGCTATATGCCCAATGCGGGCTACCCCGCGGCCCGGGAAGCGGTCGCCGCCAAGGTCTCCCGGGAGCAGGAGGTCGCCACGGCCGGAACGGATGTGGTCATGACCTGCGGAGCGGCCGGCGGTCTCAACGTCTTCTTCAAAGCGACGCTCGCGCCGGGGGACGAAGTGGTAGTGCCCGCGCCCTACTTTGTGGAATACGGGTTCTACGTCGGCAACGCCGGCGGCAAGCTGATTCCCGCGCCTTCGCACGACTTCACCTTTGAGCTTGATTTCGACGCGCTGGCGCGCGCCATCACGCCGCGCACCCGCGCAATCATCCTCAACAGCCCCAACAATCCCACCGGCCGGGTCTATACCGAAGAGGAGATGCTCCGGCTGTCCAAGCTGCTCGAGGACAAGAGCCGGGAATACAACTCGATCCTCTATCTGGTTTCCGACGAGCCGTACCGCTTTTTGAACTTCACCGGAGAGAAGCTGCCCTCCTGCTTTGCACATTACAAGTATTCGATCGTCTGCGGAAGCTGCTCGAAAAACCTCTCCCTTGCCGGAGAACGCGTCGGGTACATCGCGGTCAATCCCGCCATTGAAAACCGCGCGGAACTGCTCGACGGTCTGATTTTCTGCAATCGCACGCTCGGATTCGTCAACGCCCCCGCGATCGGACAGAAACTTTTGGTCGCCTGTCTGAATTCCGAGGTGGACGCCGTCATTTACCGCCGCCGCCGCGACGCGATGGCCGCCATTCTGACCGAGGCCGGAATAAAATTCACCCTGCCGCAGGGGGCATTCTATTTCTTCGCGAAGTCCCCGATTCCGGACGAACGGGAATTTGCCGCGCTGATGGCAAAACATCTGGTGCTGATCGTGCCCGGACGCGGATTCGGGACGCCCGGATATTTCCGGCTGGCCTTCTGCGTGGAGGACGAGGTAATCCATAATTCCCGGGAAAACATTCTCGCAGCCATGCAGGAACTGCGCTGAACAAAACCAATCCAAATTCGCTTTTCAGACGAATGGATCGATGAAAAGCAAATTTGGGATTATTTTGCGTCCCCCATCCGGGAGATCATCGAGCTGGTGGAGTGGCCCGCGACGAAGGGTTGAAAAACAATCCGGCTCCGCGCTTTTTCCAGCGCGGCGCGTTCCAGCGCGTCCAGCGATTCCACCGTATAGTCGCCGCCCTTGACGTAGATCTCCGGCGCCAGCTCCGCCAGCTCCGCGTCGCAGCGCTTCCCCTGAAAAATCACCACCATATCCACCGCGGCAAGCGACGCCAGCAGATAAGCACGGTCCTGTGCGCAATTAATCGGACGCGACGGCCCTTTCAATTCGCGCACCGATTCATCGGAATTGAGCAGGACGCACAATGCGTCTCCGCGTTCCCGCGCGCTTTTCAAATATTCCGCATGCCCCCGGTGGAGCAGGTCAAAACAACCATTGGTCACCACCAGAGTTTTCCCGGCGCGACGGCGCACGGCCTCGGACAACGTCAAAATTTTTTCCGCAGGGTCGATCATTTCTTGGGCTCCGCCGCGTCCAGCGCGCGCACCTGAACGCCCGCTTCGGCGAGAATCGCCATGGAGGTTTCATCAATCGAATACCGGCGGTCGAAAACAACTTCGATGACCCCGGCGTTGATAATCATTTTCGCACACATCAGACAGGGACTGAAGGTCGTGTAGAGCGTCGATCCCTTGAGCTGAATCCCATGATAGGCGGCCTGCGTGATGGAGTTCTCTTCGGCATGACTGCAAAGGCATTCGGCCAGATTGCTGCCGGAGGGCGTTTCGGAGTTGCAGCGCGGGCAGCCGCCCTCGTCACAGTTGCGAATCCCCCGCGGCGTGCCGTTGTAACCGGTCGAAATGATCCGCCGGTCGCGGACAATCACCGCCGCGACATGACGGCGGCAGCAGTTGCTCCGGGTGGCAACCTCATGGGCGATATTCATGAAATACTCGTCCCAGCCGGGACGTTTTTCAAAGAGTTGAGCCATGCGAAGCCTCCACGGGTGTTTTTTTGAGCTTGATCTGCAGAAACGTCACCAATCCAAGCGTAATCAGAAGCGCGAAAAGCGCAAATGCCGCCGAAAGAAAATTGCCCCACATCACCGGCACCGAGAGCGCCCCTGCTGCCAGCGAAAGCAGATGCACGCAGCGCACCGAATCGGGCCGCGAAAGCCCCATGTGCAAAAACCGGTGGGAAATATGATTGTGGTCCCCGATCCAGAACGGCTTGCGATTGCGCGTTCGAATCACCACCACCGCCGCCGCGTCAAACACCGGAATCGCCAGAATCATCAGCGGCACCAGCACCGGAAAACGGGAAATGGAACTGTCAAACCGGAAATATGTCACCAGCCCCGCCGTGATCGCCGCCATGTAGCCGACAAAGTGACTTCCGGAATCCCCCATGAAAATCGTGGCCGGAGCATGATTGAAAACCCAGAATCCCGCGCACACCCCGCACCCCGCCGCCGCCATGCAGCCGACCAGATACTGCCCGTTGAAAATCGCGATCAACGCAAAATATCCCATCGCAATCGCCACCGTCCCCGCCGCCAGACCGTCCATGTTGTCAAAGAAATTGATCGCGTTCATCATGAACATGATCCAGAAAATTGACATCAGCAGCGTAAAAGTTTGCGCCTCAAAGAACACACTGATGCGCGCGCCTCCCCACACCACCGCCACCACCGCCACGGCGAACTGTCCGAGGAATTTCGGCCCCGCCTTGAGCGCCCAGATGTCATCGATCAATCCCAGCACCGTGGCCATTCCCGCGCCCAGCAACAGAAATCCCAACTTCGGCCCCGCGGTCTGCAACGAAACCAAAGCCTCCCGGAAGACCGGCAGATGCTGCCGGATCGACGGAATCAACAGCAGCAGCGCAAATCCGCCCCCGAGCACCAGACAATATCCCAGAAACAGCGCGGCCCCGCCGAGAAGCGCGGTGGCGTGTCCATGCAGTTTGTGTTCCGCCGACTTCGGCCGGTCCATGATGCCGAACCGCCGCGCAACCATGCGAAAAAAAGGAGTCAAAAGCAAGGTCGCCACCGTTCCCGCGCCCAAAGCACCCGCATAAAGGAATAATTCGTTCAAAGCGTATCTCCTTTTTCGTTCAGGGAGAGGGACGCGGCAACTGTCGTGACCCTTCGCACATATTCAAAAATCGTAATGGTGGCCGCCTGCGCCGCATTGAGCGACTCGAAGCCCCCCGGCATCGGAATATGAATCGAGCGGCATCCTTCGGGAAAATCCGCGCCGTTGCTCTCTCCGCCGATGACCAGCACGCCCCGGTCGTAGATTCCCGGCGCGGAAAACAAATTCTCTCCGCCGTGCGGATCGGTCACATACAACGGCCCGTACCCCGCTTGCGCAGCGGCTTCCCCCAGCGCGGCAAGCGTCGGAAATTCCCGCAGCCGCATCGAAAACTGCGCCCCCATCCCCGCCCGAATCGCCTTGTCCCCGAAGGGATCAATCGATCCTGCGGTGTACCAGATCTCCTTCAAGCCCGCGGCCTTCGCCGTCCGGGAGATCGTCCCGAAGTTGCCCGGATCGCCGACACGGTCCAGCGCCAGAAGAAACGGCCCCTGAATCGGATCGCCGTCCGGCGGCGGCAACGGAATTTGCGCCACCGCGAGAATCCCCTGACTGGTGACCGTCCCGGAAAGCGCGTCGAACTCCCGCTTGTCCACCTCGACCGGCGGCATCGGAAACGACATACTCCGGCCTTCCGCGGAATTCAGAAAATCCGCCGTCGCCGCAATAAAATCAATTTGTCCAACCGGAAGTGCCGCAAAAAGCTCCCCGCACGCACGCAGCCCTTCGCAAAGGCACAACCGCTCCTTCTTGCGCCCGTGCCGGGTTCGCAAGGATCGAATCAAGGTCTGCTGCCGTCGGCTCAGCGCCATCGCAACCTCCGCGCCTGAAATCGGAATGGAAGCTCGTGCTTATTTTTTTGCGGTCGCCAGTTCGCTCTCAAGATAAATTCCCTGCATATTCCAATGGTAGGAGATGTCACCGGAGCGGGCGCTCTCGCGCATCTGCGCCAAAAATCCGCGCGCCTTCTCCAATTCTCCCAGTGAAGCATAAAGCCGTCCGGCGGCAAACGCCGCCTCGGTGCGCCGCTCCGGGGAGAGCGTGAGGTTTCCGGCAAGTTTTCCGAATGCCGCGGCGGCCTCCGGCAGCTTGCCCTCCATCTCGATCATATAGCAGTTCTCCATACGAACCGCCCCCGCAAGGTCAGAGGGAACCTCTCCGGCAAGAATCGACTGAAACTGCGCGGCGGCCTTGGCATAATCTTTTTGCGATGCGTAAAGCCGCGCGAGTTTGATCTTGGCGGCCACAACTCCGCTGCTCGACGGATACTCTGCAATCGCCTTCTGAAGCGTTTCGACCGTGGCGGCACGCCCGAACGCGTCGGCGGCCTTGATCTCAGATCGCTTCGCGGCGGCACGGAAGTGCACGAACAATGCCGCAGCCACAATGACGACCAAGGCGACGGCAAGGAATTTCTTCCAGTTTTCAAGCACGAAGTACTCGGCGCGTTCCATCTCGCCCATCGCCGCCTCGGCGATTTCGGCGTTCATCTTCTTCTTGTCTTTGCTGTTCATAAATGAATCACTCCTGAATCGTTATTGGACCAATTTGCCTTGTTCCGCGTCTCCAGCCGCTCCCGGCTCCCGACGGGGACAACGCTCGAAAATCAATGATGCGAGAAAATGCGTTCCGGCGCATAGTACAACGCCACCCCAAGCTCGTTGGCGCGCCGGATCACCTCCGCGTCGCGCAGCGATCCCGGCGGACAGACAATCGCGCTGACTCCCGCCTGCGCCGCAACCTCCACACCGTCGGCAAAGGGGAAAAATCCATCGCTGGCCATCACCGAATTGGTCAGATCGGCAGTCCCTTCGTATTTCTGACGGAACTTGGCAATCGCCTGCTCAATCGCGCCGACCCGATCCTGTTCCCCGGTGCCGACCGAAAGCGTCTGACCGTTCTTGGCAATCACCACGCCGTTCGAACGCACACTGATATTGACATACCACGCAAAAAGCAGATCTTCCAACTGCTCGGGCGTCGCCGCCAATTCAGAATCGGCCACGCCGAATTTCGTACTTTCCGCATGGGCGCTATGCAGATCGGCCACCGAACGCAGCGAGGTCATCAGCGGGTCCGCGATCACCAGCGTACCGTCGGCAAGCACCTTGATCTCGCGCTCCTCGGGGCGCGCGTCGCCGACAAAACGCGGCAGTTTGGAGGGATTTCCGCAGCGGAGAATGCGGATATGCTTGTTGAGCTTGAAGCGTTCCCCGTCGTTGAACGCCTCGATCGCCTCCGGCTCATAATCCGGGGCCACCACGCATTCGACAAAGGTGGACATGATTTGACAGGCGGTCTCGGCGTCCACCTTGCGGTTGAAGGCGACCACGCTGCCGAAAGCCGCGCGCGGATCCGCGTCGCGTGCCTTGAGATAAATGTCGCTCAAAGCCTCGCCGCCCCGGCCGACGGCGGCGCCGGACGGATTGACGTGCTTCATCACCGCGCAAGCGCTGCGGTCGAAGAATTTGACGATGTTGAGCGCGTAGGAGATATCCTCGAGATTGGTCTGGGAAAGCCCGTTTTTGCCGTTCTTGACCACCTGCATCGTGCCGATGACGTCGCCGCCGCCGACCGGACGGTAACAGGCGGCGCACTGGTGCGGATTGGTGCCGTAACGCAGGTCATCGACCTTGACATAGGTGCGGCCGTCAATCACGACTTCGGGGGCAAACGTTCCGACGTTCTTTTCCAGATAGGTGTTTCGCTTTAATTCCTTCGAAGCCATGTTTCAGTCTTCCTTTCGATAAAAATACAAAAAAACGGAAAAAGTTGTGTTTGGGGAATATACCACCATTTGAACTTTCAGGCAAATGGCGCTATTGTTCTTTTTATGAAAAAGACAGATTTTTTTATCACTTTCGAGGGACCCGAGGGCGCCGGCAAGAGCACTCAGGCACAAAGACTCCAACGTTATTTCGCGGAGAGAGGGATCGCGTGCGTGCTCACACGGGAACCCGGAGGGACGCCGCTGGCCGAAGAGTTGCGCAAATTGCTCAAGGGATTCGAGGGAGGGGAGAAGATCACCCCCGTGACCGAGCTGTTGCTCATCAACGCCGCGCGCAATCAGCACATGCACAATGTGATCCTTCCGGCACTGGCCGCCGGAAAGGTGGTTTTGTGCGACCGTTTCTCCGATTCGACCGTCGCCTATCAGGGGTACGGACGCGACTTCGATCTCGAAGTGGTGCGCAAGGTCAACGCTTTGGGCAGCGCCGGGCGTTCGCCCGACCTCACGTTCCTGATCGATCTGGATTACGCGAGCAGCTGCTCGCGCACCAGCCAGCGGGAGGAGACCCGGGGCGAATTCGACCGCTTCGAAGCGGAAAAGAAGGGGTTCCACGACCGCGTCCGCCAGGGGTATCTGGCGATCGCCCGGTCGGAGCAGCTGCGCATGAAAGTGATCGACGGCAACCGCTGCGCAGACGAAGTTTTCGCGGACATCCTTGAGGAAATTCATGAACACTGCCAGCTCTGAAACGCCCGAAACTTACAACGACGTGCTGGCAATGCTTTCCCGGACCAATGCGGTCGGGACGCTGCCGCACAGTTTTCTCATCCAGTCCGATTCCGCCCGGCTTCGCAACGATTTCGCGCTGGAGCTGGCGCGGCTGGGACGGTGTTCCGCCCCGGAGAACGGGCGCGCCTGCGGCAAATGCAGTTCCTGCCGCCAGCTAAGCGACAACAACAAAGTCGGGTTGATCGAGCTTTTCCCGCGCGGCAAAGCCTATCAAATCAAAATCGGCGACGCGGACAATCCCGAGCCGAACACGCTGCGGGATTTTCTGCATCAGATCAGCCTGACGGACATCTCCGGGGCCAGACGCAAAGTCGGCATCATCTACGACGCCGACCGCATGAACGCGGCCAGCCAGAACGCCCTGCTCAAAACCCTCGAAGAGCCTCCCCCGGCGACCATGATTCTGCTCGTGTCCGCCAATGCCGAAGCACTCCTGCCGACGACCAGAAGCCGCTGCCGGTTGATTCATCTGACCGAAAATTTCCGCACCTACGATTTTCCCGGCGCGCCGGAGGTTGTCTCGGTGCTGACGGAGCTTTTTTTCTCCGCCGGAGGCGATCCGGCCCGGGTGGAAAACTGCGCGGGCCGGCTGATTGCGGCCTCCAGCCGTCTCCGGGCGGAGGCGGCGGAGAATATGAGCGAGGAATTTTCCGCACGCATGGAAAGCGCCGCCGAACAGGACGCCTCCTTCGTCAAGCAGCTCAGCGAACAGCAGGAGGACGCCGCGTCCGGGGAATATCTCAACGAACGCAAAGTTTTTCTCTCGGCGATTCATACCTTCTTCGCCCAGCTGGCGCTGCTGGCGGCGGGGGTTCCCGCGGAAACGCTGCCCAATGCGGAACTGCTTCCCGAATCCGCGCCGATCCCGGACGCGAAAAAGGCCGAAAAAGCGCTGGCGGCGGCGGAATCCCTCGACAAAGTGCTGAAATTCAATGTCAGCGACGAATTGGCGCTGCGGAAATTCGCCTACGAAATCGGATTCTGAAGATTCCGGGCGTTTGAGAAGATACGTTGCAAAAAAACGCTTCCGGGAGTATATTACCGCATAACTCTTTCAGGAAGGATCTTCTCTTCATGGGAAAAAAAGCCGTCATACTTTTAAGCGGAGGGCTTGACTCCGCCACCGTTCTCGCCCACGCCGCGCATGATAACTACGAGTGTTTCGCCCTCTCCTTCGATTACGGACAGCGTCACCGCTGCGAACTGGACTGCGCCGGAAAAATCGCCGCGGCCTTTTCTGTCCGGCAGCACGTCATTGCCAAAATCGATCTGCGTCTCTGGGGCGGTTCCGCTTTGACCGACGACAAAATCGCCGTGCCCGACGGCAACAACTGCCCCACCATCCCCCAGACGTATGTGCCGGCACGCAATCTGATCTTTCTGGCCTTCGCCACCGCATGGGCGGAGACGCTCGAATGCCGCGATCTCTTTCTCGGAGTCAACAGCGTCGACTACTCCGGGTACCCGGACTGCCGCAAAGAATTTCTCGAATCTTTCGCGGAAACCGCGCGGCGCGGCACCCGTGCCGTCGACGAGGGGTGGAAATTTGAGATTCACGCGCCGCTGCAAAACAAGAGCAAAGCCGAAATCATCCGCATGGGAACTGCCCTCGGCGTCGATTACGCCATGACCACCAGCTGCTACAATCCCGACGCCGAAGGCCGCAGCTGCGGCAAATGCGCCAGCTGCACGCTCCGCAAGGCAGGGTTTGCCGAGGCCGGAGTGCCCGATCCGACCACCTATTCGGACCAAGAGAAATGAACATTCTCCTCACGGTCGCGCGATTCAATCTCGGCGGCGCCGAGAGCTACACCTGCGAACTGGCGCTGGAGCTGCAAAAACGCGGCGTCAACGTCTGCGTGCTAAGCGGCGGCGGACGTCTGGTGCACAAATTGAACGAGGCGGGCATCCGCCACTACTTTTTTCCGATCAAGCTCTCGCTGGCGCTGGCCGGACGCTACATCGC
>JAQUYX010000016.1:0-18487 GCA_028691615.1 Victivallaceae bacterium
AGGCATGGCGTTGTCGGCGGGTCTTTGAAAACCTTCCGCCAGCGCGCGAAGCACATCGGGACCGTGGATGACGCCGTTTCGATTGTGCATCTCGTCGAAAGGCGCATGCCCGGAATGCGTCGAGTCGGTCTGCTGAAGATGAATGATCGGCGACCAGGGGCCCAGGGTTCTCAACCACTGATTCGTATCGCCATCGGCATCTTCCGCAAACAGATGAGGAAATCCTTCGAGAAAAGCGGCAACCTCTCCGGCGTTCGCTCCGCGCTTGAGCATTTCGCAGGCGCGGTGCGGTCCCAGCCAGATTTCGGGAAGCCGGCCGTTTTTTCTGAGATAGGCGATTGCCTCTTCCAGTTGGGGGAGGGAGGGCCGCTTGTATTTCCGCTGTGCGCACTGGTGGCCGGTATCGATGGTCAGATAAAAATCGCATTGGGAACGCTCCTTGACCGTTTGGATCAATGTTTTAGCGGATGCAATGGTCCACGGGGGTTGGTGCGGCGTATACATCTGTTCCAGACCGGTTTGCACTTTGTTGCAGGCATTGGCGTGAGCGGCAATCCGGGCAAGTCGGTCAAGCAACCCCTCTTGAAAAAATTCATACGCACGAACATCGTCCAACGCTTCCTGCGGGAAGGCATGGCAGAAAAACCCCATTCCGCAATGATCGAACCGACTTGCCTGTTCCAGCATCGGGAAAATCCATTGCCGAAGCATTTTTTCCGCATTGCGGGAGTCCGGATGCGTCAATCCCAAGGTGGTGTAAGTGCCGTGTCCGGAGTAGAAATTGGCGATTTTAACCCCCGTTTTCGCGGAGGCGCGCCGGACGAGTGATTCCCAATCCGCCAGATAATCCGCGTCCATATAAAGCATATCGCATTCCACATCCGCACTGCTTTGCGCATAATGTATGCCCATTGCGGACAGAAGTTCCATCCACTGCTCCGGTGCGATCCAGCGCTTCGAGGCGAAACAATTATCCACCGCCAGATTGATCTTTGGATATTCCATCATCTTCTAATCTCCGAAAAACAATCCGGTCAAAGATTTTTCCCCGTTCGGTCCGCCCGGGAAGGGCAAATCGCGCGCGGATAACACCTTTTCAAGATTCCGCACCTCCGACTCGGGAATTTCCTGCACCGCACCTCCGATCAGGTATGCCGTACAGATTGACTTTGCCATCGCTTCCGCCATCTGCAAGAGTTCCAAGGCCCTTTTCGGACCGGCGGGAGAGCCGATGGTGATTCCGTGGTTGCGCATCAGCCATGCGTTGGAGCGGTAGACCACCGGGGCAAAGGATTGCGCAAGCGCTTCCGAGACCGGTTCGGCATAGTCAACGGAAAGAATTGCGCCCAGTTCCAGAATCGGTTCGGGCAGGAGAGGGCGTGCGAGAAGATTGCTTGAGGTCATTGCAAACCCGGTCAGAATCGGCGGATGCGCATGAATCAACCCGGTCAGATCCGGTCTTTTGCGATACAAGGTCGTATGCATCGGGGTTTCTCCGGTCGGCTTTCGTTTTGCGTCGGCATAGAGGATTTTCCCCGACGGGTCAACGATGACAATGTCCTCAAAAACGATCTCGGATTTTGGAACTTTAGTCGGCGTAATCAGAATCACATTTCCGTCTGTCCGGCTGGAGAGATTGCCGCCGTGAGAAGTGACAAAGCCCAGATGTCCGCACTGCGCGGAAACGCAGGCAAGCTGTTCGATCTCGTGTTGGTATTGCGCTTGAAGTTCATGCATGGTAGTCAAACTCCATAAAGTTTTTGGTTTTTCCTGTGGTGAAGGGGAAGCAGCGGCAGCTGACACCCCCAGGTGCGCACGATTTTATGACCGCAGCAATTCTCGCATGAATTGCGAAGATTTCACGGCGTTCTTTTCCTTCAGAATGGATTCGACCTGATCGAAATTCAGAGAATCGATTTTTGACTCCAGATCGTCAAGCCATGCGGCGCTTTCCGCCACGGCGTCGCGGCCGTCTTCACGATACGGAAATTGATCGATGGTCATCCAGCCCGAATAGCCGGTTCTTCGAAGCCAATAAAAAAATTCGAGGTATTCCAGCGTATGCACGCTTCCGACAATCATGTCGTCATCCCACAGCCGGTAGTTGTCATTGATATGAATATGACAGAGAAGATCTCCGCTTCGCTTCAGAATCGCCACCGATTCCGCGGGATTTTCATAGCCGAGCAGAGCATGCCCAAAATCAAGGATGACCTTGCAATTTTTCATGGCGACCTCTTTGCAGAGCAAAGCGGCCATTCCGACGGTACTGATGTAGTTGTGGGTTCTCGGCTCTTTGATCTTGTACTCAAGCGCCACGGTGATGTCCGGGTATTTCTGACAGATGCAGCGCAGCGCATCGGTCAAGTCATTGTGGGCGGCCAGATAATCGCTCTGAAAGAGATAATCGTAGCCGTCCTGCCCCAGCCACAAGGTCAGCATCGGGCAGTTCTGTTCCCGGCAGAAATTTACAACTTCATCCACATGGGCCAGCGCTTCCATGCGGGTTTCACGTTTGGGGGCGGAGAGGGAGCCCTGCTGCCATCGGGCCTGGGAAAAGGTGTCGGCGGCGATGGACACAACGGTCAGATTGTGTTCTTTGCGTTTTTGGGTCACGATATCGCGATCGGCAAGCAGTTGCGGCGTCGCGACCAGATCCACTGCGCCAATTTGTGGGACCGTCGCGACCCGGTCAAAGAGCTCCGCCGTGCCGAACGGTGCGCTGTACCGGGCGCAATAGCGATCGGCGCATGCGCCGACATTGCCGAGAAAAACAGAATATTTGCGTTGTTTCTTTTCCATAAAGCCCCTCTTTTTGCATTCCGGTGCGGCGCGCTGATCTGCCGTACCGTCCGGGAGCCATCCCCGTTAAAAAATGACAGGATCATCGATGATCGTTGATCCTGTCATTGATTATACCGGAAATTCGCCTGTAATACAAGAATCCGAATATGGAAAAAAAGCGGCTCGATATGGATAAAAAAATTGTCGCCCCATCCGACCAACCGGTCAGGAGATGTGGCGAAAATGCTTTGGCGATTTGCCATATAACCGCCTGAAAACTTTGGAAAAATACAACGGATCTTCAAAACCGACCTCTTCGGCGACCTGTTTGACCGACAAATTCCAATAGCTCAGCAGACGCATGGCCCGCTCCAGACGCAGCTGCATCATATATTGCATCGGAGGTATTCGGTAACACTGCTTGAAGCGGACGACAAAGCGCGGGATCGACAAGTGCGCGTTTTCGGCCAGTTCCGCCAAGGTCGGCGGATGCGATAAAGAATTGTGCATGATCCGCGCCGCCGCCACAATCACGGTGTCCCGGTGTCCCGGTCGCCCTTCGGCCTGCGGCAGCGAACGGGATAATTCCCGAAACAGCAAGCGAAGGATTCCCACTTGCATATCCAAGTCAACAGGAATGTTATTGGTCAGCTCCTCCCAGAGCATTTTTAAATAAAAGACCATCTTATCGCCGGTTGCCCGGGAAACATCCAGAAGATAATTCAGCGGAATCGGCGTCTCCGCCATCAATTTGTTCATCGCCTCCCCGCGCAGAATCGCCCAGGAGTGACACCATTTCCGATCCGGATTGCCGTAGCGGTGAAGCATCTGCGGGGACCAGAGAATAAATTTTCCTTCCGCCGGTGTTTTTTCCACGAAACACGGGGTGTGAAAATACATCAGCAAATATGGATAATTTTTTCCTCCATGATGAACAAACCCCGGCAGCATCTCCTCCCGGATTCCCAGTTCCATAACATTGAAATAATCGGATTCTGCGGATGTTTGCGAAGAGGAACAATAGTAGTTTTCAATAGCCATAATCATTTTTTCCATGTAATTAATCAGTTTTTTTATGGAAAATATATTGCCGATTCCTTCTTTTTCAAGTATACTTTTCAACTGGGGAGAGCGATCGTTGCAGGAAATGGAAGTTCCGTGGGGATTGACGATGACGGCGACGGACGGATTTCGGCGAACCATTCGAAAGCATAGCAGAGGAATCTTGAAAATGCACAACCTGTGTGCCATTGATTTGGAAAATATCCGGGCGGAGGGCGAAATCGGAACGCGGATGCGTTTGACCGCCGAAAAGATCCGCAGTCATATGGATCTCGAACGCGACTATCTGTCACCCTTCCGGCATCGCGATATGGTCCATTTGGTTCCCGGCGGCTTCGTCGGATGCGGCATGCTGCTGGACGCAATGGCCAAAGCGGTGGCTTCGGGATTCGACTCCTTGCGTTTGCTTCTGCTGGCGGCTTTTGACGAGCTGGCAAAATCCCAGCGCGCCGACGGGTCGATCTCGATCTATCCGAAGAACGAAGGGGTATGGAATCATCATGAACAGGCGTATCTGATTCAAGGGTTTCTGCAAATATACCGGCATTGCTCCTGCGACCGGGCGTTGGAGAGCTCACTGCGTCTGGGCGATTGCCTGATCGCCAGGGAAGCCGCTTTGAACATCGGTATGGAAAGCGCGTTCCTGATGCTTTATCAGGCGACCGGAGAGAAACGGTTCCTGAATTGGTGCATTGACCGTTTTCGGCTCCGGGAGGGGCTGAACGAAAGCATTGAAAATTTGCTGGAGGAAAATTCGCTGCTTCACGTCTATACATATCTGGCCCGCTTCTGTGCGGGGGCGGATTTTGCAATTCTGGAAAACCGGCCGATTCCCGACCTTGAAGCGCTGGAACACCGGCTTTTCCATGATCACTATGTCACGGTCACCGGGAGCGTCTCCGGCGGGTTCGGCTGCGGAGAGGTGTGGGACAATTTGCCGCTCGGCGTCGGCAGCATGGGAGAGATCTGCGCAACGGCATATCTGCTGCGAACCCTCTTGCATTTGGCCGGACACGCCTTTCCCGCCCGGTACGGCGCGCTCTTTGAACGGGCGATGTACAACGCCTTCTTCGCAGGTCAATCTTCCGACGGATTGCAATATCGTTATTTTGTGCCGTTCGATGAGGCGGGCAAATGGTATCAGCATGACACGTATTGCTGTCCGAACAATTTCAAACGCATGGTCTTTGAACTTCCGCAGGCGATCTGGTTCGGAGCAGAAAACGCAATTGTTCTCAACTTGTACAACTCCTCCAGCGTCCGCTGGCAGAACCGGGAATTCAAGCTGGACAGCGCCATGCCGGAAAAAGGCGAGGCGGTGCTGCAGGTGAATACGGATGGAAAATATTCCATTTTCCTGCGGGTGCCGGATTGGTGTGAACACTTTTGTGCGACGGTCGCAGGGGAAAAGCATTTCGGCCAGCCCGATCGCTTTCTTGAGATTTCCAGAATGTGGAAAGCGGGAGACCAAATTCAGATTGATTTACCGATGCCGTTGCGTATCCTGCACGGACGGGGGGCGCAAAACGGGCGCGTGGTATTGGCCAAAGGGCCATTGATTCTGGGCGTCGGCAATCGCGGCAACGATTCGCCGTGTCTGGAATTTGTCACTCCCCCGCAAGAGGAAACAGACGGCCGGATTCGTGCCGTCATGCGCGGATTCGAAGGTGGAAAGAAGTTTTTTAACGTGGATTTTATGCGTTTTTCCGACCAGAATCGGGAAAGAATTTCGCTTTTGCCCGGCATCCTCGGGAGAAAAGGCCCCGGAGCGTTTCTCTCGGATTGTCTTTGAATATCATCGTAATTGCATTTTTTTTAGAAAGGAGCGGTTTTCATGAGAAGAAATTCATCAACCTTCACTTTGATTGAGCTTTTGGTCGTGATCGCGATCATCGCGATTTTGGCCGGAATGCTGCTGCCCGCGCT
Organism: Victivallaceae bacterium; assembly: GCA_028691615.1. Classification (GTDB taxonomy): domain Bacteria; phylum Verrucomicrobiota; class Lentisphaeria; order Victivallales; family Victivallaceae; genus JAQUYX01. The sequence goes on from JAQUYX010000016.1 coordinate 5,773, forward strand.
CAATCAGGCCAGAGCCAAAGCGCGCGACATCAAGTGCACTTCCAATCTGAAACAGATCGGCACCATGAGCGCGCTTTACAGCGCGGCCTTCGACGATTTCATCATGCCGGTGCATACCTCCGGGGTCGCCGGACAGCTGGTCACCTGGCATGAGGGAACCGGATGGCTGGTTCAACAGATGGGCAAGAAAGCCGTTCAGCAGAAACGTTCCGAGATTCTTTGGTGCCCTTCCGTCGCGAATGGGGTCGCAATCTACTACGACCAGACGCTTCTGGCCGGCAAAACCGATCTGAATCATATCGCACAGGCCACCTTGCGCGACAACAGTTATGCGTTGGGCGGTCATCTCAGCGGAGACCCGCTTTGGGCCGGCACCTATCCGCTGCACAAAATTTCGCGTGTCGCCGATCCTTCCCGGACGATTCAGGCGCTGGACGGCACCGGCGCTGCCATGTATGTGGAAAACGACTATACGCATTTGAATGCGCAACTCCGCCCCGGAGACGGCTACGGCAACGGTCCGGGCACCCGGCGGGTTGATTATCGTCATGGCGGAAAAACCAATATTCTCACCCTTGCCGGTTCGCTGACAAAATTGGAACAGATTCCCTGTACCAAAAACAACTGGAAAGGGCTGCCGTATCTGGCGGTGCTTCCTTAAAGAACTGTCGCAGGCGGACGGCCGAATTGCGGAAAAGCCACTTGGTCGGGGCGGCGGCGATGGCGGGAACAGAATCTTCTTCAGGAGAAAACAGAATGTCATATCGGAATCTATTTTGGGGAACGCTTTTCCTCTGTGGAGTCGCCGGCGCGTCCGAGGTGTCTTTGCAAAAAGAGATCGATCGCGCCGTGGAACGGGGGGACAAGCGAATTGTCCTCTCCCAAAAGGAGTATCAACTGGATGCCCCGCTGAAACTTCGGAACTTGACCGATTGCGTCATCGACGGAGACAACGCCAGGATCATTATGACCCGGAATGACCATTGCGTGATTACGCTGAAAAACTGCGACAGACTGAAACTGTGCAATCTCTCGATCGACTACGATCCACTTCCCTTCACGCAGGGAGTCATCACCGCGCGAACCGGGCGCACGCTGCATTTCACCATCGATCAGGGGTATCCTCCGCTGAGCGGAAAATTTGCGAACAGTTATATTCATGTCTTTGACCCCGCAGGCCGTTTCTGGAAGAAGAACTGTCCCGATGTCTATGGAAAATGTACCATTCTCGATCCGACGCATGGAACATTCCAAATGCGTCAGGATGACTTGGTGGAACCCGGTGACCGGATTGTTTTGAATCTGCGCAATCCCAATGGCGTTGTCATGTCCCAGTGCAGCGAACTGGTCTTTGAGGACATCACCTTATATACGTCGCCCGGCGTGGCGTTTCACAGCCGTTTTTGCAAAACCGGCGGGGTTTACCGGCGGGTTCGCATCATTCGCGGACCGCGTCCGGCGGGAGCCGACCGGGAGCGGTTGTTCGCTTCCGCCGCCGATGGAATCAACATTGCCAACAGTCGCGGCAACATCAAGATTGAAAACTGTGAATTCAGCTGGCTGGGCGACGACGGAATCAATCTGCATGGAGAACTTCTGCCGGTGGCCCGGAAAAAATCGGACCGTTCGTTTGAGACTTTGTATCCTTATGGGAAATATAAAACTCATTTTGAAGAGATTGTCCGTCCCGGCGACACCATCCGTTTTCTGCGGAAAGGGGATTATGCCGTCATTGGAGAGGCCAAAATCGTGGCGTTTCAGCCCGGTAAAAACACGCAAGCCATTGAAAAACTGGCCCCGGAATATTTCCCAGTGCGCGGCACTTCCGGAATTTCCGTGTATGAAGTCACGCTCGACCGCCCCGTGACGGTTCCGGAAGGCTGTTTTTTTGATATTCCGGCAATAGCCGCAGCGGGATTCGAGGTGAAAAACAATTTTTTCCACGATCACCGCGCGCGTGGAATCCGGATTATGTCCTCGCATGGCGTGATCGAAAACAATCGATTTGAACGAATCAAACAAAGCGGTGTCACTTTGGGCGCGGAATATTCCCACTGGCGCGAAGCCGGCTGGTGCGAAGATGTTGTTGTGCGCGGCAATCGTTTTTTGGATGTCGGGTATGGCATGATTGACTCCCCCCAGTGTTATGCTCCGGGCGTCATTGCGCTTTTCGCCCGGCTCGACCGGTATCCGGGACAAAGCTGCGGGAACCGTAAAATCACAATTGCGGACAATGTGATTGTCAATTCGCCCGGAGCGGGGATCTTTCTCTTTGCCTCGGAGGATGTGACGCTGCGCAACAACCAATTGAAAAACTGCGCATGGTCGTCCCGGATGCCGGGAAAAGATTTCCGGTTCGCCAACCTCGCCCCCGTGTGGCGGATCAATACCAGAAATATCATTGAGGAGAATACGCAAATGGAAGCGGTTCCCCGCAAAGGGCCGACAAAAGGAGAGTCCCGCAGATGAATGCATTGCTGCTGATGGTCGGGTGTTTATGGATTTTAGGTGCCAATCTTGTGTCTGGCGCGGTTCCGTGGAGTATGCCGGAGCAGCCGGAGCGTATTGCAATTCCGGTTTCGGAGGAACTTTCCAGACGCGGCGGCGCGGTGGAGATGCGTCTGGACTCCCGGACTTTTCCGGGTGCTGTTTTTGCCGCAAACGGAAAAACACTTCCGGGAAAAGCGCTTGCTTGCGGCAATTTACGGACCCAACTGCCTCCGGGGCAGCGGCAAATTCATCTGTACTTCGGCAATCCGGCGGCGAAGTCGAACTTTGTCGACGCGGGGGAAGGCGTGTTGGCCGATTTTCGCGGCAACGCCGAAGCGTATCGTGTTGACGGCGGAAAAATCAAAATTGAGCGTCAACCGGACGATTCCGTGCGGTTTAGCGTTCCTTTCGCGTGGAAATGGATTACCTACACGATTTCGCGCGACTATCCCGTGCCGGAAGAATATGCCGGACGCGGCATCATTCTGGATGTCGATTTCGAATCGGAGACGCCCCTGGCCTGGAGCATGGCGCTGGAAATCCGGCAGCTGGACAAAGTTGGAAAACTTCTCCCCGGATCGGCCGTTGATCCACGGCTGACCTCGTTTGCTCTGCCCGCTCACGGCAGAATGACATATACCGTTCCCGGCGTGCTCTCGCCCAAAACCGGAACGATTCAAATTCAACTGCGGATGCTGGCGGCGTCCCGACTCTTTGATTCCTATGGCCGTCCGCTCAAAAATTATGCCAGCGCCATGCCGAAACTTCTGATTCGCAAACTTGCCGTGCGGCATGGCGAAATGTTATCTCCCAACGGTCTGAATCCGGAATTGTTCCGCATTGGCAAGGATTCCCGGCGTTCGATGCAGCTGGACGGAAAGAGCGCCTTTTTTTATCAGACCTTGCCGCAGGCGGTTTGGGCGGAAGCGTATTCGATTCGCTCGCAGGACGATCTCAACTGGCCGATGGGCGAGGGAACGGTCGAGTTTTTTCTGCGCCCGGCGGCGGGGAAACAGAAAGGGGCGGTGGTTCTATATACCGCGCACAATCGCACCCGGCGGGATTTACAGAAGTTGACCTATGACGCAGCAGCGGGGAAAGCGGAACTTTCCGCCGCACCCTGTCTTGCAAAAGAGGCCGATCCCCAGAATCAGCAGGGAAAACTTTACGCGCAAGCCAAACAGGTCCGCAAGGCGGTGAAAAAATCCACGTTTCCGCTGATGCTTCCGCCGGATCAGTGGTCGCACATTGCTGTCTCCAATGACGGCAAAGGCGTCCTGCGCTGTTTCCTCAACGGGAAAAAAATCGGGAGCTTGCAGGTTGATCCGCCGACGGTTCCCGATCTGAAGCAATTCCGCTGGGGGGAGCAGCTTTTCCCGGATATTGTTGTTTTCGGCGGTCCGTGTCACAGCGGCGTCATGGCGGCATTTCCGAAACAAAGCAAGGAGTTTTTTCAAGGAGCAATCTGCGAGGTGCGTGTTTCGTCCTCGGCGCGTTACGCCGAAGATTTTGCGATGCCGAAAAAACTGGAACCGGACACGCGAACGCTCGCATTTTTTGATTTTGCGTCGTGGCGTTACGGGTACAACCGGAGCAATGGAACCCGCGTTCCTTCCGGCGTTTTTTCGCCGCGTCCGCCCGACGCGGAAATCGTATCCGTGGAGCGGCGCGACAATTCGATCCGGCAGCTGAATCTTGTGCCTCCTCGTGCGCCCGGCTTCTTTCCGGGCAAAGTGCTGACCAAACTAAATTATCCGCAGCTGCCTTCTGCCGCGGATTTCATCGCCTCCCGCAGGGAAAAACGCATGGACTTCGAAATGGAGACGGGCAAACCCTTCATGCTCGATTGTCCCAACGACGGATTCACGCAGTCCGTGACCATCGCCAATTCGGGCAACAAACGGCTTCGCGCGGTCTATTTGCTCCGGGACGGGGAGATCGATCCGCGCAGTTACGGTGATCTGTCCGATTCCCTGAAAATCAACGACCTCTCTGCGCATGACCGGATCGTGGCGATCTTCAATCTGCTTTTAAGAACGGAGGATTACTTCATCTCCCATCCGCCGCTTTTCGAACCGTACAGCCGCCGCACCGGATCGGTGGAGTATCGTCCGATGCCGATGTTCAACGGCTATTGTGCGTTTGAGTGTGGGCCGTTGAATAATCTGGCCGTGAATCTTTTTGTGCAGGTGGGACGTTGTCCGGCCACCCAGACTGCCGGATATGAACACAGTTTCGAGCAGGTGTTCTATGACGGGAAACCGCATTTGTTCGACTTGTCCGCACAGAGTTTCCTGCCGTCGCGCGACGGTCGCAGCTGCGCCTCTCTGCAGGAAGCGGAGCGTGATCCCTATCTCTTTGCGCTGGCCGATCCCGCGGCGTCGCCCCTGCACTTTATCCGCCACGGGAGAAGGGGATATGAAATCCATCAACTTGCGTTGGAGGAGCGATCCAGTTTCGATCTCTGTCCCGGCGAATCCTTTTCCTTCTCCCGGTTCAACAACGGACAATACAACGATTTGCAAACAGGAATCTCCCGATTCTACCGGAGGTTCCGGGAATGCAACGCGGAGGTTGGCGCGGTCACGAAATCCGCGATCGGTACGATTGAACGACCGTATCCGCATTATGCCAGCGGTTTTTTCCGCTTTGACGGCGCGCCTCGAAAGGAGAACGGTGCTTTCGTTGTCCCCGATGCCCAAACATTTCTCTATCGGGTGGAATCTCCATATCCGGTGATCTCCGGCAATTACCGGGCGGAACGCGCCGACGGGAAATGTGCGGCAATCGAAGTTTCCGATGACGGAAAAATGTTTCGAAGCGGCAAAATGCTGCCGGATGGTTCGGTCGAGTTTACCTTGAGCGTCCGGGCCCGACGGAAATTTTATGTTCGAATCGCCGCACCGATCCGGGAGATCCGGCGGTTTCAGGCTCAGACCTGTGTCCAGCTCAATCCCCGGCTGCTTCCCGTCGACTTGAAAAAAGGCGGGAATTGTCTGTTGCTCAAGAGCGACACCAAAGCCGGGCGGGCGAAGATTGAAATCTGTTATGCGGAAAAGGCCGATCCGATTGAATTGACCGGCGGCGTCTATACCGGTGTTTCCGCGCAGCTTTCCAAACATTTTTATGCCTTTGATTCGGAGAAACCCTTGTCCATTTCGGCTCCGGCGCTTCCTGCGGACGCGGTGGTGACATCCAGCGAGGGGTTTTCTGTAAAGCGCGAGGGCGATCAGATCGTGGTGAACGCTCTCGAAAAGCGGGGCAGAACCGGGAAGCTCACGGTGCGCAGCGGCGAGCGAATCCGGGAGGCGTTTTTGATCTCGTCGCCCGGATTGCGAATGGCCTCTGCGGAGTCCTTGCGGGCGCCTGACAATATTCTCAAGCTGCAGATGGCGGATGCGGAATATCCGGTTTCCCGCGTTCGTTTCCAGCGTCCGCATCGGTCGGCGTCGTTTCAGCTGGGTGCTTGCGACAGCGAAAAAGAATACTATTTCTTCACGCTGCTTCGACCGGTCAAGCTGCCGGAAACCGAGAAGAATACCGCGATGCTTTGGATGAAAAGTTGCGGGAAAGGGGTTGCCCCGGCATCCGCAATCAATTCGGCTGTGGAGTTCAAAAAAGCGCAATATGGGACGAAACAGGATCGCTTCAAATGGGACTTTCCCGTGGAAGGAGAGTATCCTTGCGAATGGATCAGGCCGGTACGCCTTCCTGCTTCGGGAGAGCTCAATCTGATGGCATTGCATCGGGGCGTGGAGGTTGTGGCGATTTTGGCAATCCCGCGCGACGACGCCTTCGCTCCTGAATTGATCCAGACGCTTTGCGGGTTGAATTATGACCCGTGGCGCGTCTCTCGCACCAGAGCTCAGGACTCCGCGTCCAGCAGTTGTTCGATCTTGGCAAGGTCGACGCGGCCGGAGGGCACTTCAAGGTGCATCTTGCGCATCGTATCCAGGAGGAGCGCGGAAACCGCCAGATCCCGGAACGGTTTGTAATCCGATGGAATTACGTACCACGGAGCCAACTGCGTCGAACAGCGTCGGATCGCCGTGTCAAATGCTTTCTGATAGTCATTCCAATAGGCGCGCTCGCGGAAGTCGGAATCGGAAATTTTCCACTGCTTGTCCGGATCGGTAAAACGCGCCCGGAAGCGGTGGAGCTGCTCCGCTTTGCTGATGTGCAGGAAAAATTTGCAGATCGTCGTCCCTTCTGCGGTCAGACGCGATTCGAAATCGTTGATTTGCGCATACCGCTTCTCGATTGCTTCTGCGCTCGCCAGATCATGCACTTTTTCCACCAGCACCGATTCGTAATGCGAACGGTTGAACACCCCGATTTCTCCACGCGCCGGGGTGACCAGATGATAACGCCAGAGGAAATCATGAGCCGTTTCGACCGGCGTGGGCACTTTGAAGGAAAACACTCTGCACCCCTGCGGGTTCAACGGGGAAATTACATGCCGGATCACCCCGTCTTTGCCACCGGCGTCCATCGCTTGAAGGACGATCAGCACCGCGCGGCGGTTCTCCGCGTAGAGCTTGTATTGCAGCTTTGCCAGCTCCGCGCAATTCGCCTGCGTCTGCTCTTCGAGCTGCTCTTTGGTACGGTCGTCGTCCATCCGGGCGGGACAATCGTCCAGATGAAAGCCGCTGCCGGAGAAAACACCGAATTTTTGCTGATAATCCACCAAAGACTCTCCTTCCGCAAGGACATTTTCCAGTTTCGATGCTATATTATAAATGCAAAAGAAACAGATTGCAAGAAAGTTTGTGTTTTCTTTATGAATTACTCCGAGTCGCTCGATTATCTGGACAAACTTCAGAAAAGCGGAATCAAATTGGGGTTGTCCAATACCTTCGCTTTGCTGGAACGGGTCGGCAATCCGCAGCAGAAGACGAAGTTCCTCCATATCGCGGGGAGCAACGGCAAAGGCTCCACGGGGGCATTGCTGGATTCCGCGCTGCGCTGCTGCGGGAAACGCACCGGTTTTTACACCTCGCCGCATCTGGTCAGCGTGCGCGAGCGCATCCGCATCGACGGCAAGGCGATCGGGGATGCGCAATTCGCCGAACTGGTCACGCAGCTGGCGCGGCAAAGCGAAGGGATCAACAGCACCTATTTTGAATTTCTCACGGGGATTGCCGCGATGGCTTTCGCGCGCGGAAATTGCGAATGGGTGGTTTGGGAGACCGGGATGGGGGGCAGGTTCGATTCGACCAACACGGTCGTGCCGGAGTGTTCGATCATCACCAATATCGCACTGGATCACCGGCAGTATCTCGGGGACACGATTGCGCAGATCGCGTTCGAGAAGGCCGGAATCATCAAGGAGGAGCGTCCGGTGTTTGTCAACGACGCTCTGGCGCCGGAGGCGATGGAGGTAATTCGTCGCCGCGCGCAGGAATGCCATGCGCCGCTTACCGTGGCCGAAGTTCCGCGCGGAACCTCCCGCAATCTGGTGCGGGATAACCGTGTGATTCAGCAGTTTGAATCGCAGGGGGAACAGGTCGAACTGGGGCTGCCGGGGGCGATGCAGCGGCGCAATTACGCGTTGGCCGATGCGGTGACTCGCTATTTGAAACTCGACCGCGCCGGAGTGTTGCGCGGGTTTGCGCAGGTGCGCTGGCCGGGGCGCATGGATGTGTTTGACCGCTATATCATTGACGGCGGACACAATCCGGACGGGCTGGCGGCACTGGCGGAAGGGTTGGCGGAGGTGTTCCCCGGGGAACGCTTCAGCGTTGTTTTCGGAAATTATCGCGACAAGGACCCCGCGGGGTTGCGGTCGTTGATTCCCGCGGCGGAACGATTTTTCTTTGTGCCGCTGGGGGATTCGCTTCGCGGGGGGCGCACGCCGGAAGAACTCGCGGAGGTGCTGCATGGGGCGCGTCCGGCGCAGTTGTGTGAATCTTTGGGCGACGGGATCGAGCGGGCCAAAGGTTCTCCGCAGCGCATTTTGATTGCCGGTTCGTTGTATTTGGCGGGGGAGGCGTTCCGGCTTCTTGCGCCGCCGGAAAAAGTATTGGATTTGATCTGAAGGGTTTGTCATGATTTTGTCACGGGAATTGTCGCGGGAAGAGAAGAAGCGGTCCCAGTGGAACTACAATGTGTGCAGTTTCATCAATGGCGCATCTTATATGTGTCTTGGGGAGACGGTGATCATTTTGTTTGCGGTGAAACTGCATGCGCCGAATACGGTAATCGGCATGATCGGCGCGATGATTTTTCTGGGATTTCTGATGCTGCCGCTGGGCATTCTCCACGCGGCGCATTTCGGCGCGGCGAAATGCTACGCGGATTTCTGGGTCGGGCGCAATATCGCGGCGCTGCTGGTGGCGCTGAGCGTGCCGATCTCTTTTGTGAGTCTGCCGGCGGCTTGGGCGGTCATCTTACTGGGGGGATTTCTTTTTTACGGCTGCCGTGCGGCGGGACTGGTGATGAGCCAGCCGCTGATGGGGGAAATTTCCAGTGCGGATGATCGGGCAAAACTGCTGGGAAATTCGACGGCGCTCTTTTATATTTCCGGCTCGTTGGCGCTGTCGTTGGTCAGTTTCATCCTTTGGAAATGCGACAGTTTGTATGTGCTTATGGGGGTGATTGTCACCGGCGCGTTGCTGGGAGTGACGGCGTCTATGTTTTTGCGGCGGATCGATGAGAGCCAGACACTGCGGGAATCTGTGCGGCGTCCGCTGCTGCGGGAACTGCGGAGCGCGTTTTTTGATTCCACGATTGCGGCGCAGATTCGCGCGGGTTTTGTCATCAATGTGAGCTTGGTCATGCTGGTGCCGATTTCGGTGCTTGCGCTCAAGCGCGGGTATGGGGTGTCGGACACGACGGCGGTGCTTTTTTCGATGGTTCAGTTTGGGCTGGCGATTTTGGGCGCGTACGTGGCGGGGCGCTTCTCGGCGCGGTTCGGGCCGCGAATGCTGGCGATTGCGGGATATGCGTTGGCATTTCCGATTGCGTTTTTCTGGCTTCTGGCGCCTTCGGCGGGATTTGTGAGTGCGGGGGCGAGCTGGTGGCTGTTGCTGTTTTCCATACCGTTTGCGATCGCGGGGTTTGCCACCACGGGGATGTCGATTTCCATGATACACTATTTTCTCATGGCGGTCCCGAAGGAGAAACAGGTGGTGGTTTCCATTTATATCAATCTGGTGGCGGGCGCGTGCGCGGGGTTGGCGGGGATGGTGTTGACCGGGGGGCTGCTCAAACTTGCGGGGAAGAGTAGCGAATTTCTAATTGCGCACCCGGAGAGTGCCATTGCGAAAATGGTGTCGTCGATGTGGGGGCCGGTGACGGACACGGCGGTGACATACCGTCTTTTTTTCCTGTTTGCGGCGATCTGGTTTCTGATTGGATTTTCGCAGATTCTGCGGCTCCGGACGGTGATATCCGAATACAAATCGCAGCACGGGGAAGCGGGCGTCCGGACGGTGACCAGAGCGACCAATTTGCGGCCGAATTAAGGAAAAATTGGCGGATTGGGTCGGGACAGGGAAGCGTCTCACAAAAAAACGCGCGTGCGAATGGCTGCGCCGCGCGTCGGTTGGACAACATTTCCCTTTTACAGAATGGAAATCGTACCGATTTGGACTTCGCCGGAGTTGCATTTTTCCGGCAGATAGGCCGCCTCGAAATAGAGACAGACAATCTGAACTTTTCCGTGTACTTTGCCGTCGTTCGCTCCGCCCCATTTGCAGCGGTTGTGCCCGTCATTGAAGGCAAAGCGGACCGTCTGCCACTGATCCGAACATGTGACCGGCGCCGCCCACTGAAGCGTTTGGCCGGAGGAGTCGATCACCCGGAACGTGATGCGCTGGAAGCTGTTGTTGCAAAACGTCAGCGTGATGTATTCGGCTTTTGCGCCGCCAGGGATGCCGCGAACAATTCCCGCCACGCCTTTGCGATTCGGATAGAACAGCTTCAATAACCCCGCGCCTTTTTTGTCCGGCCCCTCGCCGGGAAGAAGCGTAAGGTTGCCGGTGGCGGGCTTGGTGGCTTCAAAGCGCCAGTTCTTCTTGCCCGAGCCTGAGAATCCCAGATCGGCGGGGGCGTTCTTGGTTTCCTTGTTGGTTGCCGCCGGCTTTTGGGCCTTTGCCGGCGATTGTTCCGGCAGCGTCACGCCGCCGGGGATTAATAGCCAGTTGTATTCCTGCGGATTTTTATAGAGACCGATGCCGCCGCCCCAGCTGAGAAAGCCTTTGCGGTTGCCGTCGTCATTTTCATTGACCGCAATGGAAAAGCCGATGGGGCTGCCCGGCGCGACGCGGGTGATGCCAAGCTCGCGCAGCGGAAGATTCAACTCGTATCGGGTTGTCGTCGCCGTGCGTTCCGCTTGGAGCACCGCCCCGGTCGGTTCGTCATCGAGACCGAACTCCGAACTCTGGCGGAACACCACCGGACCTTTCGGCGTCAGCCCCAGAGAATACTCCGAGCCGCAGACCGGAATGGTACCGTCGCGGAACGAAGCGAAGGCCAGCTGAACGTTGTCGCCGTTCCACATTTCCGACGGGGTATATTTTTGCACATGTTTGTCATCGGCGACCTCCACTTCCACCCGCAGTTGATCGCCGACGATTGCGGCGCGGAACTTCGCGTCCAGATCCTTTGCGTCGCGAATGGCGGGCATTGCGCCGATCCGGAAGTAATTGCGGTTGCCGCCGAAGGAGATCCAGCGTCCGAGTTCCCCCATGGGGGCAATGCGCGCGAGTTTCCCTCTTCCTGCTGTGGTCCCGCCGCCGCCGAAAACCGGACGCGGGATCGGATTGACTTTGGCGATCGTCGCTTCTTCCAGACGGCCGTAAAGCAGCACCGGCCGGGTCGTCACCGAAAAGGCGAACTCGTCGGGATTGACTTCGGCCTTGCGATCGCGCTGCTTGTTCCCGGCGTTGCTCCACTGGCGGAAGCCCCAGTTGCGCCGGATTTTTTCGAATCCGGCGATTTGCAGATGAAGCGGTTCTCTCGGGGCGTTGTTTCTGGCAAGAATAATCTGTTTGCGCAGATTCTCCTTGGGCGTCCACGCGGCGATCACCGATTGCCCGTCCGGCATGCGAAAGAGCAGCGCGATCAAATCCTGATCGCCGGTCTTAAGACGGCGCAAAAACACCCCGTCGCGAACGACCGGCGCGATCGAACGCATGACATAGTAGGACTCTTTGGGCGTGAGATCGGCGGTGACGATGCCGAAATTATCGCCCTGCGGCTTGGGCTCGTGGCCTTCGTCCTGAAATTCGTACCACCACAGGCCTTTGACTTCCGGGATGGTGCGGATCAGCAAAAGCGTTCTGGCCACGGAATCGGCCACGACGGATTCCGGCGCGCCGCCGCTCTCGGAGTGACTCGGCCATCCGGTTTCGGTCAGATAAAGATCTTTGGGCTTGCCGTTGTTGTACTTCCGGGCCATCTCGGTGACACCTTTGATGATCTTGTAGTAGTTTTCGGCGTATTTTCCCGATCCGGCGTGTCCGAAGAGATAAAGATGAAACGCATAGCCGTCGCAATGCTTGAGCACTCCGGCCTGGAAGGTCTCTTCCAGAAATTTCAAGGACGTCATGGAGTTGCTGATGACCACCGCGTCGGGATTGGCCTTCTTGATCTCGGGATACGTTGCAGCAAGCAGCGCGACGTAGGCGTTCGGATCTTTTTCTCCGGGGAAATGACCGCCCATGCCGCATCCGCCGTCCCACTCGTTCCAGATCTGATAATAGGGGACGCGGCCTTTGTAATGAGAGGCAAGCGCCGCGGCCGCCTTGGCGTAGGCGCTGCGGTGTTCCGGCGTCAGCGGATAGCCGCGGGAATAGAGCGTGTTGTAGTTGCAGAAAATCAGCAGCGGACGGTTTCCTTGCGCCAGCGCGGGCCCCAGCCATGTGCGTTCCGGGGTGTAGACCCCCTTTTTCTGTTCAAAATACCCCCAGGTGACATCGTCGCGCAGCGATCGCATGCCGCCTTGGTGAAAGACCTGCATATTTTCCTGTGGCTCGCCCATTCCCTGCGGGAAATGAGTGGTCGAGCCCAGTTCAAACGCCGTGAGGGACAAGTTCACCGCCGCGAAAGCCAGTACTGTCGCCGTCCAAAAGTGTTTCAGCATTCGATGATTCCTTTGTTCTGCGACAAATCAGAGTGTGACTTCGTTGCCGACCGCGTCATAGACCTTGGCAAATGCCATCGGGGACTCTTTGAGTTCCCCGCGCGTGCGTGCGGCGACATGGCCGTCGGCGAAGGCCGC
>JAQUYX010000016.1:18497-31182 GCA_028691615.1 Victivallaceae bacterium
TCCCGCGCCGTAATAGGAGTCGACCATAATCTCGGTTGCGGAGATCTGGCGCATGCGTTTGGGAATGATGTAGCGGGAGCTGTTTTTGACCCGAGCAAAATCGCCGAGGAGCTCTTTTTGTGTGGTGTAAACGGTTTCGCCCTCGGTGCTGAACATCCCATAGGTATTGTACTGCTGTTCATAATTCGGCCCGATTCCCTTGTAGAAGGGATTGTTTGCTCCGGCCCACATCGGGCAGCCGAAAATGCGCGGATTGGGCTGGTATCCGAGTTTGTGCAGCACGCCGCCCCATGCCAGAGCATAGGAGCCGGGGAGGGCGGTGCTCAGTGCGCAGAGCATGTGATCGGCATAGTCATTGGCATAAAGCAGTTGCCCGGTCATGCATTGTTTCTGTTGATTCAGACAGGTGATTGCGCGTGCTTTTGCTCTTGCCTGATTCAGCGCGGGCAGCAGCATTCCTGCAAGAATTGCGATGATCGCGATGACGACCAAAAGTTCGATGAGGGTGAAGGATCTTTCCTGTTTCATCCTGAGTGCCTTTCTGTTAACAATTCGTTTTCCGTGAGGTTAAAATTTCTTTTCCGTATCCCGTGTGTTTTTTTCCTTTCAAATGTCGATGAAAAAATGAATTTGAAATGTTTTCCTCCTTTTTTGACGACACTGCCAAACGTTTGAAACTGCAAAAAGACACTGCGACTTTGTTTTGTTTCAAAAGATCGACGATTTTGTCAAACATGGCAATCGGTTTCGCTCCGATGCCGGAAATTCTCATTGACGGCTCCTTGTTTTTGACGGCACTTCTTCCGTCGCGATGCGTCTTCAGCGACTTAGGAACGCTTCCGGAATCCAATGACAGTCCATCGAAGCCAGACCGAAGAGCAGCGGTGTTTTCTGCATCCTCCACTCGGATCTGGCCACGCCGAACCGAAGCGTATGCGCGCCGCCGGACAGCGTCACGTCCCGGCGGTGGTTCATCGGCGCCCGGTGGAACGCCGGAAGCATCGGCCCCGATTCGCAGGCAAAGAGAAATTGGCCGTCCACCCATACGCGCAGATCCGCGGCCGTGCTGACCAGCACGATCACCTCCTGCTCGGGCGCGTCGAGATGAAACGGCACTTCATAAAGCACGAGCGAATCCATTGGCGCATCGGAAAAATCGATTTCCACCAGATTGCCGGGGAATTTTCCCTCCGCCGCGTTCTCCGCCATGACCGGATGGAATTTGCGCGGATCGCGCGGAAACCACGGCTGGAAGACCGAGCGCCGGTAGGCTATGGCAAAGCGCGAAAGATCCGCCCCCTTTGTCTCCTTCGTCGTCCCCAGATGAACCATCGGACGCAGTCCGGCGACCAGATCGGTGAATTCGTCCAAGGTCGACGGCGGCTGAATGCCGGTGATTCCCGGACTGACCACCAGATCGCGCCCGATCGGAGCGAGCCACTCTTTGGGAATGCCGTCGGGGTTGAGAATCCCCATGATCGAGCCGGTGGTCGCTCCGGTGCAGTCGGCGTCCTGCCCGAAGTTGACGGCAAGACAGATGGTGCGGACAAAATCTCCGCCGCCGGTCAGCAGCGCGGCGGTGATGAAGGCCAGATCGACAAGCACATTGGTGAAATTCCCGTTGTCATATTTGGTCATAATTTTGGTGTGAAGTTCCGCAAAGGAGCATTTCCGGTCGCACCACCGGATGGTGTCGGTGATGGCCGCGGCCAACAGACTCTCCGCGGGAATGACGGACAGTCCTGTTTCGATCAGTTTGCGCATTCCGCATTCGGTGAAGGCGGCGCTTTCCAGAGCCGCCAGAAACTGTTCGGCGTAGATGCCGTCTCCGGCGTGGTCGACGCAGGCGTCTTCGTAGGCGAACTGCGCCGCTTTCGCGGGGTCGCCGGGGGCAAGGCAGGCCCAGATTTCGCTGCGGATGGCCGCGCCCATGCCGCCGGTGAAGAAATTGTCGTAGCTTCCGGTGTGCGGCGCATGAAGTCCGAGCTTCAGATTGCGGATGGCCACGCCGTATTCGTCGCAGGGATTGTTGATGCATGACGGCCACGCGCCGGCCATGAGGTGCCGGGAGATTTCGCCGTTCCATTCCTTGGCCAGCTTGCAAGCCCAGACCACTTGCACGTCCAGATCGTCGTTGGCGATCATTCCACTGGGAATCGGATCGTAGAAGGAGAGGTTCAACGGTCCCGAGCACCCTTCCCACGGTTGTCCCAAAGTTCCCCCGACTGCTTTGCCAAGCCATGCTCCGATGATTTTTTCCCGGTAACGTTTCTGATCCATGAAGTTGCTTTCTCTATAAAATTTTTTCCCCGACGCCGCAGCCCCGATTCGGAAGGATTGCTGTCTTTTTTTTAACCGCAACAGTTGCGGTATTTCTTAATATTATATCAAAAAAATTTGAAAAATCAATAGATGCGGTGTATAATTTTTTGAAATTCTTATGATAAGGAGCGGGTCATGCAGGAATCAAAGATCAATATCCGGGAAATCGCACAGGCGTTGCACTGTTCCCCTTCGACGGTTTCGCGGGTGCTTTCCGGTCGCGACGGGATGGTCAAGATCGGGGAAAAGACCCGGAAGCGGATTCTTGATTATTGCCATACGCACGACTATCATCCGAGCATTCACGCGGTGCGTTTTTTTTCCAAACGCTCCCGGATGATCGGGTTCCTGTGCAATGACAATCTGTTTCACGACGACCTGAATATGGCCAAATCCATGTTCACCGTGTGCCGGGAGCTCGCCAAACGGAAATATCGCTGTCTGCCGCTGTTGAACACTCCGGCTTTTCTTGCGAAGCGGGAGTATTTGAGCATATTCAACAGTATGGAGATTGATGCGCTGATTGTCTGGGGCGCTTTTGGCGACTGCCGCTATCTGGAAGAACTCCGGGAAGGGGGGCGTCCTTTCCTCATGCTTACCAACCGTTGCGGAGATTTTCCGTCCGTCTCGGTCAACCAGCGCAAACCCGCGTTTGAACTGGCTCGGCACTGCAGGCAACAGGGCGCGGGCAAATTCGCAATTCTGAATTTTTCCGGCGGGGACAGTTTCCGGCAGCGGCAGGAGGGGTTTGAGGAGGCGCTTGCGGGGTGCGAGATAAAATTTTTCCCTTGCGAGCAGAATCGTTTTTGCGGTTACGAATTGACCGGCGAACTTCTCAAATATGCGCCTGACGCTGTGCTCTGCGGAAATGACGACACCGCCATCGGCGTGGAGCGGGGGCTTCTGGAGCACGGTGTGCGCATTCCGGAAGACATGATGCTGACCGGCGGAGACAATCTCGCGGGGGCGGAATATTGTCCCGTCCCGATCAGTACGTTCGATCAGAAGGCAGCGGAATGTGCGTCCTGCTGTGTCGACATGCTTCTGGCGCATCTGGAGGAGGGGGCGGAACTTGTCTCCCATGTGCTGGATAGTGCGGCAATTTTCCGCGCTTCCACTCGAACTTTCCGCGGAAAACCCGCGTCCGGCGTCAAAAAAGACGCCTGACGCCGGTTCCCGTCCCCGTCGTAGAACGCGTATGGCCGTTCTAGATGATCTCTTTCAAGGTGGCCAGATGGCGGTGGTATTCCTGAAGACTGTACACTTCAAACCGACCGAATTCCGCCTTGTCCGACAAGCCGTTGATCGCTGCTTCCATACCCGCGATCGTCGTGGTCAGCGGCACGCCGCAGATGACCGCCTGCGAACGCATCCGGATCTCGTCGACCATCGCCTCCGCTCCGGTTTCCGAGGTGTTGATGATCCACGCAACCTCTTTTGCCCGGATCAGATCGATGATGTTCGGCCGCCCCCGGGAAATCCGGAAAAGAGCGTGCGAGCGGATGCCCGAATCGCACAACAGCGTCGAAGTTCCCCGGGTCGCATAAAGCGTATATCCCAGATCCACCAGACGCTTGGCCAGCTTTACCGCCTTGGGCTTGTCCTCGTCGCGAATCGACAGAAACACATTGCCCGAAACCGGCAGCTTGTTGCCCGCGGCCAGCTGGCTTTTCAGATAGGCCAGCCCGCAATCGTGATCCAGACTCATCACCTCTCCGGTCGATTTCATCTCCGGCGATAGCACAATGTCCACTCCCGGGAATTTGACAAACGGAAAAACCGCTTCCTTGACCGCCACATAGGGAATATGCACCTCTTTGGTGAATCCCAGATCGGCAAGTGTTTCCCCCGCCATGCACCGGGCCGCCAGCCCCGCCAGCGTCACGCCGATGGCCTTGCTCACGAAGGGAACCGTCCGCGAGGCGCGCGGATTGACTTCAATCATGAAGATCTCGTCCCCCTTGACCGCCAGCTGCATATTCATCAGACCGACCACATGCAGCTCTTTTGCAAACGCATAGGCGTACTGGCGGATTCTCTCCTGAAGCGCCTCCGAAATCGTGATCGGCGGAATCATGCACGCCGAATCGCCGGAGTGAATGCCCGCGGGTTCGACGTGCTCCATAATCGCGCCGACCACGCTGGTGTGCCCGTCGGAAATGCAGTCGACGTCCAATTCCATGGCATCTTCCAGAAAGCGATCGATCAGAATGGGTTTTCCCGGCGAAACCGTTTCGGCTTCTTCCACGAATTTTCGCAGATACTTCTCTTTGTAGACGATCACCATGCCGCGCCCGCCCAGCACGAAACTCGGCCGCACCAACACCGGATACCCGATCCGTTCGGCGGCGGCGAGCGCCTCCTCGACATTGTGGGCAATTCCGTTGGCCGGCTGAAGAATCCCGATCTTATGGGCGAGCTGCTGGAAGAAGTCGCGGTCCTCGGCCGCGGCGATATCGGCGGCCGAGGTTCCCAGAATCCGGGCGCCGGCGGCTTCCAGACGGGCGGCCAGATTCAGCGGAGTTTGTCCGCCGAACTGGACAATGACGCCGAAACATTCTTCGCGTTCGTAGATGTTCATGACGTCTTCGAGCGTAAGCGGCTCGAAGAACAGCCGGTCGCTGGTGTCGTAATCGGTGGAAACCGTCTCCGGGTTGCTGTTGACCATGACCACCTCATAGCCTGCTTTGCGCAGGGCAAAGGCCGCGTGGCAGCAGCAATAGTCAAATTCAATTCCCTGACCGATCCGGTTCGGTCCGCCGCCGAGCACCATGATCTTCTTTTTGCCGTGCATCGGATCGGGCAGCGCCGGAGTCGCCCCGCCGGGGAGATAGGTCGAATAATAATAAGGCGTGATCGCTTCAAACTCTCCTGCGCAGGTGTCGACCGCGCCGTAGGCGGGTTGAACCTTTGCGATTTTTGCTTCCTGCATCACGTCGGTTTCGTCGCAGCCGAGCAGATAAGCCAGCTGGGCGTTGCTGAACCCCAGTTCCTTTGCCTGAAGGTAAAATTCCCGGTCGGCAGCAAAGGCTTTCAAGGTCTTTTTCGCACGAATCTCCTGCTCGAAATCGACCAACTCTTCCAGATGGCGCAGGAAATACCGGTCGATTTTGCTCAGTTCAAAAATCTTATCCACACTCCAATGCCGTTGGAACGCTTCATGAATGGCGAAGATCCGTTCGGCGTTCGGCTTGGAAATACATTCGGCCAGCGCTTCGTCGGACATTGCCTGATGAATCGCGTCTTTCGGATTGGCTCCGAATCCGGCGCGTCCGGTTTCCAGCGAACGCAGCGCCTTTTGAATGCTCTGCTTGAGGTTGCCTCCGATGGCCATTGCCTCGCCCACGGATTTCATCTGGGTGCCGAGCGTGGGGTCCGCCTTCGGAAACTTTTCGAAGGTGAAGCGCGGAACCTTGGTCACCACATAGTCCAGAGACGGTTCAAAACAGCTCGGCGTGGAGCGCGTGATGTCGTTGCGGAGTTCGTCGAGCGTAAAACCTACTGCGAGCATGGCCGCGATCTTCGCAATCGGAAATCCGGTCGCTTTGGAAGCCAGCGCGCTGGAACGCGATACGCGCGGATTCATTTCAATGATGATGCGCCGACCCGTGTCGGGATTGATCGCCCACTGCACGTTGCTGCCGCCGGTTTCCACGCCGATGGCCTCCATGACTTTGAGCGAATCCGTCCGCATTTGCTGGTATTCCCGGTCGCTCAGGGTCTGAATCGGGGCGATCGTGATGGAATCGCCGGTGTGCACACCCATCGGATCGAGGTTTTCGATGGAGCAGACGATGACCGCCGACCCCTTTTTGTCGCGCATGACCTCCATTTCGAACTCTTTCCAGCCGAGCAACGACTCTTCAATCAGAACTTCGCTGTTGAAGCTGGCGTCCAACCCGCGCTGGACAATGCTCTGAAACTCCTCCGGCGTGTGCGCAATGCCGCCGCCGGTTCCGCCCAGCGTGAATCCCGGACGGATGATCAGCGGCCAGCTGCCGATGGTCGAGGCGACTGCCTCCGCTTCCGACGGCGTGTGCGCCGAACCGGAACGCGGGACGTCCATACCGATCGCCTGCATGGTGTCCTTGAACTTCTTCCGGTCTTCCGCGCGGGAAATCGCCTCCGCGTCGGCGCCGATCAGTTCAATTTGATAGCGGTCGAGAATCCCTTTTTCCGCCAGCTCCATGGCCAGATTCAGCGCGGTTTGTCCGCCGAGCGTCGGCAGCAGCGCGTCGGGACGCTCCCGGCGGATGATCTCATGAAGAATTTCAGAATTCAAAGGCTCAATGTAGGTGCGCTCGGCAAAATTCGGATCGGTCATAATCGTCGCCGGATTGCTGTTGACCAGCACCACCTCGTAACCGAGCGAGCGCAGTGCTTTGCAGGCCTGAACTCCGGAATAGTCGAATTCACAGCCCTGGCCGATGACAATCGGACCGGAACCGATCAGCATGATTTTTTTCAGATCGTCGCGTTTTGGCATGATCGTTTACGCTTTCCTGTTGTCGAGCGCAGCATTGACCAGTCCCGCGAAAAGCGGATGGGGCTGCTGCGGACGCGATTGAAATTCCGGATGGAACTGGCAGCCGACGTAGAAAGGCTCCTCGGGCAGCTCGACCATCTCGACGATGTTTCCGTCCGGACTGGTTCCGGCGACGCGCAGTCCCGCGTCCTCCAGAGCTTTGCGGTAAATTCCGTTGTATTCAAACCGGTGACGGTGACGTTCGGAAATATTCTCACAGCCGTAGAGTTTCTCGCTGCGGCTGCCCCGGATCAATTTGCACGGATATGCGCCGAGCCGCATGGTTCCGCCCTTGTCGGAAATCTGCTTTTGCGATTCCAGAAGCGCGATCACCGGATGGGTGCTTTCCGGCGCGAATTCGGTGCTGTCGGCATCCTGCCAGCCGAGTTTGTTGCGGGCGAATTCGATCACCGCGCACTGCATCCCAAGACAGATGCCGAGAAAGGGAATGTGATTGACGCGTGCGTATTCGGCGGCCTTGATCTTGCCGAGGATTCCGCGGTTGCCGAAGCCGCCGGGAATCAAAATGGCGTCGGCGCCGGCCAATGCGGTCGCCGGATTTTCATGCTCCAAAGTCTCCGACTCGACCGGCAGAAAATTCACTTTGGCCGAAGCCGCGATCCCGGCATGGTGCAGCGCCTCGTAAATGCTTTTGTAGGCGTCGCGCAGTTTAATGTATTTGCCGACCACCGCGACCGTGCATTCCTTGACCGGATGAAGCACTCCGTCAAGCCAGAGCCGGTAGCTTCCCAGATCCAGCGGTCGGGCTTCCAGTGCGAGCTGCTCGAGAACGCATTCGTCGAGCTTCTGGCGCGCAAGCTCCAACGGGACTTCGTAGATGGAATTGCGCACGTCAAGTTCTTCGATCACACAGCGCTCCGGCACGTTGCAGAAGAGCGAGAGCTTCTGGAAGTGATCCTCTTCCAGCGGGATCTCCGTGCGGCAGACCAGAATGTCCGGCGTGATGCCGATGCCCCGGAGCATGGCCACCGAGTGCTGCGACGGCTTGGTTTTGAGTTCTCCGGCCGCGCGGATATAAGGGACAAGCGTGAGGTGCAGAAAGATCACCTCATGCGCCCCCGATTCCAGCTTGAACTGCCGTGCGGCTTCGAGAAATGGAAGACTTTCGATGTCGCCTGCGGTTCCGCCGATTTCGCTGATGGCGATGTCGATCTGTTCGGAGTGCAGACTGCGCATGGCGTCCTTAATTTCATTGGTGATGTGCGGAATCACCTGCACGGTTCCGCCGAGATAGCCCCCGGCGCGTTCCCGGGCGATCACATTGCCGTAGATGCGCCCGGAGGTGTAGTTGCTCGCCTGCGAACAGCGGACGCCGGCGATGCGCTCGTAATGTCCCAGATCAAGGTCGGTTTCCGCGCCGTCGTCGGTCACGAAAACTTCGCCGTGCTGGTAAGGATTCATGGTTCCGGGATCGACGTTGAGGTAGGGATCGAGTTTCTGCATGGCGACTTTGTAACCGCGCTTTTCCAGCAGCATGGCCAGCGCCGCCGCGGTGATTCCTTTGCCGAGGCTGGAAACCACCCCGCCGGTCACGAAAATATGTTTGGTCATCTTATTGTTTCTCCATCATGGTTTGGAAGGTGTCGAAGAGATAGGTCGAGTCGCATGGTCCCGGCGCCGCCTCGGGGTGGTACTGCACGCTGAACGCAGGCAGTTCCCGGTGGCGGACCCCTTCGACGGTCTGGTCGTTGAGATTGCGGTGCGTGACTTCAAGACACGGCGGAAGAGATGTCTCCTCCAGGGCGTAATTGTGATTCTGCGAAGTGATTTCAACGGTGTCCGCCGCCAGATTTTTGACCGGATGATTGCAGCCGTGATGGCCGAATTTGAGCTTGATTGTGCGGCCGCCGCAGGCGAGGCCGAGCAGCTGATGTCCGAGACAAATGCCCATCAGCGGCACTTTGCCGAGAAGGAATTTGATGTTGTCCTGCGCCTGAACCACGGCGGCGGGATCGCCGGGGCCGTTGGAGAGGAAAATTCCGTCCGGTTTAGCGGCGAGCAGCTCGGACGCGGGCGTTCCGGCGGGAAAAACCCGCACTTTCATATCGTGTTCGGCCAGCAGCCGGAGAATATTAGTCTTGATGCCGAAATCATAGGCGCAGACGAAGTGCTTTCCCTGTTCATTGAAATCGTAGGGAACGGGCGTGGAAACCAGCGAAGCGGTGTCCACACCGTCAAGTCCGCTCCATAGGCGGGCGCGTTCGACGCCTTCCTCGTGGGACATGAAGGTATTCTCCACATGCATATACGCCTTCTGGCTTCCGTAATTGCGCAGATGCAGCGTCAATCCGCGCGTGTCCAATCCGGCCAGTCCGGGTTTGCCGTGGCGCATGAGGTAGGTTTCCAGACTCTCTTCGGAGCGGTAGTTCGACGGCTCGTTCAGTTCGCGGACCAGCAGTCCCTGCAAAAAAAGATCCCGGGATTCGACATCCCGGGAATTGACCCCGTAATTTCCGATTTCCGGCGCGGTAAGGAGCACAAACTGCCCCGCATAGGAGGGGTCGGTGAGAATTTCCTGATAGCCGGTCATGCCGGTGTTGAAGACGGCTTCGCCGGCGGCGTCCTTGAGACACCCGAAGCTCCAGCCGGGGAACACGGTCCCGTCGGCCAGAGCGAGAAACGCTTTGCGCTCTCTTTTGGCTTTCCATTGGCGATCCATATTAGTATGCCCTTTCGTTGTTGTTGTCCAGATAATTGATCAGCGCCTGCGAGACCACGCGGTAACCGCCCTGCGTGGGATAGTCTCCGGTGAAGTACCAGTCGCCGCGATGGTTGGGGCAGCAGGCGTGCAGAGCGTCGCAGCTCTGATAAACCACCTCCAGCTCGGCCTTGAGACCGTCCGGTTTCAAGCGCGCGGCGATTGCGGAAACAAGTTCCTCGGCACTGAAGTTTTCGTAGAGTTTTTTGACCGGGTTGGTTCCGTCGGGAAGTTCTCCTGCCAGAACCGCGTCGGCCTCGTGTCGTGCCTCGCGTAAAAGATACTCCTTCCCGTGCCAATTTACAAGGTCAATGAGTGCTTCAAATGCGACAAGTTCGTGTAAAGTTGCCATGTCGATTCCGTAACAGTCGGGATAGCAGATCGGCGGCGCGGTCGAGCCGATGACGATTTTTTTGGGGCCGAGCCGGTCGAGAATCGGAAGAATTGCGCTTTTCATGGTGTTGCCGCGGACGATCGAATCGTCGAGGACGACCAGATTGTCGCTGCCGGGACGGACCAGCCCGTAGGTGACGTCGTAGACATGCATGTAAAATTCTTTGCGCAAGGTGGCGTCGGAGATGAAGGTGCGGAATTTTGCGTCTTTGACCGCGATCAGGCCGAAACGCACTTCATGGCCGGAGCGGAAGGCCAGATGGTTGAGTTCCGCCAGCAGGCCGTGGAATCCCACCTGCGCGGTGTTCGGGATGTAGCTGAAAAAAGTGTTGTCGAAGTCGCCGTTCACCGCGGAGAGAATCTGCGGGACGAGCGATTTCCCCAGCATTCGCCGTTCGCGGTGGATCTCCGAATCGTTGGAGCGGGAAAAATAAATCCGTTCAAAGACGCACCGTCTCGGTTCCTGCGCTTCCAGACATTTGCGCAGTTCCACTCGTCCGTCCGGTTCGATCACCAGCGCCTGTCCCGGCGGCAGTTCCGCCACTTCGGAGGTGGTGCAGTCGAAGGTCGTCTGAATTGCGGGCCGTTCCGAAGCAACCACGGCGATTTCGTCGTCAAAATAGTAGAAGGCGGGACGGATGCCGGAGGGATCGCGCAGCGCGAAACAGCTTCCGTCTCCGATCACGCCGCACAGCGTGTAGCCGCCGTCGAAGTTTTCCGCCGCGCGGCGCAGCACGTCGCCGGCCAGATCGAAAACTCGTTTGCCGCGGGCCTCCTCCAGATAATGCGCAATCAGCTGCAGAATCAGATACCCGTCCGCCTTGCTGGCCGGATGGTGCCCCGTGGCGATCAGTTTCTGGAAAATTTCCCGGGTGTCGGTCAGATTGAAGTTGCCCGCCAGCAGGAGCGTGCGGTCGAGAAATGCGCTTTGCCGCACGAAGGGATGACAGAAGTCGATTCCGGTTCGGCCGAACGTGCCGTAACGCAGATGACCGAGGAGCAATTCACCGGAAAACTCCTCCGGCCGGATGCGCCCGAGCAGATCGGCCAGGGGCATCGGCGCGGAGGATTTTTCGATTTTGTAAGGGGGCGTGCCCGGCTCGGGATGCAGCTTGAGCGCGGCCATTCCGGCGCCGTCTTGACCGCGGTTGTGCTGTTTCTCCAAAAGAAGAGCCAGTTTGCGGCAGCCATAATCGGCGACGCCGTATTTTTTGACGTAATACTCCGGACTTTTGCGAAGCCGAAGCAGCGCCACGGCGCACTCATGCTTGATCGGGTCGGACATGGATCAATCCCCCTGTGTGTTGTTTGATTAAAAATACCGCCGGATCAGTAAACGAAGAGCATCTCGCGGTATTTCGGCAGCGGCCAGCAGCCGTCGGGGAGAATCCGTTCGAGCGCGTCAACGGTTTTGCGCAGTTCCAGCATTGCCGCGAGAATCTCCTCATGAAGTCCCGTGAGCGCATGTGCAAGCGCGTCTTCGTGCTTTTGGAGCTCGTCGAGTTTTTCACCGAGGATCGCCGCGGAGCTTTCCAGCGCGGCAATTCCGCAGGAGATCCCGGCGGTCTTGGCCTCGCAGAGTGCACGGACGGTCTTCTCGTATTCCGAGGAGGCGGCCGGGAAGATCATGCTCTGCGCGATCTCCAGGGCAATCTGTCCTTCAATGCGGATCTTGCGGTGGTAATCCTCCAGGAAGACCTCGTAGCGGGATTCGAGTTCGCGGCGGTTGAAGACACCGTATTTCTCGAAGAGCGCCACGTTCGCGTCGGTGGTGAGCGCCTTGAGCGCCTCCATGGTCGTGCGGCAGTTGGGCAGTCCGCGTTTTTTGGCTTCGTTCAGCCAGTTGTCGGTGTAGCCGTCGCCGTTGAAGATGATCCGCTTGTGCTGCGCAATGATCGAACTGAGCAGCTTCTGGAGATTATCGTGGAAACTCTTCTTCGGGAACTTTTCCAGTTCCGCGGCGATCTTCTGGAAGGCGTCGGCCACAATGACGTTGATCGTGACGTTCGCTCCGGAACACGAATGGCTGCTGCCCGGGGCACGGAACTCGAATTTGTTGCCGGTGAAGGCGAACGGACTGGTCCGGTTGCGGTCGGTCGCGTCGCGCGGCAGCTGCGGGAGGGTGTCCACGCCGATGCGCATGGCGCCGGGCTTGCGGCTGCTTTTCGCCTCGCCCTTTTCCAGCTGGTTGATCACGTCGGCAAGCTGGTCGCCCAGATACATGGAGATGACCGCCGGCGGCGCTTCGTTGGCGCCCAGACGATGGTCGTTGCCGGCGCCGGTGACGGCCGCACGCAGCAGATCGGCGTGGTCGTCGACCGCTTCGATGATCGCGCAGAGCACGGTCAGGAAGATCGCGTTCTGATGCGGATCGTTGCCGGGATTGAGCAGATTGGTTTTGCCGTAGGCGATGGCCCAGTTGTTGTGCTTGCCGCAACCGCTGACGCCGGCGAAGGGCTTCTCATGCAGGAGGCAAACCAGTCCGTTGCGGTCGGCGACCTGACGGAGAACCTCCATGACCAGCATGTTGTGATCGCTGGCGAGGTTGACCTCCTCGAAGATCGGCGCCAGCTCGAACTGCGCGGGCGCCACTTCGTTGTGGCGGGTCTTGGCGGGGGTGCCCAGATGACAGAGTTCCTCCTCGACCTCGGCCATGAAGTTGAGAATCCGCATCCGGATGGCGCCGGAATTGTGCTCTCCCAGCTGCTGGTGCTGTGCCGGGGGCG
>JAQUYX010000166.1 GCA_028691615.1 Victivallaceae bacterium
GTCGATGAGTCCGTCGGGAACGCACTCCTTGATGTGGTGCGGTCCGGGACCATGCAGCTTCATCCAGCGGTCGTAAGCTTCGACGCCGAATACGGGTTTGATCAGCTCAATCTGCATTTCTCCGACCATTGCGGTGGCGCAGAAAAATTGGAACGGCGCATGGGATTTCTTTCCCTGTTCGATGACGTCGGTGCAGTTGTTCTGGTTCATTTCGATGATCAGCCACGGACCGATATGAAGCAGTTCCACCCAATTCTTCATGGTTCCTTCGAGATCCTCGACCAGAAAGGCGATCTGGTAAAATTTCCGTTTTTTGTTGATCTGCACCAGTTCGTCAAAGGTCGGGACCGGATTGATTTTTTTTTGCTGTTCTTTCATTTTTTTCTCCGCCGGTTATTGATGCAAGTCCAGAAGCGTCGCGCCGTCGGGATGCGCGGCGGCCCAATCGGAAAGAAATTTCCCGTAGAATCGATCCATTCCGGGGGCATTCAACTCTTCGAAAAATTTCGGATTGACCGTCGCGGCGTCGCAGCCAACTTCAAATACCGTGCCCAGATCGGCGGAGTTGCGGCAGCTGGCCGAAAGAATCCGTCCTTTGCAGCCGCTGCGCCGGATGAATCCCGCCAGCTGGCGCAGGACGATCAGGCCATCGGTGCCGACATCGTTCATCGACTGATAGAACGGCGCGATGTAGTCCGCTCCGGCCAGCAGTGCCAGAACGCCCTGAACCACGGAAAAGCAGAGCGTTCCCGCAGAGTGTCCGCCGCGTCCGGAAAAGATTTTCAATGCGTACAATCCCTCCGGTGTGCAGGGGAATTTGACAAACGTGCGCTCGCCTGCGTGACGGCGGATCAGCTCGGCCTCCTCCAGCATGACGGCCGGATCGGTCGAAGTGACCTGTGTGAGAAAGACTTTCTCTCCGAGGATTTTACGCATATCGTGCAGATAGTTTGCAAAATTGACGTTTCCGAGTTTTGCCAGCATGGAGACGTTGGTTGTGACGCCCTCCAGGGCATAGCGCTCCAGATGTTCTTCGACAACGGAGAGTTCTTCGGAATTCAGAAAAATTCCCAGACTCATTTGTTTCCGATCCTTTCTTTTTTGGTATTGGTACTCGGGCAAAAGTCGTTATTCAAAATCGAGAATCATTTTGATGCGTGTTTCGCCTCCGTCGGCCATGTCGCGGTAGGCGTCCAGAATGTTTTCAAATCCATATCGGCCGGAGATCAAAGGCGAAAGACAAAGATTTCCCGTCTCCATGAGCCGCAGAATCGGAATGTGAGTTCGCGAGGCGTCCGCGACGCCTTTTAGACTGATATTACGAAAGACGATCTGGTCGATCGCCAGTTCCGGCAGGGGATGCTCATAGAAGGCCAGCACCGCGATTGTTCCGCCTCCGGAAATGCGCAGAAAGGAATCCTGAAGCAGCTCAATCGCGCCGGAGGTTTCAATGATGCGGTCGACTTTGCCGTCGATTGTCTCCCTTGCAAGCACATCGGAAACGGACTCGGCGGTGGTATTGATCGTGATGTCCGCGCCGAACTCTTTGCCTTTGTTTAACTTGTACGCCTTCCTTCCGGTCAGGAATATTTTCGACGCGCCCACCGTTTTTGCAAGTTTCGCGGTAATAATCCCGATCGGCCCCGAGCCGTGAATCAGCACCGTGTCTCCCGCATGCACATTTGCGGCCAGAATCCCCGAATAGGCCACCGTCGCCGGTTCCAGCAGGGCCCCTTCCTCAAAGGAGAGTTTGTCGGGGAGCAAAAACAAGTTCCGTTCCGGGATCCGCACATATTCCGCAAACGCACCGTCCCATGCGTGGACGGTTCCCAGCGAGCGGGAATTTTTGCAGCGCGCAAGGTTTCCAACAAGGCATTCGGGGCATTTCCCGCAGGAGATCCCGTTGGTGCTGACCACATGGTCTCCGGGGTGAAATCTGGTTACGCCGCTACCCGTCGCCGCAACGACGCCCGACCATTCGTGCCCCTGTGTCATGGGGAAATCGACCTCTCCGCTGCGGACAAAGGAACAGTTCCCGGAAAAGATCGCCAGATCCGTTCCGCAGATGCAAGCCCGACGAACCTTGCAGAGCACATCGCCCGCGCCAAGTTGCGGAATTGGCAGATCGACAATCCGCAGGTCTTTCGGCCCGAAGAGGCGTGCGGCCTTCATTGTTTTTTGCATTTTGCGTATTTCTCAAGTAGTTTTTTGTTGACGACAAAAGGCGGCACGACGCCACGAAGGACATCGATGGCGTATTGGGCGGCGCGAGAAAAGGTTTCAATTTTCGCCTCCTCCGCGTTGGCGGAAACGTGGGGAGTCATCTGAATATTCTTCACCTTGAACAGGGGATGGGTTGTGGGAAAGCCCCCCTCGACAAATACGTTGAACGATCCGAAAACGTCGAGTCCCGCCCACGCGATCACACCATTTTCAAGCGCTTCGGCCAGATCCGCCTCGTTGACCAGTTCGCCGCGCGCGGTATTAATCAGGATCGCCTCTTTCTTCATGCGTTTGAACTCTTTCCCCGAAAGCATTCCCCGGGTGGATTCCAGCAGCGGACAAAGCAGCGCAATCACATCGGAAGAATCAAGGATCTGATCGAAGGAGGTTTTCCGGACGCCGGATTCGGCGGCTTCTTCCCCGGTCAAGGCCGGATCGGCAACCAGAATTTTCATACCGAAGGCCTTGGCACGGCACGCGACCTCCCGTCCGATCCGTCCGAATCCGATCAGGCCCAGCGTCAGCGAACGAATCCTGCGCACGCCGAACGTACCGGACGGGCGGCGCCCCTGCCGCATGAGTTCTTCGTGCGGTTTGAGTTTGCGCAGCGCGGAAAGCATCAGTGCCATCGTATGGTCCGCGACCTCGCCGGAGAAAGAATCCGGCACGTTGACGACCATGATTCCGCGTCGGGCGGCAGCTTCCAGATCAATTTTGTCGCAGCCGTTTCCGAGGCGGGAGATCACGCGGCACCGGAGCAGGCGGTCGATGTCGTCGCTGCGCAAATATGCGGAAACAATCAAGACCGCGTCGATCTCCTCCTCATGCGGATCTTCTCCGGGATGTTCCACTTCAACAACTTCCGCACCAGCGTCGCGCAGAATCTGACGCTCTTCCTCGATCATGGGAAACGTTCGTGCATTCAAGCGCAGAACTTTCATATCTCAAGATTCCTTAAACCAAACGATTTCTCTATGAGCCGTCCACCGGACGACTGCTCTTTCGATAATGATATTATACCCTCTGACTACAATTTCTAAAATAGACATTATGAGCAAAAACATATATGAAATAACTGAGTGTCTGGACGGCGACCGGCAAAGTCGCAACAAGTCCTCCAGCGGAAAGAGCGTAGAGAAAATGTTACAATGCCGCTCCTTCGGCAATCATTTCATATATGTTTTCGCTCATTATATCTATTGACAATCCGCCCTTTTTTGACTATAATTATTTCCGATGGACAATCCAAAGTTAAGGAAATGCCGAAAATGAAACGGACTCGGATCACAACACTTTTTGCTGCCGCTGTGTGCGTCTTGCCTGCGATCGCCGCTTTGGGCGACGTGCAGGTCGACGCAACGGTCAAGAAACCCAATCTATTAAGCAAGCCCGCCAGCGGGACCACCGCAGAGGTGGTTTCGACTTGTTTGAGCGCCTCCCCGGACAAATGGGACAATGTCTCTCTTTCTTTTGTCACCGGCAAAAATGGCGGGGAAGTCACGCTGCGGTTCCGCGCAAAATGGAGTCCCCGTCAGAAACCGCAGGGTGTCTGGTTCCGTCGCATTATGCTCAACGGCGTCCCGCTGCCCCCGAGCCTTCCCCACGTAAAAAAAACCGTATCGCGTTATGCATCGTCCCCGGAAAACGCGGAAGCGCTGCTCTTCACCGACTATAAAGACTATGCCTTCCACACCTTCGCAGCGAAACCGGACACCACCTACACCGTGACCGCCCAGTTCCGGGACGGCGGAATTACCATTGTGCCGCAGGATGTCCGGGCGCTTGATCTTACCGGAGCGGTCAACCGAACTTATGCCGATCCCGACTCCGGTTCGGGCTGGACCGGACAGGGACCGGAAACTGACATGGCCGGATTCGATTTCCGGCAGGTCAGTTTCGGCGGCATGCAGTTCCGGTTGAACGACCGCGTCGCGGTATTTTCCGCGCGGGAAGTCCCCACCGATCTAAAAACTTTGCAGGCGAAAGGCGGAAATTTCCCGGCAAAATACCTTTATTTGCTTCATACCGCGGCATGGAGCCGCCCCGGTGCCGTCGCGGGAAAAATCACCGTGACCTACTCGGATAATTCCACCGAGTCCTTTGAGGTGCACTGTCAGAAAGACGTCAGCGACTGGGCGACGCTCTCCCATCTGCCGAACGCGCGTCCGGTCTATGTCAGGCTGGAATCCGCAGGGCGCGGAATCGTTTATCTATCTCGATTTGAGCTTGCGGACAAACCTGTCCGGTTCGTGCAATTCACCTCTCCGGGAGAAGCCGCATGGATTCTTTTCGGCGCAAGCCTCTCCTCCCGCAAAGTGTCGATCGCGCCCGAAGCCAGGACGTTTCAGGCGACCGCACCGGAATGGAAAGCGCCCGACTTCCCCTCTCCGGTGGTGGAGGAAAATTCCGTACTGGATCTGTCGCCCAAGGGGGATGTGCCGCCGGCGGGAGCGTTCGGCCGGGTCGTTTCCGTGCCTGGCAAAGGGTTGCGGTTCGAACAAAAACCGGAGGAACCGCTGCGGTTTCAGGGAATGGCCGACACCCCCATTTACATTCAAATGAGCGCTCCGGTCAGCGATATGCACGGCAAGCTCCGACAGCTTGCCCAAGCCGCCTCCCGACAGGGGTACGACCTGATTCGGCTATGGGTCGATCAGCACCTGATGGGCAAATCCATCCAGAAAGGCATACCGGATCCGGCGCGCTTTGACGCGTATGATTTTTATATGGCCGAGCTGAAAAAACGCGGCATCTACATCACGATCCCCATTGCATTCTTTCGCGTGGGTTCCGTCGAATACGTCCTCGATTCGGCCACGGGCAGGATCACGCGGGATTTGAATAAGCTTCATGCGGCGGCCCAGGCGCGCAACACGCGTAAATTGCTGACTCTTTTCGGCGAAAGCTCCGCGCGCAAAGAGTGGCAGGATTGGGCGAAAACCATGCTTAACCATGTCAATCCTTACACCAAGCTGGCGTGGAAAGACGACCCGATGATCGCTTTTGTGGAACTTTACAACGAACAGGAACTGGCAATTCCCCACCTCTTCTGGGGCAAAAATTGCGACATTTCCCCGGAGGCAATCGACTTTATCCGGGGGAAATTTTCCACCTTCCTGCAAAACAAATACCGGACAACCGACGCGCTCAATCAAGCGTGGGATCAGAAGTTTCACGACTTTTCCGAGGTTCGCATCCCCAAATTTCTCGGCAAGGACCGTACCGCCGACGACTGGGAGGAGTTCTGTTTCGCCTCGCTCAAAGAGAATTTTCAGTGGGGCAAAAACGTACTGCGGAAACTGGGCTACAAAGGCATCGTCGCGCAATACAATTTTCAGGTCTCGATGAATCTATCCCGGCTCGCACGCGACCACTTCGATATGGTCATTCGCAACACCTATTATAAACATCCATCCCGTTCCGATGCGCCCGGCTCCCGCGTCGGACAGGAGAGTTCCGTCCGGGAAGGCGTCCCGCATTTCCGCGCCGTCGCCGCCTCGCGCATCGCCGGACTTCCTCTGGTCGTGACGGAGCACAACCACTGCTTCTGGAATCGATACCAGCATGAGAACGGCCTGCTCTTCTCCTCCTACGCCGCATTGCAGGAGTGGGACGGCATGTGCGTTCACGAAACTCCGATCGGCCTTGAAGGAAAAGATCTTTACCTGACCAGCTTCCGCGTGGTCGGTTCCCCGGTGTTGCGTGCGAACGAATTTCTCAACTCGGTGTTGTACAAACGAGGCGACGTCCGGCCCGCTCGAACCGAAATCCTTCTCGACCTCGGCAACTTTCAGGCCGCCAACGCCAATCAGTCGGTCAACGCCGAGATGAGTAAACTTGCCCTGATCGGGAAACTGGGAATCGCTTCCGCACATAAACCGCAAAACGGCCCTCAAGTGCGTGTCCTCCCGGTGGCAACCGGCTCCCAAGTCCGCGCCTTTGCATGGCACACCGAGGTCGCGGACGGGCGCGGTGTTTTTTCTCTCCCGGAAGCCTTGACGAAGTTGCGCAAATCAAATCTGGCAATTCCTCCGATGAAGCCGGGCATTCTGACCAGCGACACCGGAGAATTAACGTTGGATCAGAACAACCGAACCTTCCAAG
>JAQUYX010000167.1 GCA_028691615.1 Victivallaceae bacterium
ACTCGATCAGGACGGACTGCAAGCGTTCGTGTACTTTGGGGAGGTTGTCGAAACTGGCACACCACGACGCAGTGACGGCGGTGGTTACTCCGGTTCCCCATGATTTTCCAAAGACTCCTCCGAAGCTCTGGCGGGCGACGAAATACCATCGCGCCGCCTGTTCGACCGGATCGTGGATTCCCGGCCATGTCCGGAGGCATTCCTCATAGAGTTCCCGGCTGCAAGGCATCTGGCGGACGCGCGCCATGAATGGGCCGAAATACTCCCCGCTTGCGAGCGTGCGGAAGAAGGAAACGGTTTTACTGTAAAATACCTTTGTTATTGCAGTAAAACGTTCCACTTTCGGCGCTGCTTGCCGGATCCGGGATGCGGCCGTTCCGAGTGCCGGGACGCGGGACTTGCCGACCGGGACACGCCGATCTCGCTGGAGGCGGGAGGAAAAGACGATGGCCTTGTTCATAACTGGAAACATCACAAGGAGGTATTCGTCGATCCCTCGGAAGGGGAACGCATTCTCCGCGCCACGCTTGGAAATCCGGCGGCGCAGGTCAGCGTGACGTTCGAGAAACAAGAGCGCGGCATGCGCAAGATCATCACCTTCTTTGATCCGAAGACGAAGTCCTACTGCGTGGCGCAGTATGACGAGAAGGCGGGGAAATTCCGGCTGATGAGCTGGCACCGATCCCCGGCGTCCTACGGCGAAGGCCAGTGGGAGATCCGGGGGACAAACGACCGGGAGAATAAACGGGAGCATTATCAGCGAAAGCACGATAAAAAATAACGGCGACCGTCTGACACCAGCTACCAACAATGTGGCCAAGCTCGCAACGTCAAACAATCGCCGTCGGAGAACATTATACTTCGGAAGGGTGGAAAAGTCAAGATGCGGAACATAGAAAAACTGAAAATCGCCATATCGGTCGACAATGCCGAGGAGCTGTTCACCGATCCCGATACCGCGATCCGGCTGCTGAAAGAGACGATTGGAAATCCAAACTGCCGCGTGGTCGTGAGTTTGAAGAGGGCGGTTAAAACAACAGGCACACGGAGCAACTTGGAAAAAGTCCCGATCTGTTTAAAAAAGATTGTCTTACATAATCCGAGAGAAAAAACTTATTGTGTGATGGGCTGGGATGGCAAGGAATTGAAGCTGGTCAGCTGGAACAATGCCGGAGACGATTATGGCGATTCCGAATGGGCGCTGGTATAAAAAAGAACGGTATTTTTCGCAGGCCCTCAATCGTGAGGTAACGCACACACTCGAAAAAACCGTTCCCATCAATAAAATAACGATGGTTTTGAAAAAGTCAACCGGAGTTTTAAAAAAAAGACAAAGAGATCATTTAACGAAAGGGTTACACAATGGACTGGTTCAAGCTGTCGGCGGAGACACCAGAGGTCATCCGCGACGATCACGGCGTTCCGGTGGAATGGACGATTCTCAAAGTCGGGAAAAATCCCCTCTGCCAGGAGGGGAAGGACGACGCGCTTTCGCTCTCCGCAGAAGATATGCACGGCATCGTCGATTATTTCCGGAAGAAGGGCGAACTCATTCCGATCGACTCGGAACACTATCTCTACGAACTGGCCGACCGCAAGCATGTCGATGAGGCGGAGGCCCTGAAACTCTTTCCCGGCGGCGTGGCCGCCCTCGGATACGGCGCACTCGCCCTCTCCGGTGAAAATCTCCGGATCAAGGTCAATTGGACCCCAGCCGCCTACGAATTCATGAAGGAAAAAATCTACAAGTATTTCTCCCCGGTGATCCGGGGACTCGAAAAGGTGACTCCTGCACTCTTCGCGACATCGAGAATGGTAACTCTTTTTTTGATTTTTCTCATCAAATGACGCGGTCGACGCGTCATAAAATTCCCTCGAGTAATCCCCCCGCAAGACACAAAGCAAGCTCTGTCAGTGCCGTCGTCCCGGAAGGCGCGACATGAATTGATGAAAGTTACGCCCCGAACGCCGAGCAGGGAAACACGGGACGCAGTGCTTTTCAGCTTTTTTCCGGCCGTTCCGAATTCTCCGACTGATGTTCGAACAAATATTTCCAGAGCAGCGCCGCCATCAGCGATTGTATCATCTGCCCTTCCTTCAGAAGCTCAAATAATTCCGCCTCGGAATACAATTCCACAGTAAGCGCCTCACCCGCGTCAAGATGCGGCTCCTCCACCTTGCGTACGCCCAGCGCCAAAAAGGTATGAGTCAAATTATTCTGCGTGCTCGGATTGGCCGAAAGCACCATGTACTCCCGCCAATCTCCGCCGCCGTAACCGGTTTCCTCAGCAAGCTCGCGACGCGCCCCTTCCAGCGGAGAAAGATCTGTTTTTTCACAGACGCCAGCCGGTAATTCCAAGGAAATGCGCCCCAATCCATGCCGATACTGACGAACCAGCACAAACTCTCCCGCTTCGGTCATCGCAATGACGTTGACCCATTCTGGATATTCCAGCACATAAAATTCCGGAATCCGGTTGCCGTTGGGCAGCTCCAGCTCTTCCCTGCGCACGGTCAGCCACGGACGACGGAAAAGATATTCGCTCTTCAGAACGTTCCAAGCTGCCAACATCGACATGCGTTCCCGCCTCCCATGAACGGTCAAAGATCTTTGCTGATCCTCATGGAACAGAAATCCGGACCGCACATCGTGCAGAACTGCGCATGTTTGTCATGGTCGGGCGCGCGACCGCTTTCGGCAAGGGCCTCCTCCCGCAACTGGCGGGCCCGATCCGGATCAAGCGCCAGATCGAACTGCTTCTCCCAGTCAAAATCCGCGCGCGCGTCGCTGATCGCGTCGTCCACTTCCCGCGCGTGCGGCTTATGCAGCGCCACATCGGCGGCATGCGCGGCAATCTTATAGGCGATCACGCCGTTACGCACATCTTCCGCGTTGGGCAGTCCCAGATGTTCCTTGGGCGTCACATAACACAGCATGGAAGCTCCCGCAAACGCGCCCATCGTCGCGCCGATCGCACTGGTGATATGGTCGTAGCCGGGGGCACAATCGATCACCACGGGGCCAAGGATGTAAAAGGGAGCATCGTCGCAAACTTCCTGTTCTTTCCGCATATTCATGGCGACTTCGTCAAAGGGAATATGCCCGGGGCCTTCGACCATCACCTGCACTTGCGCGGCCCGGCAGCGCTTGACCAGCTCACCAAGCACCTCCAGTTCAGCGAATTGCGCGGCGTCGCTGGCATCCGCCAGACAGCCGGGACGCATTCCATCGCCCAGCGACAGTGTGACGTCGTATTTTTGGCAGATTTCAAGAATCCGGTCGAAATTGGTGTAGAAAGGATTCTCCCGGTCATGACGCTTCATCCATCGGGCAAGGATCGAACCACCGCGACTGACGATGCGCATTTTCCGCTTTTTGGCAAGCTCGATATCCTTCTTGAGAATCCCGCAGTGAATGGTCATATAATCGACCCCCTGCTGCGCCTGCTCCTCTATGACCTGAAGAATGAGCTCATCGGAAATTTCATCGGAGTTGGGGACCCGAGCCAGGACTTCATAAACCGGAACGGTGCCGACGGGAATGGGACTATTTTCGATAATGACCTTGCGAATGCCGGTGATATTGCTTCCGGTGCTCAGATCCATCACCGTATGCGCGCCGTATTTGATCGCGTTGCGAAGTTTCTCCAACTCCTGCCGGGGACAGCTGGAAAGCGCGGAATTCCCGATATTGGCATTGATCTTGGTGCGCAAAAGGCGGCCGATTCCGCACGGCACAAGGGTTTTATGATTAATGTTGGCGGGAATGACAACCTTACCATCGGCGACAAGCACGCGCAGTTTTTCCGGGTCGAAATACTCTGATTGCGCGACATGCGCGATTTCTGGGGTGATCTGACCGGACGCGGCACGGCTCATCTGTGTGTAAACGGACACTTTCGGCTCCTTGCATGTTGCGATGTGGCTGGTTTGAACAAGGTGTGAGGCTCAACGCTCCGCCCCATTCTTTTGGTAATTTACCACAGGAAGGAGCGCTTTTCAAGCGTTTTTTGTAGGATACGGACTTGAAAACAACCCAGTTTGCGAGTATCTTTCCGGCATGAAACAAGATACTGTCGCACTTTTGATCCCGGCTTACCATCCGGAACCGGAGAAATTTCAGGCTCTGCTGCGCGATGCAATTTGCATTTTTGACCGCATTCTCGTCGTCGACGACGGCAGCGATAACGATGCCTTCGCGGAGCTTCCTTCCGGCGTAATTGTGGTGCATCACACGGAAAATCGCGGCAAAGGGGCGGCGCTCAAAACCGGATTCGCCGCGTTGCTCCGCCAATTCCCGGAGCTGCTCGGCTGCGTGACGGCCGATGCGGACGGGCAGCACAGTTTCCCGGACATTCTGCGCGTGGCGGAAGCCGCGAAAACGCATCCGGATTGCCTGATTCTGGGGGCGCGCGACTTCCACAAGACGGCCGATCCGATTCCGTTTCGGAGCCGTTTCGGCAACCAACTGACGGAGATTGTTTTTCACCTGTGCACCCGCCGGCATGTCCATGACACGCAGACCGGCTTGCGTTTCTATCCTGCGCAATTTATGCGCCGCTGTCTGGATTTTTCCGCAAACGGTTATGAATTCGAGCTGGAAAATCTCGTTTATTTTGCAAGAAACGAGCCGCCGGAGCGATTGATCGAAGTGCCGATCAAGACCGTTTATGAAGCGGACAATCCGACCAGTCATTTCCGGGCGGTTCGCGATTCGCTTCGAATTTACTTTGTCTTGCTGCGTTTCGTTCTGATGACCATTGGATTAAGTCTGCTCGACCATCTGGCATTTGCGCTGTTCAGCTGGGGCGGGTTGGGGATTTTCGCGGCGATGTTGAGCGCGCGAATCCCGAATTTGGTGCTCTATTTCTATCTTGCGAGGAAATTCGTCTTTCGTTCCGATGGCAAAATCAGTACCCAGCTGCCGAAATTCCTTCTGTTGGCGGGGGGACTTTTCGCGGCCTCCTATTACGGGGTGAGTTTCTGGGCGGGGAAGTCGGCAATTCATCCGACGCTGGCGAAGATTTTTTTTGAAACGGGACTCTTTGTGGCAAGTTTTCTCATTCAGCTCTTTTTGATCTTCCGGCGAGGCAGGAGGGAAAAATGAGCCGCAATCTGCTCAAGCACTACCTGCTTTGGCACAATTTCAAACTTGTGGTCGGAACCGCGCGGCACAGTTCTCCGGACAGCGATGCCAACATACACCGGCATGATGATTTTTTCGAGCTGGTGTTCGTCCGGGCGGGCAGTGCCGAACATGTGGCGGGCGGCCAAGTACTCCAAGTGGTGCCGGGAAGTGTTTTTCTGCTCGAACCGGGCGTGGAACACTCCTACCGGAACACGCAGTCGTTGAATATTTACAATCTCCTGTTCGCGCCGGAATTCCTGCGACAGTTCCGCGAGGATCTCTCGGGATTGCCCAACTACCAGCTCCTCTTCAATCTCAGAACCGATGAACGCACCGGGGGACTCTTGTCCCTTCCGGACAAGGCATTCCCCGAAGTATTGCAACTGCTTGATTCGATTCTTGCCGAAGAAGCCGCCCTGCGGCCGGGAGCGCGCTGTGCGATTCTGGCGGATTTTCTCAAAGTTCTGGTGATCTTCTGCCGGGAATGCGTGGTTCCGTACGTGAAAGAAACGCAAAGTTCCTATGCCATGCAGATCAGCGACCTGCTCGCCGCGCTGGAAGGCAAACTTTCCACAAAATGGTCGTTGGAATCGATGGCGCGCCGCGCCCGAATGTCGACGGCAAATTTCCGGCTTCAGTTCAAGCAGCTGACCGGAGAGACTCCCGCGGCATATCTGCTGCGACTGCGGCTGGAACGCGCGGCACAGCTTCTAATGCGGATGCCGGGCAAAATGGTCGGCCAGATTGCGCAGGATTGCGGCTTTTCGGACAGCAACTACTTTGCCCGGCAGTTCCGCCAGAAGTACGGTGTCAGCCCGACGCGTTACCGCTCTTCGGGATAGCTGCCGAACACCCGGATGAATCCGGCCAGCGTCGCCAGTTTCCGAAGCGCCCGCTCCACCGCCGGATCCTTGCGATGCCCGATCAGATCGACGAAGAAGCAGTACTGCCAATTTCCGGGACGCAGCGGGCGGCTTTCGATCATAGTGAGCGTCAGCTTCTCTTCTTCAAACGGCGTCAATGCCGCCAGCAAAGCGCCGGGCCGGTCGGCCAACGAAAAACAAATAGTCGTCTTGTCATGTCCGCTGGGTTCCGGGCTTTGATCTCCGATGATCCAGAAACGGGTGCGATTGCGCGGATCGTCCTCGATATTTTCCGCCAGCACGGGCAGTTCAAAATTTCTGGCGGCGGACTGGG
>JAQUYX010000017.1 GCA_028691615.1 Victivallaceae bacterium
ATGGACACGACCAGATCGTACCGGGGATCGAGAATCCTGCCATTGACCTCTACGGCGACCGGAAAATCAAGCGCGCCGCCGGAAAGTTCCCGGAGCATCTGCGCGGGGATTTCGCCCAGCCGGACGGTGTCGCGCCGCCAGTCGTGGACGAGGAAGCGTTCCTGCGGAATTTCCGTGCCGAACATGAGACGCAGATCGTCTCCGGT
Organism: Victivallaceae bacterium; assembly: GCA_028691615.1. Lineage (GTDB taxonomy): Bacteria > Verrucomicrobiota > Lentisphaeria > Victivallales > Victivallaceae > JAQUYX01. The sequence continues at coordinate 207 of JAQUYX010000017.1, forward strand.
CATCGGCGCATGGGTGCCGAGCGCGGGCATGATGTCGATGCGGCATCGTTGGGAGAAGTGCCGGTAAAGAATGCGAACGATCTCGCCGGCCTTGGACTGCAGCCGGGTGTGATCCGGGGGGAGCAGCAAAATGGAGCGCGCGCCGGGGGGCAGCGCCTGGTTCATGGCGGCGACAACCATGGATTCCAAAGTCGAATCGGATAAATTAGAATTCATTGCGGCGGTTCCTCCGGGGGTGACGGGAACGGAAAAACATAGATCGGCGGCTTTAATATAGAACCGGAGAAAAAAATGTCAACATTTCCCGGTTGCAAAAATCGCCGGACGTGCTATATTAAGAGTTGCACAGGGCGGTTTGTCGCTCTGTTTTCGCCTTAATTCCAGAGGGAAACATTTGGAATTGACGGTTTCCGCCGGGCAGATTTCGTGCGCGGCCGGGGCCACTCCGAAAGGCGGTGCCGCGCGACGCAAGGACGCCGGGAGGACGATGAGTTCTTCCGGAATGGTTTGGAATGTCGCTCGGCAGCGGTTTCGGCAAGTTGCGTTCCGGTTTGTCACGCGAGAGATGCTTCCCGGCAGAGGAGGCCGTCGCTGAACCAACAACCGGAAAGCAGAAAAATGAGGACAGCACAAAACATTCGCGTCTATGCCGGAAGCGCACACCCCGTGCTTGCGGGCCAGATCGCCGATTTTCTCGGTCTGGAACTGGGCAAATGCCACATTACCAAATTTCCCGACGGTGAAATCTTTGTTCAATTCGAAGAGAATGTGCGCACCGCCGACGCTTTTCTGATCCAGCCGACCTGTTCGAATCCGAACGACAATCTCATGGAGCTGCTGATTATGATCGACGCCGCCAAACGCGCGTCGGCCGCACGGATCACAGCGGTGCTGCCGTTCTTCGGATACGCCCGTCAGGATCGCAAGGACAAGCCGCGTGTTCCGATCACAGCCAAACTGGTGGCCAATCTGCTTACCACCGCGGGCGCCGACCGGATCATCACCATGGACTTGCACGCGCAGCAGATTCAGGGATTTTTCGATATTCCGGTGGATCACTTGTATGCCCGCCCGGTGCTTGTGCCGGTGCTGAAAAAACTTCTGGGACCCGATCCGGTGGTGGTCGCTCCCGACTCCGGCAGCGCCAAGATGGCCATGAGCTACGGCGACATGCTTCACGGCGGGTTCGCGGTGGTCGCCAAGCGGCGGATCAGCGCCAGCACGGTGGCATCGAGCCATCTGGTCGGCGACGTGGCCGACAAAGTTTGTGTGATTACCGACGACCTGACCAGTACGGCCGGAACGCTTTGCGCCGCGGCGAAACTGATCAAGGCGCAGGGGGCGAAGAAGGTCTATGCGGCCGTGAGCCATTGCATGCTTGGCGAAGAGGGTCGCCGTCGGCTTCTGGAGACGCCGGAGATCGAGCAGATGATTGTGACCGACGCGGTTCCGATCACGGACACGCTCGGCGGCAAAATTGTGGTGGTCGGCGTGGCGCCGCTGCTCGGGGAGGCGATCCGTCGCATTCACGAGGGCCGGTCGGTGTCCTCGCTGTTCTATATTCAGCATTGATGAAAGACAACTTGACGCTTAACTGAAACCAATGAAAGGAAAGTTATGAGTACGGCAAGTCATGAAATCGCGGTACAGACTCGCAGCGAGTTCGGAAAGAACGCGTCGCGTCGGGCCCGCCACGCCGGACTGGTTCCGGCCAACGTTTACGGAAAAGGCAAACAGCCCCAGGCATTGATGCTCAACGCCGGTGACTGGGAGTCGCTGGCCACGCACGACCTGAACCTTGTGTACCTGATCGAAGGGGACAAGCGCACGGCGGTGCTGGTCAAGGAAGTTCAGTACAACTACCTCAAGAGCCAGACGGTTCACGTTGACTTCCAGGAAGTCGATCTGAACAAGGAAGTCCATGCGGAAGTGCGCGTGCACCTGATTGGACAGCCGGTCGGCGAAGCGCATGGCGGCGTGTTGGAGCAGGAAATTCATATGCTGCCGGTGTGCTGCAAGCCGCAGGATCTGCCGGATGCCATCCGTGTCGATGTGGCTGCTCTGGATCTGGGCGATGTGATGCTGGTGTCGCAAGTGGTTCTTCCGGACGGCGTCAAGACGCTGGCCGAGGCCGATGCGATCGTCTGCCATGTGGTTCGTCCGGCGGAAGAGCCCGAGCCTGAAGTCGCTGCGCCCGAGGGAGCCGAGCCCGAAGTGATCACCGCGAAGAAGGGTGAGGAAGAGGGCGAGAAGGCCGAGGATAAGGGCAAGAAGGCAGAAGACAAAGGCAAGAAGTAAGGAACTGGATTGATCATGCCCGGAACAGCGCAAAACAGTCTGATACAGGCGGTGATCGGCCTCGGGAATCCCGGAAGGGAATATGCCGCGACCCGTCACAATGCCGGATTCATGGTATTGGACCGTTTGCTCAAACAACTGCCCGGGACCTTTGAAAAACGCGACAAGTATGCCGCCGAGTGCCGCTTTGGCACGTTCAAAGGGCGCCGTCTGATTCTCGCCTGGCCGCAGACGTTTATGAACGAGAGCGGAAAATGCGCCGGATCGCTGGCGCGCGGGGAGAAACTGCCCGCGGAAAGTATTCTGGTCATCCATGATGATCTTGATCTTCCGGTCGGGAAGTTGCGGATTCGCATGGGGGGCGGGGCCGGCGGACACCACGGGGTGGAGTCGGTTGCCTCGGAGTTGGGCAATCCGAATTTTGTGCGTCTGAGAGTCGGGATCGGCCGCGGGAAAAACGTGGTGGATTACGTATTGACCGGGTTTGACGCGTCGGAGACGGAGAAGATGGATTGGTCGATGCAGCGTGCCGCGGACGCGGTGATGGCGCTGTTGACCTGTCCGCTGTCACGGGCGATGAATCAGTTTAACACTTCAGCGGAAGAAGCGCAGTCGGAGAGTTCCGGCGCGGAATCGAAATAAAATTGGAGGATGGTATCTTGAAAAAATATGAAGCAGTGTTCATCATGGACATCCGCAAAGTCGACGACGAAGGCGATGCGTTGAGCAAGGAGATCGTCGGTCTGATTGAGTCGTTGGGCGGGAAGGTGACCGCGGCGGTGCCGATGGGTCGTCGTCAGTTCACGTATGACATCGAGAAGCACAAGGCGGGAATCTATTGGGACTATGCCTTTGAGCTGGAAGAGGCGAAAGTCATCGAGATCAAGAAAAAATATCGGCTGGATGAGCGTGTGTTGCGCAATCTGATCGTCATTGACGAGCGTCCGGAGGCGGCGGCCTCGAAGCTGGCAGAATAAGTGTTTTTTTCGACACAGGGGAGAAGGTCGTTATGGCATCGTTGAACAAGGTCTTTTTGCTGGGAAATCTGACTCGCACGCCGGAGCTCAGGTACACTCCCTCCGGCTCGGCGGTCTGTGAGTTCGGACTGGCGGTCAGCCGCCGGTTCCAGGTGAACAACCAGGATCGCGAAGAGGTCTGTTTTGTGGAGATCATCGTGTGGGGAAAGCCCGCGGAGAGCTGCAAGAATTACCTTGACAAGGGATCTCCGGCGCTGATCGAAGGACGTTTGCAGTACGACCAGTGGGAGGATCGCGACGGTGGCGGAAAGCGTTCGAAGCTTCGCGTCGTGGCCGACCGGGTCCAGTTTGTCGGCGGGCGCCGCGGGGACGGCGCTCAAATGGACGGGGAGATGCCTGCTCCTTCGGCTTCGCAGCCGCAGGGACGCGGGGGATATGCTCCTCGTTCGGAGGACACTGCGCCGTCGCAGCAGCCGCAACCGCAGCAGCAGCGCCGTGCGCCGGAGCCTCCGGTGATGCCCGAAGGCAGTTACAATCCCAGCGACATTGTGGACGACATCCCGTTCTAAGAGCATATCAAAAAAACCAAGCAATTCAATGGAAATTTAAGGAAAAGGAAAGATCATGCAGCGTAAAACTACGCGCCGTCGGCAGGCGGCCAAACCGAAGATCTGCCGTTTTTGCGAGTCGAAGGTCAACTACATCGATTTCAAGGATGCGGAGACCCTTTCGAAGTTCCAGACCGAAAAGGGAAAAATTCTTCCCCGCCGGATCACCGGAACCTGTGTCGATCATCAGAAGATGCTGGCCGTGGCGATCAAGCGCGGACGGATCATCAGCATCGTTTATTGATTAAGCGGCTAGGAGAAATTATAATATGGCACATGTAAAACTTATTCTTGTCGAAGACGTCGAGAACCTCGGATTGGCGGGGGAAGAAGTCTCCGTGACCGCGGGGTTTGCCCGCAATTATCTCCTGCCCCGGAAGTTGGCTGCGAAGGCCGATCCGGGCACGCTGCGTCAGCTTGCCTCCCGCCGGGAGAAGATCGAAGCGCGTCGTCAGGCCGATGCCGCCGCGGCGGAAGCGCTCAAGGCGAAGCTCGCGGAGCTCGAAGTGACGATTGTCGAGCAGGCGACTGCGGACGATCAGCTCTTCGGCTCGGTCAGTGCGCGTGCGATTTCCGAAGCATTGGCTGCGCAGGGGATCAAGATCGAACATTCGCGCATTCGGATCGAAGAACCGATCAAGGCGCTGGGCGAATTTACCGTTCAGGCCAAATTGCATGCCACGGTCACGGCTCCGGTCAAGGTCGTGGTCAAGCGCGTGTAAGGGCAATTCATGCCCGGAGAAATACAGAATGCGCAGGCGGTTTCAGCCGGTCTCGGCGTTATGGCCGACCGGCCGCAGCCGCATGATCTGACGGTCGAGCGCGCGGTTCTCTCCGCAATGCTGCGGGAACCGAATCCGTGCATCGACCTCGCGGTGGAAAACCTGGGAGTTAACTCTCAGGTTTTTTACTCTCACGCCCATCGTGTGATTTACGACGCTGTCATGGAGATGCGCAAAGTCGGATCGACGCAGATCGATCTGGTTTCGCTGCTGCACTATCTGACGGTGAACAAGCTGTTGGACGATGTGGGCGGAGAGGTTTTCCTCGCGGAGTTGTACAATGCCGTGGCCACGACGGTGAATCTCGAATCGTGGTGCGCGATTGTTCGCGGGTACGGGACGCTGCGGAAGATGATCGATGTCTGTGCATCGGCGATCGGGCGGTGTTATCAGCTGGACGGGGAAGTCGCGGATATTGTCGGCGAGATCGAAAGCGACATCTACAAAGTTCGCGATTTTGAAGCTCGCAGCAGCATTGTTGAAGTGAAGACGGCCATCAGCAATGAATTCAATACGCTGATGGACATTCTCAGCGGGAAAGTTGAATCCGGCATTCCCACCGGCTATCCCGGGGTGGATGCCATGACCGGCGGGCTGAAAAACGGCGAAATGTTTGTGCTGGCCGCGCGTCCGTCCATCGGAAAAACGGCGCTGGCGCTGAATATCATCCGCAATATCGCCATGCCGTCGCAGTCACCGCATCCGCGCAAGGTGGCTTTTTTCAGTTTGGAAATGACGGCCGAGCAGATCAGCCGTCGTCTGTTGTGTACGGAGGCGCATGTCTCGGAGAAGATGTTCCGGGATCGGAGCTTCAACACGGCGGACGTGGGGAAATTGAGCAAGGTGGTGCATGACTTCTCGCAGGCGAAGATCTTTATCGATCCGACCGCCGGCATCACCATTGCGGAGTTGCGCGCGAAGGCCCGGCGGCTCAAGCAGATGCAGGGAATTGACGTGGTGGTGATCGACTATCTTCAGCTGATGCGCGCGGACGGGCGGCAGGACAGCCGTCAGCAGGAGGTCGCGGAGATCTCCGGCGGCATTAAGAAGCTGGCCAAGGAGTTGAATATTCCGGTGCTGGTTCTCGCGCAGTTGAACCGGGAAGTGGACAAAAATGCCACTGGCAACAGTCGCCCGCGTCTGAATCATCTGCGGGAATCCGGTACAATCGAGCAGGACGCGGATATCGTGGCGTTTCTCCACCGCGACCGGGATGCGACCAAGGACCTTCCGCAGGACGAAGGGGCCAAGGCGGAAATCATCGTGGAGAAAAACCGAAACGGGCAGACCGGCGTGGTTAATCTGCTGTTTTTTGCCGGTCGCATGGAATTTTGCGAAGCCAGTCGTTACGGCAGCGAGGCCGATCCGAGGAGCAAGTAGGGGGCGGCGCGGAAGGGGGCGAAAAGAAACCTCTGCCGCGAAGAGTACCGTCGAACAGGAGCGGGGCGCAATGCTTCATTATACCATTCGCACGGACGAGATGAACACCATCATGGAGCTTCTCTTCCGGGTTCTCGACATACGGATCACGTTTTTCGATCTCGGCGAATCGGAACTGGATGTGTTTCACATCAAGGAGATGTCGGAATTTTGCCGGGAACACCGCATGGACGGAAAATTTCGGGCTGCCTGCACCGCTTGCGACCGGGAGAATCTGGAAGCGGCCAAGGCGTTGCGGGACGTGCATATTTATCATTGTCATGCGGGGCTTCTGGAAGGCATCGTGCCGCTTTATGCGCGCAAGGGGCAATATCTTGGCGCGATTGTCTATGGTCAAGTGCGCGATGTCAAGCGTGCGGAACCGGCAACGGTGGTGCGCGCTTTGAGCGCGGAGAAGATGCGAGACATCGGGCGGCTGCTGAAGTATCTGGGCGAATACATCTGCTCAAATGAATTGGTCAAGCAGTGTGCGAAGCCGTGGGGAATGCTGGTATCGGAGTATTTGGAGGCGCATTTGTCCGAGCGGGTCACGCTGGATAAACTTGCCTCCGTGACAGGCAAATCGGTGTCGTTCCTGTCGCACAACATTCCTCAGGAGCTGGGGTGTTCGCTCAAACAGTATATGCAGCAGCGCCGGATTACCGAAGCCGAAGCGCTGCTGGCAAAGGGCAAACTGGTTCGCGAGTGCGCGGATCTTCTCGGCTACTACGACGCATTTCATTTTTCCAAAGAATTCAAACGTCTGCGCGGGCGGCCGCCGAAGAGCTGCAAGCAATAGGAATATCAATCCGTCAGAGCCGGATGTGTTCGACTTCCAGCGGGGCGGGCTGTGGGTTGCGGACGTACTCGACCGCGGGATTGCCGAAGAGCATCATGTACCCGTGATGGTGATTTTCCGGGATACGCAGCAAACACGCCAGTTCCGGGAACAAGACCAGCAGTTTCCAGCCCAGTCCGCACCAGCAGCTCCCCAATCCGAGATCCTGTGCAACCAGTTCGAAGTAGCTCAACGCGATGAAGGGGTCCGCCTCCGGGCAGGGCGCATTGTCCGGACTGGTGGCGACGATCAAATGAGGGGCGGTGCGAAAGATCGGATCTTTGCCGGATTCCAGCGCGCCACGGAACGGCGCGAAGCCGAGAACGGCCTGTTTCGGCTCTCCGGCGGCAAAGGCTTTGCGCAGAAACTCCTCCGCGCTGTTCCGAAAACACTCCATGGCGTCGAGGTCATCGATGACCGAGAGGTGCAGGGCGTGGTGATTGACGCCGCTGGGGACATAGTTCATGGCGTCGAGCAGCGTTTGGATCGTTTCCGGCGCGACGTTTTCGCGTAGATAGCGCCGGTAGGATCTCCGTGAACGAATCAGCGAGAGCAGACTGGTCGGATTGGGAAAATTCGCGACAGGCGCGGATTGCTCCGGATCCCGGTCGAACACGCGAATTGCTCCGGTCGGACAGATGCTCATGCAGTGCATACAGCCGATGCAGCGCTCTTCGCCGCCGACTGCGACGGCGGGAAATCCGCCTTCCCCGAGATTCAGCGAGGAGGCGACGCAGTCGCGAATGCACGCTGCGCATCTGGTACACTTTTTGCGGTCCACGGTGAAATTCAGCGGACCATTGAGATTGCCTTTTTCCGACATGGCGCCCTCCCTTTTTTGGGGTCAAAATCGCTGTCGCCGCGATTCAATAAAGATTGTATTTCTTGCGGATCGAATCGGCCAGAGTCGTGAAATCTTCGCCGGTATCGATGCCCAGTTGCTGAAAGAGGGAAATCACCCGCAGCGCTTCCAGTGCGCCGTCGGTGCTGCCGCGTTTGAGATAAAGTTTGGCCGCGGCGTAAGCCGCCTTGCCCGCCCAGGCCGGCGGACAAGGAAGATTCTCTTTGCGACAGGCCAGACTGCGGTAAAGCAGTTCATTGTAGAGTTCCAGCGCCTTGTCCGGTTCATCCGAGAGTTCGTAACAGCGACCGAGTTTGTAAAGGCTCTGGCCGCCGATTCGGATGTCTTTTTCCGCCGAGAGATTGCGATAGATCTCCGCCGCCTGCCGCAACAGCTTGCGGTCCAGTTTGAGCGAGTAGAGCGAATAGTAACAGTCCGCCAGCCGCCCCTGCGCGAGCAATTCAAAGCGTCCCCCTTTGCGGGTTTCCGCCGCGCGGCGGTAACTCGCGCCAGCGGCGGCATATTCTCCGAGATCGGCATGCAGATTTCCCGCCAGAAAGAACCCGTCGGCCAGCAGCGGGGATTTCGGATGGTCGGCGATCATTTTTTGCAGGAGCTTGAGCGCCTCCATGGAACTGCCTTTGCCGCTGAGCACTTGCGCCCGTTCATAAAGGAGACGGCTGGCCAGCGCTTCGGATGGATTGCTCTTCTCGAGCGCCGCAAGCAAATCCAGCGCCGCTTCGAATTTCTCATTGGAACGCAGAAAATCCACCAGCAGCAGTACCGCCCCGGAGGTATATTCCGAAACCGGATATTCCGCCAACAGCAAAGAGACGAATTTCTTCATGGTCTCTGCGTCCTGTCGTGCCAGTGCGCAGTTCACCGCCCAGTACAAAGCGGCCGGAGCCGAGGGGGCCTTGGGGGCCAGTTTTACCGCGCCCTCATAGAAAAGGATGGCCTCGGAGTAGAGTTTCAACTGCCTTGCGCACTCCGCGCCGCGAATCAGCGCCGTCCTGCGCAACTCTCCGGTCGGATAATCCGTAAGAAAAGTTTCGTACCGCTTGAGCGCTTCGGCATAGTCCAGCAATCCGATGGTCGCTTCCGCCGCGAGAAACGCCGCTTTTTCGCCGAGATCGCCTTTGACCGGAGAAATCGTGTCGGCCAGTTCCCGGGTTTTTCGGAAGTCCCCGAGTTTGTAGTAGGTTCTTGCCATTTGCAGCGTTGCAGCGAAAGATTTCGCGCCTTTGAGCGCCGCCGCCTGTTGATAGAAGGTCAATGCGCGGCGGAAATGGGGCGGCGTCCCGCCTCGGTTGGCCAGATCCCCCAATGCCAGAAGCGCACTTTGTGCTTCTTCCGGCGTGGACGCCAGTTCCTTTTGCCGCGCAAACGAGTTCTCCGCGTCGTGCAACTGGCCCATGGCGCTTTCCAGATTTCCGGCCTCTCCCGCCGCGCGGTATTTTCCCGCGTTGTCGAGTCTTCGATCGGAAATCAAGGAGCGATAGAGTTCCAGCGCCTCCTTCTCATGCCCCGCCCGCGTCAGCAGATGGCCGCGCAGGAAAAGCATTTCGAAACGATCTCTGGCGGCCGGAAAATTCTCCGCGTAAAGCGCCGCTTGCGCCGCTGCTTCGGGATATTTCCCTCCCGCGATCAGGTCGGTGATCAGCTGTTTGGTCGCGGCCATGCGCCGGAGGTCGTCGGGCGCTGTGCGAAATGCATGTTTCAACGCGTCGAATTTCTCTTCGCCGTCCAGAAGTTTTGCCGCTTCCATGTGAAGGGCGTACAACCGGCCGTCCCGCCGGGCGAAGACGGCTGCGTTTTGCTTGAGTGCTTCTTTGTATTCGGAGAGTTTCCGCTCCAGAAGCATCTGTCGAAGCGTGAGGAGACGAAGCGAAAAATCCATCTCCGCATCGGTCGAGGCAAAGGGATCTTTTTCTTTGGGCGAATTTTGGGCATCCGGTTGCTTCGCAGTCGTTTCCGGAGGTGCACTTGCGGCCAGCAATTCTGCGCTGGCCGCAAGTTTTCCGCTTTGCTGGAAGATGGAGATGCGCGCCAGTCGCGCCGCCGCGGCGGTTTCGGGGCGTTTTCGAAGCAAATCTTCGACCAGCGCCAACGCCTTGTCGTATTTTTCCAACGCGGTCTCCGCGGCGATCTGCGCGGTGAGCCAGCGCACGTAGACAGGGGAATCCTCCCGCGGCGTCATGGTGCCGAGCAATTCGGCCGCCCCCTTGTCATCGCCCTGGGCGAGCATCAGATCCACCCGCAGAATCCGGTCGGAGAAAAGTTCCAGAATCGGGGAAAGTTTTTCCAGTTCGCTTAGAAGCGTCGCGGCTTTCCCATATTCTCCAGCGCGAATCAACGCGGCAATCCGCATGCGTCGCGCCTCTCTTGTCGGGGCGCTGTCAAGCGTCCCCTCCGCCCGTTCAAAAAAACGGGCGGCGCCCGGATAGTCGCCGACGGCAAACGCCTCGGCACCCAGACGGCGGTTGTCGATCACGGCGGCGGATGCGGTCGTATTTTCCTGTGCCTGCGGCACCATCTGGGGGGGCGCAGGCTGCGCATTCGCGCCAATTGCAGTCAAGAATGCGGACAGAACGGCGGAAACCAACATGGTTCGACCAGCTCCTTTCCTCGCGCGGAAGGTTCGGTTATTGCAAAGAGGCTTCCACGGTCGCGGCGGCGTCCTCTTCGGTGATGGCATTGATCGCGCCGGGGGTGCCGGTGACTTTCTCTTTGATTTTTGCAAGGAGTTTTTCCTGCATTTCCGGCGAACGCTCCAGCATGAGTTTCGTCTGGTCGCGACCTTGCCCGAGCTGTTCGCCGTCGAGCGAAAACCAGGAACCGCGTTTTTCCAGAATCCCGAGCGTGGCGGCCACGTCCAAAAGCGAACCAACCCGGGAAATGCCCTCGGAATAATTGATCTCAAATTCGGCGACCTTGAACGGCGGCGCCATTTTGTTCTTCACCACGCGAGCGCGAACTTTGTTGCCGAGAACATTGCCGGCAGGATCTTTGATCGGGGTGCTCTTGCGGATGTCGATGCGGATGGAGGCGTAGAATTTCAACGCGTTTCCGCCGGGGGTGGTTTCGGGATTGCCGAACATCACGCCGATTTTCTCGCGGAGCTGGTTGGTGAAGATTACGCAGGTGCGGCTGCGGCTGGCTACGCCGGTGAGTTTGCGCAGCGCCTGCGACATCAGTCTGGCCTGCAATCCGACATGGTTGTCCCCCATCGCCCCTTCAATCTCGGCGCGGGGAACCAATGCCGCCACGGAGTCGATCACCAGCACGTCGATGGCGTTGCTGCAGACCAGCGTGTTGGCAATGTTCAGCGCGTCCTCGCCGCAGTCGGGCTGGGAGATCAGCAGATTGTCGGTGTTGACGCCGATTTTCCGGGCATAGGCCGGATCGACGGCGTGTTCCGCGTCGATGATCGCGCAGCGTCCGCCGGCTTTCTGGGCACTGGCGATGACGTGAAGGCATACGGTGGTTTTGCCGGAACTCTCCGGCCCGTAGATCTCCACGATCCGCCCCGCGGGAAATCCGCCGATCCCCAACGCCATGTCGAGCGCAAGGCTGCCGGTGCTGAACACCTGCACGTCGGTGATTGCCGCGTCGGTGGCGCCGAGCCGCATGATGGAGCCTTTGCCGTACTCTTTTTCAATCTGGGCAATGGCAATATCAAGACTTTTGTCTTTATCGAGTGCTTTTACTTCTTCTTTGGCCATGGAAACGAGCCTCCTTCACTTGGGTGTTTCACTGAATTGTCTTGGTTAGTAAGATACTCCGCAGGGGGTGATTTTTCCAGTGCCGGAGGGGATAAAGTTCTGTTTTTTCAAATTCCGTCCATCCCGTCAGTGCCATCTTTGCCGACGGCACTGACGGTTCGTGAGAGGCGCGGGGCTACATCATCAATTTCACCGTGGCTGTCTGGCTGCTGCCGAGCGCAAAAATAAGTTCGCCGGAAGCGGTCATGGCAAGTTCCTTGGCTTCCGCCGTCTCGTCCAGACGGCAACGCACCGCCCGGGTGAAGCACCCCGACAGTTTCACCGGAACGACGCATTCGTCCAGATTCATCAGCCGGACGATGATGCCGTCCCCGGCTTCCGCCGGCTTGATCGCGCTGACCACCGCGTCGGTTTCGACCGTCAGGAAGGTCTGCGGATCGGCCGATTTCACCAGATCGCTGCGCAGCATGTAGGACGCGGTTTGCTGACGAAGCAGCATTGCCGCACGGTAAAGATGATTGCCGGTCGTTTCCGCGCCGAAGGGGGCCAGCGCATAATGGAAGTGCAGGGATTTTTGCAGTTCCCCTTCCTGTTCCCCGTCGGTCATCACCGTCCGGCGGAACGCGCGGAACAGCGTCAGCTCGATTTCGCCCGGCGCATCCTGCCCCATGCAGCCGGCTTCGTGCAGTCCGCCGCCGGAGAGCAGCGCCAGTCCGCCGCGCTCATCGCGTTTGCCGATTACCGCGTCGAAGTTCTTCTCAATCCGTTCCTGTTCGATATAACGGGCCGACGCCTCTTCCGCGGCGTCGCGTCCGTCGGGGCGCGGAACAAACCCGAAGGCCTGCGACGCAAAACCGCCGCCGCAAATTCCGGTCGGGATATTCAGCTGCACGCGAATGTCTTCGATGGTGTTGTCGATTGTGGTATGCACTTCCACCATTTCGGCGCCTGCGTTCAGCGAGACGATGCTTCGGATCGTAAGTTCTTCGGACTCGGCGCTTTCCCGGATTCCCGCGTACTCCTGCAAAATTGATCCGGCATAATTGACCCGCTTGGGAAGACGGTAGCTGCGGACAATCTCAAACGAGACGCGTCCGGGCGCATTTTCCGTCATGGTCACTTGCGCGCTATTGCCTCCGACGCAGTGCGTCGCGCCCAAAGGCGCCACATGATTCCAGCCGTCGCCGATTTCCCGTTCAAAACAGTATTCATTCTGTCCCGGATAAGCCCGGTTTTGTTTCAAATCGACGATGGTGTACGTGCCGTCCGAAGCGATTTCCAGAGCGATTTTGCCATTGGAGGCGCTTCTCCGGCCGGTCAGCATGCTGTCGCAGTAGCGCACGGGCGTCTCCGACGGCTCCACCGAAAGCGTCGTCCATCCGGAAGGCGTCAGCGTCACCTCGACGGTGACCTTGTAAAGATTGTATTTGCGGCAGTCCTGCCGGAAAAAGATGCGAGAGGCGTTGCGCTGGATCGACGCGATCGCATACTTGAGCTCGCGCCCTTGCGCGTCCCGGAGCAGAAAACTATTGTAGTGTTCATAGCCGAACGGCTCTCCCTGCGTTTTCGGGTAATCCGCCGCCGCCGGGAAGCGCAATTCCAGATCGCAGACGCGTGTGACCGTCCGCGGTTCAGCATTGTAGATGCGCACGGTGTAGCGACCGTCGGGCGCCGCTTCGTCCTTGGCCCGTTCGATCAGATTGAGCGTCTTGACCTGCGAGAAGAAACTCTTGCCCAGACATCTGCTGCGATCGGCATTGAGAAAATCCGTCGTGAGCGTGTCGGCCAGATCGCGCACCTCTTTGAACCGTCCGAGCATGAGCTCATGGACCGAGTCGATGGAACAGCCGCAGATGGAATCGTGTGCATGGTTCTGAACCAGATGTTTCCATGCAAAATGCAGGAACGGCAGATCCTTGCGATCGCCGGAGACAAAACGCGCGGTCATCTGCGGTTCGATCAATTTTTCCAGCAGATCCTGACAGAAATCGTTGGCCTCCTTGATGTCATAACGGGAGGAGAGTGTGCCGCTGATCTGGAAGGCGGCTTTTCCGGAGGCGGTCAACGGGGCGATCATTTCCCCCTTGACGGTCGGCTGCGGCTTTTGGAACACCTCGCGGAAGAGGTCGCGATAATCACTCCAGACCAGTTCGTCCTGCGGCCGCTCCTCCTGAATCCAGCGGAGAAATTCGCTTGTCTGACGGCAGGGCGCGCAATGATCGAACCCGTCGGAAAGGACAAAACAATCCTTGCCCCAGAATCCTTTCTCCAAATCGACGCAGGCGCGAAAATGTTCGAGAAATTCCTTTTTTTCCATCGGCAGATCCGCCACCCAGCCGCGGACGGTCAGGCCGAAATCGGCGTAGCCGCAGCCGGGAAACAGCCGCACGACGGGCAGTTTGCTTCCGTCCGGCGATTCCCAGATGGAGAAGGGCGGCATGGTCTCCGCCGTACCGCGCCAAAGAACGATCCCCACCGCGCCGAATCCCTGAAACAACTGCGGCAGCCGTGCAATATGTCCGAAGATGTCGCAAACGTAGCCGACCGGCCACGCCTTGCAGTGAAATTCTTTTTCGGCGATATTTTTGCCAATGAGCAGATTGCGGATCATCGCCTCGGAAGAGCAGAGAAATTCGTCCGGCATGACGTACCACGGGCCGATGTTGAGCTTGCCGGCATCGATCTGTGCTTGAATCCGGCTGCGCAGATCGGGACGCACCGCGAGAATATCCTCCAGCACGATGGTCTGTCCGTCGAAGGAGAATTTTTTGTATTCCGGATCGTTTTCGAAGAGTTCCAGCAGCACCTCCACGGTGTCCACCAAATATTTCCGGTAGGCCTGAAAACTCTGATACCATTCGCGGTCCCAATGGGTGGCGGTAAAATAATAAAACTTCATTCTTTTTTTACTCCTTATCGTTTCGTAAATAAAAGATACCTTGCCGCTTGCGTTTTTTCAAGGGGATTGATGCTGATTTTTGTGGGGGCAAACCTCGCGCCGCGTCTTCCGAGGGCTCGAAAGGAGCCTGAAGACCCGCTTTTTTCGTTGGTTATTTCGCCAATTTCCGCCAGACATCCCGTTCGGCGACACTGATTCCGACATTGTGCACACGCACCACTTCCACTTTGTGCAGCGTGAAATATCCGGTCAAGGCCGCCGTCGCCGCATCCCGGTTGCGCGGATCCTCTTCCCCGGTAAGCTCGCCGAGAAAACGTTTCCTCGAGCACCCCATCAGCAGGGGATATCCCGGCGCTTTCAAGGACTCCACCGCCCGGAGCAGCTGCCAGTTCTGCGCCCCCGTCTTGGCAAAACCAATTCCCGGGTCCAGCACAATCTGCTCCGCTTTCACCCCCCGGCTCAACGCATAGGCGACTTGCCGTTTCCAGAAAGACAACACCTCTTCGAGGACTCCCCCCGGATAATCGCACCGGCCGTCCATCGTCTCCGGCGTGCCCTTGGCATGGGTGATGACCAGCTTCGCTCCCGTCTGCGCCGCCACATCGGCAATCGCCGGATCGAACGACAGTCCGCTGACATCGTTGATCCAGCTCGCCCCCATCGCCACCGCCTGTTGCGCCACCGCGCTCTTGCGCGTGTCAATGGAGAGCACTGCCGCCGGATCCGCCGCCCGGATCGCCCGAATCGCCGGAATTACCCGGGACAACTCCTCCTCTACCGGGACTTCCGCCGCGCCCGGCCGGGTCGACTCCCCGCCAATATCCAGAATGTCCGCCTCTTCCGAACGCATCTGTGCAGCCCGTTCCAGCGCGGGACGCGTTTCCCCGCGTCCCGTGTCGCTGAAGGAATCGTCCGTCACATTCAATATGCCCATCACTAACGGCATTTCACTGCCGGGGAAAAAAGCACTCATGCCTCCGGGGCGCCCTCCGGGTTGTCAGAAAGCGTAACTTCCGTCTCTGGAACTGCCGGAATGTCCGTGGTTTCCGTCGCGTTTGCATCCGCATCCGCGGTTTCGGTTGCATCCGCATCCCCGGCGGTGTCCACGTCGTGGAACACCACCACGCCGGTGATCCGGTCTCCCTCGTTGAGGTTCATAATCTTCACGCCTTTGCTCGCCCGTCCGATGGTACGCACTTCATCCACCGGCGTGCGAACCAGAAGGCCCGCTTCCGTGGTGATAATCAGCTCGTCGCCCTGCGTCACCTGAATGGTCGAGATCACCTCTTCCCCTTCGCGCAGTTTGATGTTGACCACGCCCTTCGCGCCGCGCCGCGTCTTGCGATACCCGGACACAAAGGAGCGCTTGCCCATGCCGCCGGAGGTCACGACCAGCACTTCCGGGCCGCCGTCGGCGGTCGAAGTCATCTCATCGATCATCTCTTCCACCTCGGCCGCGTCGTCCGCCTCGGTGTCCGTGTCGTCCGCGGCAGCTTCGCCGCCGACAAACTCCCGGACTACCTCCATGCTCACAATATCGTCGCCGGCAATCTTGAACCGCATGCCGGTCACGCCCCGCGCCGTCCGTCCCATCGGCCGGATCTCTTCGTCAACTTGATCAAAACGGCATGCCATGCCGAAACGGGTTGACAGCAGAATTTCGTTGCCGTTTTCGCTGACCGCCGCCCCGATGAGATCGTCGTCCTCCTCGATGACCAGTGCGCGCAACCCGATTTTCCGCAAATTCTTGAATGCCGAGAGCGGTGTTTTCTTGATGTAGCCGCGCCGCGACGCCATGACGATGAACTTGTTCTCCTCGTCGAATTCCTCCCGCTTGACGGTCAGCATCGCGCAAATCTTCTCGCCCGGCTCGACCTTGATCAGATTGATGATCGCCTTGCCCTTGGAGGTGCGCGAACCTTCCGGGATTTCATACACGTTCATATTGTACATGAAACCCTTGTCCGTGAAGAAGAAAATCACATCGTGGCTGTTGGCGTTGAAGAGGTGTTCAACGAAATCCTCCTCCTTGGTCTCCATGCTCTTGATGCCCTTGCCGCCGCGGTGCTGTGTCTGGTAAGTGTCGGCGGGAACCCGCTTGATGTAGCCTTCATGCGACACGGTGATGACACAGCTGTGCCGCGGAATCAGATCGGCGATGTTCAGATCGCTGTCGTCCATCACAATCTGCGTCCGGCGCGGGTCCGCATAACGGGCCTTCACTTCCAAGAGTTCGTCCCGGATCACGCCCAGACGCTTCTCCCGGCTGCCCAGCAGCTCTTCCAGATAATGGATCTTCTGCATGAGATCCTCGTATTCCGCCTTGAGATCATTGACCGAAAGGTTGGTCAACTGATGCAGCCGCATTTCCAGAATGGCGTCGGTCTGCACGCCGGAGAGCTGAAACCGGGCGATCAAATTGGTTTTGGCCGAGGCCTTGTCCGCGGACTCCCGGATGATCTTGACGACTTCGTCGATGTTGTCCTGCGCGATGAAGAGTCCTTCGATGATGTGTGCGCGCGCCTTGTATTTGTCCAGATCGAACCGGCAGCGCCGCGTGATGACCTCCAAACGGTGGTCGATGTACGCCTGAAGCACCTGTTTGAGGTTCATGATCCGCGGGCGGTTGTGATCGACGACCAGCATGGTTCCGCCGAAGGTCGTTTCCAGCGCCGTGTGGCTGAACAGCTGGTTCATGACCACGCTGCCCATCGCGCCGCGCTTGACGTCCACGACAATGCGGATGCCGGTTTTTTTGCTGCTCTCGTCACGCAGGTTTGAAATCCCCGTAATGATCTTGTCGTTCACCAGATCGGCAATCCGTTTGACCAGCTGCTCCTTCTGGATTGCGTAAGGAATCTCGGTGATGAGCACCTGCTCCTTGCCGTCGTGTTCGAGCACTTCCGCCTTGGCCCGGATGCGCATGCTGCCGCGCCCGGTCTGATAAAATCTGCGGATGCCCGCCCGGCCGCGGATGATTGCCCCGGTCGGGAAATCCGGCCCCGGCAGATAAGCCATAAGTTCATCGATGGTGACGTGCGGATTGTCCAGCAGCGCCGCGGTCGCGTCGATCACTTCGCCGAGGTTGTGCGGCGGAATGCTGGTGGCCATGCCGACGCCGATTCCGGTGGTTCCGTTGACCAGCAGGTTCGGGAAATTTGCCGGCAGCACCGAGGGTTCCTGCTCGGAGGAGTCGAAGTTCGGGACCATGTCCACGGTGTCTTTTTCAATATCGGAGAGCATCTCTTCGGCCAGACGCTCCATGCGGCACTCGGTGTAACGGCTGGCGGCCGGCGGATCGCCGTCGATGTTGCCGAAGTTTCCCTGACCTTCGATCAGCGGCGAACGCATGGAGAAGGGCTGGGCCAGACGCACAAGCGCGTCGTAGATAGCCGAATCGCCGTGGGGATGGTACTTTCCCATGACTTCGCCGACCACACGGGCGCACTTGACGGTCGCGTGGCTCTTGCCGAGGTTCAATTGCTTCATGCCGAACAGGATGCGACGATTGACAGGTTTGAGTCCGTCGCGCACGTCCGGGATGGCACGGCCGACGTTGACGCTCAGGGAGTATTGCAGGTAAGCTGTATGAAGAATATTTTCGATATTGACTGGAAAATCGTGTGCTCCAAGCTCGCTCATGTTGAACAAATTCCTGACTTTGGTTGGATTTTTTTCTATATTTGAAATAAAAATATATTACCCATGAATATCAATGAGTAATCTACACCCGTGCGCACGGAATAACAAGTTTTTCGTGCGGGAAAAGCGGTTTTTTTTCAGTGCCGTATCTTGCGGCGGCACTGCCAAAACTCGCGCCGCGTCTTCCGGTGTCTCGGAAACGGCCTGAAACGATGGCTTTTCGGGAGTTACTCTCCGAGTAGCTCCGCTCAAAACCATCATTTCATTCCATTGCCGATCCATCCGGAATCCATCGACGGGACTTTTGTCAGTGCCGTATCTTGCGGCGGATGCAGATTGCGTTGCACCGCGGACAGCGGGTCAGCGTCGCCGGCTCCCGGTTCAGAAACGACAGATGACAGTTGTCGCAATGAAACAGCTTCCGGTTCGTCAACTCCCACTGGAAGTTCTTCAGCCGCAGCACCTCCCGCACCCAGAGCAGGATCACCACCCCCAGCCAGACGCCCAGATAGAGCAAGATGCCTTCATACAATGACAATCCCGGCATGATTTTCTACCGCCCTTTCCAATAAACCGTCAGATCTTCGACTTCTCCGGGCGCGAGCGTTCCGGTCAGCGGCCAGGTCAGCACCGCAGCCAGATTGTCCAGCGCCGGTCGCCCCGATCCGAGCACAATCGTGAAACGTTTGAAGCAGCCGCCCTCCGGACTGCGCTGTCCATGCCAGCGCACCGTCACCGGCCGCGCGTCGCCGGAATCCCAAAGCGCCTCTTTGAGCATCTCCGGCGCGACCGGCTGAAAGGTTCCGTCCGCCAGCTGTACGCAAGGGAAACGGCGTTCCGGCGCGGCGGAGACGTTGGGAGCGGTTTTTCCCGGATTCTCTCTGCCGGGCAGAAGCGCGCCCAATTTGATTTTTTCCACATTTTTCGGCAGTTGCAATACTACCGGCGGCGTCTCTGCGGAAAGCGGCTGCCGCGGTTCCTCGCGCGTTGGGAAAAGCGCTTCGGCCACATGTTCGGCCGCCGCGGCTTCCGCAAAGGCGGACTCCTCCAATCGGAACATCGAGGCGTACCCTCCCGAAAACCGGCTGGAAGCCACCGCTGCCGGATCGTAATTGGCCAGAAACCGTCCCAGTGTGCTTTGCTGCTGTGCGGACCAGCCGTTGCCGGTCAGAAGCGTAAAATGTCCGCCCGTGTCCTCCTGACTCGGCTGTTTTCCCGGCTCGTAGACAAAACCGAACAGGATCAAGGCATTGATTCCAAGCGTCAGCAGCGCCGCTTCGATCGAGAGAATGAAGTTGCCGCGTTTCGCGTTGTATTTTTTATTGTATTTTTTCACTGCCGAATACGGTTTCCCGCGGCCGTTTTCCCTGCATGACCGCAATAAAACTGTTGAGGTTCGCTTTCTCCGCCAGCGCCATCACCCGCGCCACGTCTTCGAACGGGACGAGCTTGTCCGAGCGGACGATGACCGTGCCGGTCCGCGACACCGCGCTCACGCCGGAGAACTTCTCCGCCAGCGCCTCCAGCGTGATCGGCTGGTCGTTGAAATAATACAAAGTGCCCTTTTCCGAATGGGCAATCGACACGATGAATTTCTCGATTCCCTGCGAACCGGAGGTGTTGACTTCGGGTAGTTCCACCTTGATGCCGGACACCTGTACGAAAGAGCTGGAAAGCATGAAGAAGATCAGCGTCAGAAAGAGCACATCCACCAGACTGGTGTAGTCGGGGCGTCCTGCGATCGCCTGCACTTTCGGCGCATATCTGCGTCTGCCGAACCGTCGAAGTTCCATAATCAGCGCTGCTCCCGCGCTGCCGTCGAAGCGCCTTGCCGCGCCACCCGCTGATGGTGGTTGAAGAAGTACAGAATTTCGCTGGCGGCTTTTTCCATATCCAGACTGATGGAATTGACCCGTTCCACCAAATAGTTATACGCCACGTAGCATGGGATCGCCACGGCAAGTCCCGCCGCCGTGGTAATCAGCGCCATATTGATGGATCCGGCCAGCTGTTCGGCCGAGAGGTAGACGCTGGCGATGTCGTGGATGGTCTGAAACGCCTTCATCATGCCCAGTACCGTGCCCAGCAAGCCGAGCAGCGGAGCGACGAACCCGATTGTTCCGAGAAAATTCAATCCCGCTTCCAGTTTCGGCATCTCCTCCAGACAGGAGTCGTCGATCGCGTGCTGGACGTCCTCGTCCCCCTGTTCGTAGGCCATGATTGCGGCGGTCAGCACCCGCGCCGCCGGTCCGGGGGTGTTGTCACAGAGACTGATCGCCTCGACGAAGCCGTCGCGCTTGAGCACGTTGACCAGTCCTTTCATCAGTTCGCGCACGTTGACCTCTTCCCGGTGGAATTGAAACGTTTTCCGGAAGAAGATATACATTCCCAATACTGCCGCCAGCAGAATCAGCCACATGATCGGGCCGCCGTCGTTCATCAATTTCCAGAAAAGCGTCATTGGTTCTTTGCTCCTTCGGCAACAAAATTTTTCTCACGAAGATTCGAGATGATTCTTAATATACCCTTTTCTTCTTCTTTTTGCAAGCTTCTCATGGATTTGCTTTTTCCCGATTGCGCGTTTATATTACCGGAAAGACAACGCTGCAAAAAGTCCGTCAGACTTGCCGGAGGGGTCGGACATGTCCGACCTTTGAGCGTGAAAAAAGGAAAACTTTCGCCGCTCCTTGCGGAATCTTGAAAACAGGAATGATCTTTATGGAAAAAACAAGAGTCTTTGCCGACGGCATGGAGTCGGTCAGCCTGACCGACGGAATGATCCGCTGTGAACTTTATTGCGTCACGCCGCTCCGGGACGCCGGGAAAACCGCCGTTCCGCCCGAGCATGACGTTTTCGGGGAACTTCTGATGACCCCGCAGAGTTTCATCCGGGCGTACGGCGCTATGGAAGATCTCATTCGCCAGCTGACCGAGGCGGGCATTGTCAAGCGTTCCGCCAACC
Source organism: Victivallaceae bacterium (assembly GCA_028691615.1). Lineage (GTDB taxonomy): Bacteria > Verrucomicrobiota > Lentisphaeria > Victivallales > Victivallaceae > JAQUYX01. The sequence continues at coordinate 21,198 of JAQUYX010000017.1, forward strand.
CGACCCCCAAAGACGCTCCCGCAGCATCCACCGTTTCGCCCAACTTCGGTTAGTGCTTCATCGTTCGCGTTTTGGCGGACGGAAGGCGCAGAGCAGCGCCGCCGCCGCCGTGAGCGCCAATCCCCCGCCCAGCGCCGCAATCCACGACACCTTTGCGCAAAAGATGGTCAGCAGCGTCAACGGCAAACACAGCACCGCCGCCGTCACAATTGCGCATCCTCCGCCCCGCCGCCAGTCCGGCCAATCCGGCTGCGCCCGGCGTTCCACTTCGTCGAGCGCAAGCTGCAACTCCTTGCCGATTGGTTCGACGGAAGTTTTGTCAGCACTGTCTGGTTCGACGGCACCGTTTGGTTCGACAGGAGTTTGGCGTGTGTTTTCCGCCATGCAGTTACATTGCCTCGGGCACATCGATGGTCAATGTCGCCAGACCGTCCGCCAGAAGTTTATGCACCGAGAGCGCCAGCGCCAGACGCGCTTTGCCCAGCTCCGGCGACTCGGCGTTCAACACCGGACATTCCCGGTAGAAGCGGTTGAATTCCTTGGCCAGCACCAAGAGGTAGTCCACCAATCCCGACGCGTCGCGTTTGTCCGCCGCAGTGCAGAGCACTTCCGCATACAATCCGGCCCGCACCGAGAGCGCCTTCTCCGACGGATGGTCGAGCAGATCCCAGTCGGCCCCCTCCGGGGTGATCGATTTTTCCGCCGCCTTGCGGGCGATGGAGGCGATCCGCGCGCAGACATACTGCACGTAACTGCCCGTGTCCCCTTCAAACCGGATCGCGGCGGCAGGATCGAACGTGATGGTCGTCTTGGCGTTGAATTTGAGCAGCATGAATTTCAGCGCGCCCATCCCGATGATCTCCGCCCGGCGCGCGAGCTCCGCATCGGAAACGGCTTCTTCGCCCGCTGCCCGTTCGCGGCATGCCCCGAGCGCCAGATCGACCATTTCGTCGAAGAGATCGTCCGCATCCACCACCGTGCCTTCGCGGCTCTTCATCTTGCCGCTGGGCAGATTGACCATGCCGTAAGAGAGATGTTCGAGCTTGTCCGCCCATGGATATCCCAGCTTCGCCAGAATCGTGAAGAGCAGCTGGAAATGCAGAATTTGTTCATCGCCCACCACCCAGATCATTCCGTCCGGGCGGTAATCGCGGTATTTCAGCAGCGTCGTGCCCAGATCCTGGGTGATGTAAACGCTGGTGCCGTCACTGCGCAGAACCACCTTCTTGCCGAGTTTCCCCAAGTCCGCGAACACCGCGCCGTCTTCGCGTTTTGCAAACACGTTCCGGGCCAGTCCGTCGGCCACCAGATCCTTGCCGAGCAGGTAAGTCTGGCTCTCCAAATAGGTGTGGTCGAAAGCGATGCCCATGCGCCGGTAAGTCTGGGCAAATCCGGCAAAGACCCAGCCGTTCATTTTTTCCCAAAGCGCGCGCACCTTCGGGTCGTTATTTTCCCAGTCGCGCAGCATCTGGCTGGTCGCCTTCCCCAGTTCGGTTTCGGGAGCCAGCTCCTCGCTGTCCTTGTCCGCAAGCTCGGGGCGCGCCTTGCGCAGCGCATCGATCTCTGCGGAAAGCTCCCGGTTGTAGCGCACGTAGAAGTCGCCGACCAGGTGGTCGCCTTTCTTGCCGGTGCTCTCCGGCGTCGCTCCGGCGCCCCAACGCTCGTAGGCGATCATGGATTTGCAAATATGAATGCCCCGGTCGTTGACCAGATTGATCTGGACGACCTCGTTGCCGACCCGCTTGAGCAGCGAGGCGACCGCCATTCCGATGGTGTTGTTGCGGACGTGGCCGAGGTGTTGCGGCTTGTTGGTGTTCGGCGCGGAAAACTCAATGAGAATTTTCTTGCGTTTTTCCACGGGAAGTTTCGCGTCGTTCAGCAATTTGTCTGGGGTTGCCAGCGTCGCCCGATGCAAGGTGCCGGCTTTCACGGTAAAGTTGACGAACGCCTTGACCGCTTCGGCGTTTTCGATTCCCGCAAGTGTCTTGAGAAAATCCACGATCTCCGCCGCCAACGCAATCGGATTGGCCGAACAGGTTTTGGCGAATTTGAAGCAGTTGAGCGTGAAATCTCCGCTCATTCCTTCCGGGCAATGCTCCAGACGGAGCAATTCCCGGCCGGGGAAACTCGGATATTTGTTCTGGAGATAATCGGCAAGCGCGTCAATGAATTGGTAATTCGGCATGGCAACTCTGAATGTTTTTGGGTTTTTTCTTGCGATCGATGCTGCTTTTTACAGCGTTGTTCTAACTACGGAACTTTCCTCTCCCGGCTCCGGCTCAATCCGGTAGACGCCCACTTCGCGGGGAATCAGCACGGTTTCTCCCGGCGAAAGCCGTGTGCTTTCGCCGTCGCCGGTGACCACCGTCACCGGCCGGTTGATCGCGCTGATCAAATGCATGGAGTCATTTTGCGCCGTGTCGTCGAACCAGGTCGAACACAGCCGCAGATCGTCCACGGTGAAGAAGCGGCAGTTCTGCACCAGAGAAAATTTCCGGTTGTGATCTGCGGTATTGGTCACCCCGGCGACCCGGGGCGATGTGCGGTTCATGTAATGGATGGATTTGAGCGCCTGATCCACATGGAGCGTGCGCGATTTGCCCTCCGCGTCGACCCGGCCCCAGTCGCTCACCCGGTAGGTCGTGTCGCTGTTCTGCTGGATTTCCAGAATCAGATTGCCCCCGCCGATGGCATGAAGGGTTCCCGCTGGAATGAAATAAGCGTCGTGCGGCTGGGACGGATAGATTTGCAGCAGCGACTCGATTTCCGGTTTGGACAAATTGTCCATGATCTGCATTTTGGTCGCCCGGGAGCTCAGTCCGGCCAGAATCTGTGCGCCCTTGCGCGCGGCGATGATGTACCACATCTCCGTTTTCGGCTCGGCGGGGCTGCCGAGGAGTTTGCAGGCCGCCTCGTCGGGATGCACCTGCAAGGAGAGCCGGTTGCCTGCGTCGATGAGCTTGACCAGCAGCGGGAAGCGAGGGAAAGTCTCCCGCGTTTTTCCGGTGAGGCGACTGCCGAATTCCTCCATAAGCTCCCGCATGGTTTTGCCGGCGAGCGGACCGTTGACGACGACGCTTTGCGCATCATCCCGGTCGACGATCTCCCACGATTCTCCGATCGGCGCGGTATGTTCCGGCAGTTTGCGTTTGAGCACCTCTTCCATCTGCGTGCCGCCCCAGATGCGCGCGGCGTAGACGGGCGCAAATTTCAAAACGTAAAGCTTCATACGGTCAAACTCTCTTTTTTGTATTTTTCGCAAGATTCAATGATTTTTTCGGGAACCCGGACGGGCCGGTGTTCGCGGTTGACGCAGGCGAGCACTACCGATCCGGAGACGAGCAGTTTTCCCGCGCAGCGCACCTCTGATTCGATGGTAATGCGTACGCCCTTGATCTGGGCGACCTGACTGCGCAGGGTCAGCAGGTCGTCGTAATGCGCCGGCGCGTGGTAATAACAATGCGCTTCGGACACCGGCATGATGACCCCCTCCTCTTCCAGCAAGCGGTACGGCAGTCCGCACTCCCGGAGCATTTCCGTGCGGCTGCGCTCAAAATATTCCAGATAGTTGGCGTAATAAACCACGCCCATCTGATCGGTGTCTGCGTAGGGTACGCGGTACTCGAGATTATGAAACATCATGCCTCCTTATCTCTCTAACTCTCAAAACGGGAAGTTGGTTCCCGCTGCTATAATTTACAACAGAGAATGGCATTTGTCCAGAAAACAGCAATTTTTTTCCCGGGAAAAGCGCCTCAAAGCCGCAGTTCCTTCCATGCTTGCGCAAGAATTTCCACGGTGCATTTGCAGTTGGTCCGCAATTCGGGAGCGAAAGCCGCGATCTGCGACTCCTCCCAGAGCAAATAAAAATCCAGCAGCGCACGGTTGTTTTCCAGACCGCCGCAAACCTCCGCGGCCAGACGAATCTTCTCTTCATATTCTGAATACAAACGCCCCTTCTCCACGTCCCGGGCGGGATTGGTCAGAATCCGTTCCGCGCGCAGCACCAGCGCCTTGAGGTAGCGCCGGTATTCCCCGACCGCCTCGCGGCAGCGCAGAAATCCGGGACGGAAAAGCCATTGCATTCTCCGGCGCAGCGCCTCCTCGGGGGCGGAACCCTCCCGGAGTTTGTCCTGAAACATCCGCATTTTCTTCGAGAGTTCGTAAAGTTCCCGAATCATCTCCCGGAGGCGATCCAGCTGGGCCGCGGCGTGATCGCGCGATGTTTCCCGGCAGCGTTCGTATTCGCTCCGGCTTCGGATCTTCCATAAATCCTGGCCCAGCGCCGCAATGACCGCCAGACGCACCAGATCGTCGGCGTAATTCGGGTAATCCAGAAAAAAGCTCAATTTGATTTCGTTGGACAATGCGACATCCCGCCGCAGCATTTTCCAGAGGCCGCCGAGATCCAGCAAATAGAGCGCAAGGATGCCCGCCTCGTGCGCATGGCGCGCTTCGTCCGGCTTGAGAAAGAGTTCCACTGCGGCCGAATGATTGTCCTGTTCGGCGGTCAGCGCCGGATATGCTGTGATGTTGCCCCGGATGACCACCTCTTCGGGCAGCGCCGGGCCGTCCGGAAACGCGGTCAGCCCCCGGCGCTGGAATTTGCGCACCTGTCCGAGATTGCCGCCGAGCTTGGAGCCGCCGGCGTCGGTCTCCGCGCCGGGCAGCGTGTAAACCGGTGCGCGGCGGCGGTTTTTGGCGTCGAGGACGACGATTTTCATGCGGAGAAATTCGGGCAGCGGCACGTCGGTGAAGTCGGACGCGGGGGCGAAAATATCGTAAGTTTCGGCCAGAAAATCGGAGAGCGCGTCGCAGATCTCCTGTTCGACGAGAACTTTTCCGGCGCGATATTCGTCCAGAAAAAGTTCCACCGCGTCGGCCATCGGCATGAGCTTGCGCCGTTCCTCCTTGGGGAGTGCGCGCAGCAGGAGTTCAATTTTTTCCCGGAGCAGCCCCGGCACCAGATGTCCCGGCGCGGTCGCCGGGACCACACGAAGGTCGTCTTCCGGGATCAGCACGGTCGGTCCGTCCTCCTTTTCGCCCGGCTGAAAACGGTATTCCAGCGCGAGTTTTGCCCCCCCCCAGCGGACAAAATCGGGATATTCCTCCGCCAGTTTCTCCGGGTTCTCCACCGCCGAAAGAATGCGATCGGGAACCGTCGCGATGTGCGCTTTGCGCAGCGTTGCCACCGAACACACCTCCGGGGGAAGGTGCGCTTCAAAATATTCCCGCAGCGCGTCTTCGTCGATGAAACGGTCGATCTGCCGCGAACGCAGTTCCATTTTCCGCAGAAACTGCAGGCGTTCGAGATAGGCGTCCGCTTCCGGGGAGACCGGCGGATCGATTTCCCCTTTGGCCAGTGCGTCGGCAATGAAGATCTGCCGCGCCGCCGCGGGATCGACCGACCCGTAATGACAGCGGCGGCCTCCGACGATTGTGTGCACGCCGCAACTTTTGCGCTCCCGTGCGCGGACGAAACCGGCGGCGCGATCCCACGCGATATTGTCATAGGTTGTCTTGAGCAGCGCGGGGGCGGCCATTTCCAGAGCTTCGGGGGCGGTTTCGGCCACGACGCGTCCGAAGAGCCGGGTGGTTTCCATCATGGTGAAGAAGAAGATCCAGGGGCACGGTTTTTTGCGTCGGGCCAGCCCGGAACCGGGAAAGATCTGAAACTTTCTCGCGTTCATGTCCACATAGCAGCTGTTTTCCGCATCGTAGCGCGCGAGGTTGCGCGGAAGCGAGGCGAGCAGCGCCACATGCAGCGGTTCGGCGGGCGTCTTTTCCCAGTCGAAGTTCAAATGCAGCGGCCAGCGATTGTCTTCGGCCAGCTCCGCCAGATCGTCGATCAGGCTGAACCACTCGCGCATGCGTTTGAAATTGAGGTAATTTTTCTTGCAGAACCGCCGCAGCGCGCCGTACCCGGAGGCGTTGCCCGGAGCGCCGGACATGGCCTGCAGCGCATTTGCCCGGAGTTTCAGAATCGCCAGAAAATCGGAATTTTCGACGTTGAAAAATTTGTGCGCCGCGTCCGCCTTCGCCGGATCTTCGAAGGGGCGTTCGCGCACGTCCGGGATCGAGAGGTCCGCGGCAATGACGATCATCTCATCGAGGACTTTGCGTTTTGCTCCTTCGATCAGCATTTTTCCCATCTGGGGATCGAGCGGAAGTTCCGCCGCGATCCATCCGTCCCGGGTGAGCCGCCCGCCTGGTTCGATCAGTTCCAAATCGGTCAGCGTGCGCATTCCTTCGCGCACCAGACGGTCGCCGGGAGGATCGATGAATTCAAATTTGTCGATCGGCGGCAGTTTGAGCGCCGCCATGCGAAGAATCACTCCGGCCAGACTCGACCGCTGGATTTCCGCCGTGGTGAACGGCTCCGCCGCGGCCAGATCGCTTTCCCGGTAGAGCCGGACGCAGACGCCTTCGCGGATTCGTCCGCACCGCCCCGCCCGCTGGCGTGCCGAAGCCTGCGAGATGAATTCGGTTCGCAGCACCTGAACCCGGCTTGACGGAATGTAGCGGCTGATGCGCGCCAAACCGGAATCGATCACAAATCCGATTCTGGGAATGGTCAGCGAGGTTTCGGCCACGTTGGTCGCCAGAATAATCCGGCGGCGGGAGCGTGGATGAAACACTTTGTCCTGATCGACGGCGGAAAGCCGCCCGAAGAGCGGCAGCACGTCGGTGCGCGAGTCGACCGCTTCCCGCAGCGCCTTGGCCGCGTCGCGGATTTCGCGTTCGCCGGGCAGAAAGACCAGAATGTCGCCGGAATCGTCCAGATCGCCGAGAAATTTCACCGCGCGGACGATTTCATCGGCCAGCTCCGCTTCGTCGCTCTCCGGCGCCAGAAAATAATTTTCCACCGGAAAGAGCCGTCCGCCCACGGTCAAAAGTTTGCTGCCCGGGAAAAAATTGCGGATTTTTTCCGATTCCAGCGTCGCCGAGGAGATGATAACCTTGAGATCGCGCCGTTTGCGCAAGAGATTTTTGAGGTAGCCGAGCAGAAAATCGATGTTGAGCGAACGCTCATGCGCTTCGTCCACGATGATGCAGTCGTATCGCCGCAGCATCGGATCGCCCGCGGTTTCCGCCAGCAGAATGCCGTCGGTCATGAACTTCAGAATCGTGCGTTTGCCGCAGCGGTTGTCGAACCGCACTTTGTAGCCGATTTCTTCGCCCAATCCGACATGGCACTCTTCGGCGACCCGCCGGGCCAGCGCGGTGGCCGCAATCCGGCGCGGCTGTGTGCATCCGATTTTCCGGCATCCGGCCAGATACGCGAGTTTGCCCAGCTGGGTGGTTTTGCCGGAACCGGTTTCGCCGGAGACCAGAAGCACGCGGCTGTCTTTGATCGCCTCGACGATCGCGTCGGCGTGAGCGGCGATCGGTAGTTCCGGCGGAATTTCCAGAGAGGTCAGCTCCGGCGCAATCGCACCGTCCGGGATGCGCCGCTCCGGGGCCGGGGTGTTGTTGTTGGAGGAGGAGGCCCGGTCAGACGGCATTTTGTTCCAACTGCGCTTGAAGCGCGGCAAAAATCTCGCCGGGGTGTTTTGCTTGCGTGATCTCGGTAACCATGGCGATGTGACAGGCCCCCGCTTGCGCGAGTTCCGGGACGTGTTGGAGCTTGATGCCGCCCATCACGGAGAAGGGCAGTTGCGCATGCGTGGAAAGTTCCCGCATCCGTTCGACGCCGACGGACGGATATTGCAGCTCCTTGGTCCGGGTCGGATAGATGGGGCCGATGTTGAGGTAATCCGCTCCGGAGTCGTTGGCCGGGAGAATTTCTTCGAGATTGTGGGTGGAGGTGCCGATCAGCAGCTCCGGGAAGAGTTTTCTTGCCTCGGGGACCGGCAGGTCGTCCTGTCCCAGATGCACGCCGTCGGCGCCGGCCGCGGCAGCGACATCGGCGCGATCGTCCAGCAGGAGGAGCATGCCGTATCGGGAGGTGATTTTTTTCGCCGCGACCGCCAGATCGTAGAGCGCATGCGCGGACGCGTGTTTTTCCCGCAGCTGAACGATTTTCGCTCCGCTTTCGCCGAGCTCTTCGAGCAGCGAAAGCACGCTGCGCCCTGCGCAATATTCGCTGGAAAGCACCGGGTAGATGCCGCTCTTGCGAAATGCCGCGACCCGTTCCGCGCGCGTTGTAAAATAGAAATGTTCTGTCATAAAAAGTACTCCGAATGAAAAACAGGAATATACATGAAAATCCCGCAAAAGTCAAATTCCGTCGCCGTTTCTGCGGCTTTTACAGAATCGGAGCGAGCATGGAGCAAAGGTCTTCGAGAAAGATTTTTCCCGGATTTTTCCGTTCCACATCGGCGAGCGTGATCTCATGGGAATCGGCCAGTTCCCGGAAGATCTGCCGCGTGAGCGTCGACGGAAACGAGCCGCCTTCAAAACAGAAATCCAACTCGAAATTCAAGTGGAAACTGCGGCAGTCGCAGTTGCTCGACCCCATGAACCCCCACGATCCGTCGGCCAGCAGCGCCTTGGTGTGGGAGAAATACGATTGTTTTTCATAAATTCGCACCCCCGCCTCCAGCAGAGTCCGGTAAAAACTGCGCGCGGCGTATGCTACATACCAGTGATTGTTGTGCGCCGGTACGATCAGCTTAATCTCCACACCGCGCGCCGCCGCCAGCGTGAGCGCGTCGATGAATCCTTTCCCCGGGACAAAATAAGGGGTGATGATGACCAGAGTTTCCTTGGCCAGCGCCGACGCCGTCAGGAAAAGCATCCGCGCGGCCTCGTAATTCTCCCCCGGCCCGCTGTCGATGACCCGCAGATTGGTTTTTCCAGCCGCCTTCGGCAGCGGGAAATCTTCCGCCACCGGAATGTGCCGACCCGTCGTAAAAAGCCAGTCGCGGAAAAACTGCATGGTGAACTGGGCGGTTGCCGGTCCGCAAATGCGGCAGTGCAAGTCATGAATGTACGCGCGCGCGGGCACGCGGGAGGTGTGTTCGTTTTCCTCGGAGATGTTAATGCCGCCGGAGTAGGCGATCACGCCGTCGACGACCAGGAGTTTTCGATGGTTGCGCAACTGCACCCGCCACGGAGCGAAGAGGCTCAACGGGGAGAATGCTTTCATCTGGATTTTGGAGCGGCGGTGAAAGATCAGCCTGCGCAGATACGCGGGGAAACTGCCCACTCCGTCATAGAGCACCTGCACTTCCACGCCCGCTTCCGCCCGCTCCTTGAGCGCCGAGAGAATTCGGCTGCCGACGGAATCCTCCGCCAGAATGAAGGATTCCAGCCGGATGCTGTGCTGTGCCTTGCGGATATCCTCAAGCATGCGCGGATAGACTGCCGCGCCGTCGCAGAGCAGTTCCAGTTCATTTCCTCCGAGCACCGGGTTGTCCGGGAAGAGCCGGTCCAAAGTGAAGTCGAACAAAGCGCGGTCGTTGCTTCTCTCCTGCGGGGCGAACGTGGTCAGCGCGTCGCTGAGTTTGCTTATGGCCGTGCGCACTGCGGGC
>JAQUYX010000018.1 GCA_028691615.1 Victivallaceae bacterium
AGGACCCAGAATCGAACTGGGGACACGGGGATTTTCAGTCCCCTGCTCTACCGACTGAGCTATCCCACCACCGGTCATGTCAGTTTTGCTGACAACGTTCCTTAATAAACACCATTTTTTTCTTTTTTCAACCTCATTTTCGTTTTTTTTTGACTTTTTTCTTACTTTCTCTTCCCACAGACTACAAAATCCCGTCGATCGACTCCGAATCACTCCCAAATAGAACCCAACAGCGTCTTTGCTCAAAAAGAAACTCGCAGTATATCCTCGGGGAAACATCCGCTTCCGCCCGCATCCCCTTCCATTCATAAAAAAAAAGCCTCCTCCTGCGTTTCACATTTGATTTCCAAGCGCTTCGAGGTTATATTTCTCCAAGTCGCCGGAAGCTTTTTTCACCACAAATATAATTCCTTTCAAAAAATTTTGCTCCTCACTATGCTATATGAATTTTTAATCGTTTTCGCTCTCGCTCTCTTCGCCGGTCTCGCTACCGGCATCGGCGGCGCAATCAGCTTCTTCACCGGACGACACAACAACGCCCTCCTCGCCGTCGCCCTCGGCTTCTCCGGCGGCGTCATGATCTATATCTCCATGGTCGAACTGCTCGGCGATTCCATCTCTTTCTTCACCTCAAAATCCGCCCACGGCGCCATCTTCGCAAATATCGCTTTTTTTGCCGGAATCCTTCTCGCGCTCCTCATCGACAGATCCATCCCCAGCGACGAGAACCCACACGAATTTCAACACGTCTCCATGAACCAAAACCAATTCAATGCCGACCCCGCTCACAAAAAACACGGCGCTTGGATGATCGCTTTGGCCATCACCATTCACAACTTTCCAGAAGGACTCGCCGTCGTCGGCGCAGGAATGAAGTCCCTGCAACTGGGAATCCCCATCGCTTTAGCCATCGCCGTACACAACATCCCGGAAGGGATGGCCGTCTCCCTCCCCCTTTACTACGCGACCGGAAATAAAAAACGCGCCTTCCTCGGCGCCCTCCTTTCCGGCTTGGCAGAACCCCTCGGCGCCATCGTCGGATTCCTTCTCCTCCGGCCTTTCCTCAATGATTCCGTCCTTCACGCCCTTTTCGCAGCAGTCGCCGGCATCATGGTCTACATCACCTTCGACGAACTCCTGCCGCTGGCGGAAACCACAGGAGAACACCACAAGGCAATCTACGGACTCCTCGCCGGAATGTTTTTCATGGCCGCCACACTGATCTTATTCATCCACTAACGATTTTTTTCTGAGGAGCGCAATACAACGATGAATCATCTTCTTTTCCAGCAGCTTGCTCACTCACGCGTTCTCTTTCTGGACGGGGCGACCGGAACCGAACTGGTCAAGCAGGGAATGCCGCCGGGCGTCTCCCCGGAACTTTGGGTTCTCGATCATCCCGAAGCCATCCTTGCCGTGCAAGACGGTTATCGTGCGGCGGGAAGCAACATCGTTTACGCCCCGACATTCGGCGCCAATCGGTTCAAACTGGCGGAATTCCACGCCGAAAACAACGTCCGCAGCATCAATGAACAACTTGCCCGTATCGCAAAGTCAAAAGCGAAGAACAGCCTCGTTTTCGGCGACGTCGCACCCACCGGAAAGTTTCTCGCTCCGTTCGGAGAACTCGATTTCGACCAGGCAGTCGACGCTTACAAGGAACAGATCGAAGGACTCGTCGCTGGCGGTGTCGACGGAATCGCCATCGAGACGATCTTCGATCTTCAGGAAGCCCGCGCCGCTTTGATCGCCGCACGGGAATGCGCCCCCGATCTGGCGGTGATCGTCACCATGACCTTCGAACCCACCGGCAAAACCCTGACCGGAAATGATCCGGCGGCGTGTCTGGTCACGCTTCAAGCGCTCGGCGCGGACGCCTTCGGCTGTAATTGTTCCGCCGGACCGGATGCAATGGCGCAGACCATCGCGGCGATGCGTCCTTATGCCCAAATTCCGCTGATTGCCAAACCAAATGCCGGAATGCCGTGCTTTCGGGATGGCAAAACCGTTTTTGAAATGTCCCCGGAACAGTTCGGCGCTCTCGCGCCCGGTCTTCTCGACGCGGGCGCAACCATTCTCGGCGGCTGCTGCGGCACCACTGCGGAACATATCAAAGCGGCAAAACTCGCGGTCGATGGCCGAATCCCGGAAATCCGCCCCCCGCGTCACCAGAGTGCAATCGCGTCGGCAAGCCGCGTTCTTGCCATTGAACAAAAATCCGAACTGTATATCATTGGCGAACGGATCAATCCCACCGGGAAAAAACTTCTCCGCGCGGAACTGAAGGCCGGATCGCTCGATCTTGTCGCCGATTTTGCCCGGCAACAAACGGAGGCAGGCGCGCATTTACTCGACGTGAACGTCGGAATGCCCGGAATTGATGAGCAGGAACTTCTGCCCAAAACCGTAGCCCGCGTGGTTCAAGTCTCGCCTTTGCCTCTCTCCATCGATTCGACCGACCCGGAAGCAGTCGAAAAAGCCCTGCGACTTTATCCCGGACGCGCCTTGCTCAATTCCATCTCAGGAGAGAAGAAGCGTCTGGAAAATGTATTGCCCATTGCTGCAAAGTACGGTGCAATGCTCATTCTCCTGCCACTGACCGACGACGGCATCCCGTCCGGCACCACAGGCCGATTCGACGTGATCGAAGAGATTCGGCAAAAAGCGGCGATTTATGGTTATCAAGATCAGGATTTTGTCATCGACGCGCTCATTATGACCATCTCCGCGGAGCCGACAGCGGCAGATCAAGCGCTGGATTTCATCCGCAAATGCCGCGACGAGCATCATTTGGCAACGGTATGCGGATTATCCAATATCAGCTTCGGCCTGCCGAGAAGAGAATTGGTGAACCGCGCGTTTCTCTCGTTGGCAATCAACGCGGGACTCACCATGGCCATTGCCAATCCCGCCGATGAAGAGCTGATGTGCCTCGCGCTCGGCAGTTGCGCGCTGGCCGGACGCGATGAAAAATTCGGACGTTTTCTGAAGGCCTTCACGACCAATGCGTCCACGCCGTCAACGGGCCACTCGCAACCTTCCTCCACCGACGCCCCCCCCTCCCCCGAGCAAAGCGCTTATCACGCGGTCTTAATCGGAGACGACGATAAAATTCTCGGATTTGTCGAGCGCGCGCTGCAAAATGGCGTCCCTGCGTCGATTTTGTTGGAAAAAACCCTTGTCCCCGCCATCGAAGAGGTCGGCGGCAAATTTGAGCGGCACGAATATTATCTTCCACAGTTGATCGCCAGCGCGCGCGCCATGGAAAAAGCCGTGGATCACCTTGCTCCGCTGCTTGCCGCAGGCGGGAAACGAACCCCAATCGGAAAAATTCTGCTCGCCACGGTCAAAGGCGACATTCACGACATCGGCAAAAACATTGTCTCGATCATGCTCAAAAACAGCAACTTCGAGGTGGTCGATCTGGGCAAGGACGTTTCCGCCGAAACCATTCTTGCCGAAGCGGACCAAAGAGGAATCGGAATCATCGGACTCTCTGCATTGATGACCACGACACTGCCCGCCATGGAAGAGGTGGTGGCGTTGGCGAAAAAACAAAATAAGCAGTATTTCTTCATCGTCGGCGGGGCGGTCGTCGATGAGGATTTTGCAGACAAACTGGGCGCCCATTATGCGTCCGATGCACCGGCGACGGTGCGTTTGGCCAAGGAGTATTATCAAAAATGAAAAAAAGCATTGTTGGTTGTTTTGTCATGATTTTAGGAGCCTGTGTGCTCTACGCGGCGCCGATCCGCATTGAAAAGCAGGTGCGCAGCAATCCGGCGCTCGCCGTCAATGTGAGCGATCCGGCCATTGCATCCGAATTGACCGGACTACTTCGCGCTTGCGGCTGGTTCAATGTGGTTCCCGGAAAAGAAGCGGAATATGTTTTAGAGGGGGGCAACGGCAATTTTGCGCTCAAATCCGGCACGGTGGATGTGGGCAGGTGGAGAATTGCCGCAGACGGAACCAGCGCACGGGAAAGAGCGAAACTGCTGGCAGATGCCGCGTTGAAAAAACTTTTCAGTGTCAGCGGACTACCCTTTACGCGGATTGCGTTCTGCGTGGAAACCAAGCGCGGAGTCAAAAATCTTTTTTATTGCGACGTTGACGGCAAAAATCTTGTCCGGCTAACCAATTTTACCACTACCTGCGTCGAACCCTGCTGGCTGCCCCACGGCCGCTCCATCGGATACACTCGCTATACGCTCAGTTCCACCGAGATTGTCGAGAGTACCATCGACCCGGTGCGAAGCCGGCGTCTTGCGGCTTTCCCCGGCATGAATGTCGGTGTGGCTTTTTCGCCATCTGGAAATTCCATCGCCTTTTTAATGAGTCGCGACCACAGAATTGACCTCTACGTGAAGGACATAGCAAGCAACCAGCTGCGGCGGCTCACCAACGATCGCTGTGTGGAAGCCTCCCCGGCGTGGAGTCCCGACGGCCGGGAACTGGTTTATGTGTCCGACGCATCCGGCCGCCCCGCCCTCTATCGATGCAGCCCCACCGGCCACGGCAAACGCCGACTTCCGACGATTGGCAGCGAAAGTTACACTCCCGCATGGTCCAACGACAATCAGATTGCCTATGTTGCGAAGCTCGGAGGCAACATTCAGCTGACCGTTCTGGATCTCAAAACCAATGAAAACCGCGTGGCGACCCCGTCCATGGGGAACTGGGAATCGCCATCATGGTCGCCGGACAACCGACATCTGGTCTGTTCCCGGACCGACGGCGGACGGCAGGGGATCTATATTGTCGACACGTGGACGGGCAAAGTCCGGCCGTTGCTGCGGACAAAATTTCCGATGACCATGCCGTGCTGGTCCAATCCGGCGCGTTAATCAAAAAAAAGACAAGGATTGCTGCCATGCAAAGAAACCAATTGCCTTTTGCCGCTTTTTTTTCCCTGTTGCTTCTGGTTCTGACGCTCTCCGGGTGCGGCCCGACGATCAAAGTGGATGACAAAACCTATTACTGCCTGGCGCCTTCCGAGGAGAAGCAGCTTCGCGACATAGCACAAATCACCATGCTCAATCAGAAAAAAGGCACATTAACCCGCGAAGAATATCAACACATCCGGACGACCGCGCCGGAGCTTGAGATTAAATATACCGGACACCGATTCGGCAAAGCGTTCGCAAAATGGACGTTTCCCGACAAACAGATCATTGTGGAGATGTACGGCTACTTGCTGACCGACACGATGGAGTTCAATTTGCATGTCCGCCGCAACGCGTACGGGAGAGCGGCGAAGGAGTCGCTCACCCGCGAAAATCCGAAGCAAATACGCCGGATGCCTCGTCCCTGATCCGCAGGAAGCGTGTCTTTCCCCACACGCAAGCGACTTTTTGTTTCATTAAAAACAAAAAAATATGTAATTTTTTACATATACCTCTTGCGGATTTGCTTTTTCGTGGTACAATACCCCTCGAGAAGTGAAATTTTTTACACACTCAGGAGGTCGGAATGGGGAAAAAAATAACCATTCGAGAAGTGGCCGAACAATGCAACGTGAGTACTGCAACGGTTTCGCGCGCACTCAATGGCACTGGATATATCCGCGAAGGCTTGCGCCGGAAAATTCTCAATCGCGTCGAGGATCTCGGGTGGCATTCCAACAATCTGACTTCCCGGCTGAATGGTCGTCGCTCCGAAGGCCGGATCGTCATTGTCGGGGCCTCCGAGCTGCTGCTTGCACCGGAAACTTCCCGGGAGCTATTCGTTATCTCCGAAGCCGTGTATAAACAATTCCGCTCGACACCGGCGCTGAAATTGGGTCATCGCGCGGAAACGCTCGCCGAATGCCGCAAAAGTTCCCCCGAAGCCATCATTTTGTGCGGAATCAATGAACAACTGGAAGAGCCGATTCGCGATCTGGTTCAGCTCGGCATCCGCGTGGTCGCCGTGGGGGAATCCTTGCATCCGCCCTGCGCCGTCGTTCACGGAGACTACGTCGAAAACGGGCGGAAGGCCGCCGAAACTCTGGTGAAGCTGGGGCATCGGCGGATCGGTTTTTTCGGCGGGTTCGGAAGCCGCCCCCATCTGCGCGAAGGGGAATTTCCGATGCCGCGACGGGTACGGGATACCGTCATGGGAATTCGACAAATCGTACCGGATTTCAATTTCCAGGAGGATGCGGTCAGCGATTGTTTCGGAGATCTGAGCGCATTTGGGGAGATGCTGGAATCCGGCATGCAGACCGGATGGATCGTACAGGAGACCAAACACTTCCTGGAATTTACCGCTACCGCGCGGCAATTCGGGTTGTTTCCTCCGACGGACCGCCCTGTGGTTGCATTGCTGGAAAGCACCGAAATCCCCGTGCCGCCGCTGGCCTGCCGCTTTCTCTATCGGGATTTTCGCGGGGAAGTCGCCCGGGTAGTGGACGCGCTCTCCGGCAAGTCGCTTCCCGCGGAAGAGTATCTGATTCCCTATCGGGAGGCATAAAGGATTGTTATGCAGTATGCTTGCGGCCGGAACATCATCGGAATTCAGTAAAAGGAAGCGTTTCATCATGGAACAAAGATCGACACACGGAAACCACGAAACGCCGCTGGTAACGTTCGCTTTGGTCGGAGATCCGCAATATGCGAACCGGGATGGGGTGGCCAACCGTAATTTTCGCGCCGCAAAAGGATTGCTCCAAAGGTTGATCCAGCGTTATCTCCAGACGGAGCAACTGGATTTCATTGTCAGCCTCGGCGATCTCGGAGACGGGCAGAGCCGTTCGGAGATCCCGGAAATGATGCAGTGTTATCAGGAGAGTCAACTTCCGGTACGCTATGTCGTCGGCAATCACGATCTGGTGCTTTATTCGGAGGAGGAACTCCGACAATGCTGGCACCTCGACGGGCTTTTTTATGAATTTACAGTCGGGGAAGTTTGTTTTTTGGTGCTCAACGGGTTGGATGAAAGCCGGTTTTCTCCGCCCGGAAGCGAACGGTTTGCACGCGCGGCGCAATACCGACTGGAACATTCTGCGCGTCTGCTTCGGGATTGGGACGGAAAGCTCTCCGACACCTCGCGCGAATGGCTGACCGCCCATTTGAAAGCTGCCGAACGCGCGGGGCGCGATGTGGTGATCTTCAACCATGTGCCGATCTTCTGCGACGCCTCCGGGGAGAACGCGGTCATGTGGGACAGTGCCGAACTTTTGGAGATTCTCGACCGGTTCGGGAATATCCGGGCCTGTTTCGCGGGGCATTACCATCCCGGTGCAATCGCATTGCGCAAAGGCGTGCTGCATAAAACCGTGCGTGCCATCTGCAATTCGAACGAGCCCACCGGCGTGATTGTCCGTCTTTATAAGGATCGTCTGGAACTTGAAGGAGTCGGCGAAGAACACTCCTTCTGCCATAATCGCAAACTGACGCCTTCTTATCTTGCCGGAACCGCGCCCGCAGGCGCATGGGTGATGACCAATTCCGGTGAGATCACGCAAACAGCCCCCGATGGTTCCTTCCGTCTGAAAGTACCCGCTCCGGGCTGTTACTGCTGCAAGGCGGTGGCCGACGGTTGTCAGGATGCGTATTTGCCAATGATTCATGCTCCTGCGGACGATTTACGCATTGAGATGACGTCGGATTTGTCCCGCCGCGTCGTCACCGGAGATTTGGGGGAAGCGGCAGCGTTGAAAATTACTGATGATGGAGAAGTCGTTCGCTGGTTCGATCTGGCCGGAACCGCATTCGGCGGGCTGGAGCCGCCGCCGCCCGGCTGGCATGAACGGGCGGCGGACCGCTTCTGGACGTCGGGCAGATATGCATTCTCCGCGAAGGGCGTCGTAAGCATGGTGCGTGCGCCTCATCATCGGGAACTGCGGGCAAGAGGATGGTTCAAAGGCGATTTTCATGCGCATTTGATTCACGGCGAAAACTTCTACCGTGGCAATCTGATCGAGTCGGCGTTTCTGGCGCGAGCCGAGGGATTTGACTGGCTCTGGCTCGCGGGAGATTTTGCCAACGACTCCGAGATTACCGATTATCCGGCGCTGGCAAACGTGCTTTCGGGACCGGATTTCCTTCTGAAACTGAATTATGAATTCCCGAAAACGTTGTACGGGCATGTCGGCAATGTTGGCACGGAGTTGTTGCAGTTTCCTTACGACTGTGAAAAGGCCACGGACTTCGAGATGGCCAAGCGCTACATTTATGATCGGGGCGGGGCTGCCGTGCCGGTGCATTTGCTCTATAACGACGGGATTCGCAAGGAGGAAGACGGGCGGGAATTTTCCTGGATGACGTTTAAGGAGACGTTTCTCTGGCTGCTTTGCGCGCCGGAGATGTGCGGATGTTTTGATCTCTTTTACAACGACGATACGCCCGGCGCGGAGGAGTTTTATTTTATGCTGCTCAATCGCGGCTACCGGATCGGCTGCTGCGCCACCAGCGACGCGGCGTTTGATGTCGGCCGCGCGCCCGGAGGGGATCGGGGAACCACCTTTGCCGCACTGCCGGAATTAACCGAGAAATCCGTGGCGGCCGCCTTGCGACAGGGGCGGACGATTGTCAGCTGGGACGGGGCGGTTGTACTGCCGGAAATTTCCGGGCATGGTCCCGGAAGCGTGTTGCCCGCGGACGGGGAAGCGCACACACTAACGTTGGATCTCTTCGATCGCCCCGAGGTCGAAGTCGAGTACCGGATCGTCCGCAACGGCGATCTTTGGCGCATCGGGAAAATTCGTTTGCCGGAGACCGGGCATTGGTCGATGGTCCTCGAGGAATCGCTTCGGGAAACGGAAAACTGCTGGTATCTTGCCAGTTGCCGTGCCGTGGATGCGCCGGAGCGGATTCGCTCCATCTCGTCGCCGGTGTATTTCAGGCGGGCGGATTTCCATGAGCCGGAAAGATTACCGTTTCCCGTTCCTTTTCCGGAGACGCTGCGCAAGCGGCTGAAATACCTGACCATTGCCGAATTGACCAGCGAAACGGTGTTTGACGAGATCCGTAACGAGATTCTTCAGGCGTCAGAAGCCATCGATTCCGACAATTCGGGAGACGATTTCCGGCGCTGTTCTGCAAACGTGTTGCGCTCATAGAAGATCCCGTTGTCATATCCCTGAATCCGGGGGAAACGCTCCGCCAGTTCCAGACGGCGCAAGGCCCACAGCAAATATTCTTCATTGCAGTCAATTCCACAGAATCTGCGGTTCAGTTTCCGGGCGACCACCGCGGTGGTTCCGCTGCCGAGAAAGGGATCGAACACCATCTCGCCGGGACGACTCGACGCCAGAATCAGTTTGGCCAGAAGCTTCTCCGGTTTCTGCGTCGGATGTGCGGTATTCTCCGGCATCGACCAATAGGGAATGGTCAGATCCGACCAGAAATTCGACGGCATGGTGTCGCGAAATTTTCCCGACTCCCCCTGCGTCCAATCCTTCGGCGCCCCTTCGGCGGTCCGGTACGGCGCAATCACCCGGCGGCGCAAGCGCACGGCATCGGCACAGAAGGTGTAGTGCGTTCCGACCGTGGCAAAGAGGATGTCCTCACTGCAATTTTTCCAGTTGGACATTGCCCCGCGCCCCTTCTCGCGCTCCCACGTGATCCGGTTGCGCACCTGAAAATACCGGGAAAGCACCTCGTACCCCGCCGGAGAACATTTCCAGTCCCCGCATAGATAGATCGAGGCGGTCGGCCGAAGCAGCCGCAGAAGCCGACGGAGAATGTTGTCAAGATATTGCGCATACTCCTGCATGCTCTTCTGATGAAACGCGACTTCGCCGAAGCGTTTGTCCAGATTGTATGGAGGATCCAGAATCAGAAGATCAACAAAGTGATCCGGGAAAAAATCCAGCACCTCCGGCACAGAGCCGAAAAACACGCGTCCGTCACACGCGTCAATGGGAAGCTCACTTTGCGCCTGTCCGATCCGCGGTCGAAGCCGCTGCTCCTCCCCGGGCGAAAGCGTCAGCGTCCGATTTCTACTGGGCTTGCTGCTGTTCGTCATGCGGATCGGGACCATAGTCGTTGAAACCATTGGTGCTCGGCGTCAGCAGATAAATCAGCAGGACGATCCAGCCGATCAGCGGCAGAAACAGCCACAGCAGATTCCAACCGCTGCGATTGATGTCATGCAGCCTCCGAAAGAAGATCGACCAGTTCGGAATCAATACCGCAAGGTTGAAAATCGGTTGAAGAATCGGTTTACGAAACAGCGCGGCATCCACGCCGACCAATCCGAGAGAGATCACCAGATTGCCCAGCCAGAAAATCCAATACTCCCGCCGGGAAGATCGCCCGTCAAAATCAAAGTAGCGCCGGAAAGCGAGAAGATAATCATTCATGAACGCATCTCCTTTTTGGCAATCTCTTGTTCAATGGCTTCCATCGTCCGCTGCGTCGCGCCGGAATTTTCTTCAACGGCGCTTTTTCCGCGCAATCCCATTTCGCGCCGGCGATTCGGGTCCGCCAGCAGTGTTTCGATCGCGCCGGGAAGTTCCCCGTCGGAAACGCACATCACCGCGTCCTTGCTTCGCAGCAGATCCAGCAGGAAGCGGAAGTTCGTCAATTCCCGACCGCAAATCACCGCTTTTCCCAGCAGTGCCGGTTCAATGAGGTTGTGCCCCTCGTTCTGCCCGGCAAAACTTTTTCCCATCAGAATCAGATCCGCCGCCGCCATGATCCGAAGAAGCTCTCCGGTGGTGTCCGCCAGCAGGCAATCAATCTCGCCAGTGCACTCGCCATGCTGCGAACGCTGAAGATACGAGATTTTTTTCGCGGCCAGCATGGCGGCGATCTCCCCGCCGCGCTCGGCATGACGGGGAACCAGCACGAGTCTCAGCTCGGGATGCTTTTTCCGCAATTCGCCAAAGACATCGGCAATCAAATTCTCCTCCCCCGGATGCGTGCTGGCGGCGACAATCACCGTCTTGCCTGCTCCGAAGAAGGCGTCCAGCTCCAGCGGCGTAAAGTGATCCGGCAGCTTCTGATCGAATTTCAGATTCCCCTGATTGACGACCTTCACCTCCGGCGCCACGGAGAGAAAACGCGCCTTGTCGCCTTCGCTCTGCGCGGAAATCAGATCGAACTGGTTCAGAAGCGGCCCGAAGAAACAGCGGAATTTGCGGTAGCCGCGCGCCGAATGGTCGGACATCCGGGCGTTGGCCAGAATCAGCGGGATTGCGCGATGTCTGGCCTCTGCGATCATGTTCGGCCAAAGCTCCGTTTCCAAAATCACCAGCGCGGAGGGCATGACCAGATCAAATACCTTCCGCACATACCTTAAAAAATCGATCGGGCAGAAAATCGCCGTCACCCGATGGTCGAACGGCTCCAACGCCTTGCGCACCAGCTCCTGTCCGGTGGTGGTCGTCGTGGAGATCACAAAACGCCGCTGCGGATGAAGTGCCAGATACCGCTTCACGAAGGAGAGCGCGATCATGCTTTCCCCAACGCTTACGGCATGAATCCAGATTGCCCCGCGGAAGCCTTCCAGCTCCTTGACCCGCTCCGGAGTATAGCGGCCAAAACGTTCCCCGAAGGTCGCCTTCCATCCCGGACGGTGTTTGAGTTTCCACAACATTCCCGGCAGAAAACCGAGAAACCCGACCGGCAAAACCAAATTGTAAATCAAACGCATCAGCATGGATTACTCCCCTTCCCCGTTTTCATCCGGATTGCGGAAATGCTCCATGATGTAGGTCGCCGCAGATTCCAGATCCGGCAGGATCTTCGTGCAGAAACGCACCATCCACGGACTGCAGTTCTTGAAATCAAACGGCGAAAAACCGACCACAAACTTCCCAAGATCGTGGGAGGCGTAAAAGATTTCCATGCTCGTGCCGATGCTGGCTTTCGCATAATTCACCAGAATAATATCCGCATCGCGCACATCCTGAAGATCAAATTCCACGATCTCATTGGCGCTGTCCACTTCGCGGTCGATGAATTTGCGGCGCATCGGGTCAAGCAGCCGGAATTTCGGCTCCAACATTGTCTTGGCAGTTTCCCGCCATTGCCGGGCGGTCCCGAGGTGTTCATCCATAATGGGGCCGCTAAGATAAATTTTCAGTCTTTTGTGCATTTTTTGATCGATCTTTGTTTGGACTGCTCCAACAGAACAAGATAAAAGGACAGCAGTTTTTTCGCTTCGCCGGCGTCGCGCTTGTCCGCCTCCAGAATTTTCACCGCCTGCGTCTGCAAAGACACCGCCGATTCCAGATGCCCCAGACGAGAAGCCAGAAGCGCAGCCGCGCTTTCCGTCAGATAACGCTGCACGACCGTCGATTTGTCATTCAACTTCGACCGCGCCGCCTCCACAAACTTCCCGGCCGGCGCCACCGCCTCCGCCGCACGCTGGTGAAACGACAGGAAATTGACCGCGGAAAGCGCCAGATCTTCCGGCATCACCTTGTCCGCCGCCAACAACGCATCGGCCAATGCCGGAAGCTCCGAAACGAAATTCGGATTGCGATAGCTCAAATCAAAGAGAAAAAGCAGAAGTTTCTTCTCCTTCGGATACTTGTTGTGCTGCCGCATCAGGAGTTTCCACGCCTGATCGGGACGATTGGTGCTTTCCAGCATAAAAAGACGCATCCGCAACGCCGCGGAATTTGCCGGATCGCGCCGCAAAACTTCCACGGTGGCGCGGTCCGCCCCCCGCTCGTCCGCACTGCGCAACGCGCTTTCCAGACGGGAGAGGTATGCACCGATCTTCTTCTGGTCGTCCTCATCGAACGAACCGGCGGCAAATTTATCCAGAAATTCCGGCAGATCGATAAATTCCCCGTTCCAGATAATCCGCCCGCGCTCGTCGGAGACAAAGGCCGCCGGCATAATCAAACTGGAACCGAGATACGCGCGGGCGCCGTCCCCGTTGCGCTCGGCACACCAGATTGTATTGCCCAGCGCGCCGTGTTTCTGCCGATAGGACTCCGCCCCGGTGCGCCCGTTGACGGAAATCAAGCCGTAATGATGTTTGCCGTGAACCGCATCCCGGGTCAAGGCAGACAAAACCGGCGCAATCGGCTCCGAAGCCGGACTGAGCAAATCCGCAAAAATCGCGATATTGAGCACGCCTTTCGCGGCAGGATCGTCCTTGCGCGCAGGAACCATCGCAAAACTCTTGCCGTAAAGGAACTCCACATCGAGGTTCTTGGCGTCATCTCCGCTGGTAAGCGCAAAAAGTTCCGCGAACATCGACATAAAAACCGCAGCGCACACCACTCTCACGCGTATCGATGACATCCTCCACCCCTTTTCCCCGGCTTCCGATCGTTTTCTCTTCTAGTTATGATTATGACGCCGAAACAACCATCAGCTCCGGCCCAGCTCAAACGCCGCGGCCGCAGTCAGAAGTTTCTTTTCCGCCATCGCCGGAGCAATAAACTGCACGCCGATCGGCAGATTTGTGCCCGGCTCCGTCGCACACGGCACGGAAATCCCGCAGTTGCCCGCGAGATTGAGCGCAATCGTAAAAATATCGGAGAGATACATCTGCAACGGATCGCTCTTCTCATGGAAGCGGAACGCCGTCGTCGGCGTCACCGGTGTCAGCAGAAGATCGCAGACTTTGCTTGCCTCTTCGAAGTCGCGGCGGATCAACGTACGCACCTTCTGCGCACGAAGATAATATGCGTCGTAATAACCGCTGGAAAGCACATACGTTCCCAGCAGAATCCGCCGTTTCACCTCCGCGCCGAATCCCGCGCCGCGCGTCTTGAAATATCCGTCAATCAAATCCTTGCCTTCCTTGCGGTCGCCGTAACGGATGCCGTCGAAACGGGCCAGATTCGCGCTGGCCTCCGCCGTCGCGAGAATGTAGTAGACGGCCACCGCATATTTGGTATGCGGCAAATTCACCTCCACAATCTCCGCTCCGAGCTTGCGGCACAGCGCCACCGCCTCGTCCATCGCCTTGCCCACGCTCGCGGACAACCCGTTCTGGGAAAAATATTCCCGGGGCAGGCCAATGCGGACGCCATTCAACGATTTTGCCGAACGCACCGCGGAGGCAAAATCGCTCTCCCTGCCGGGCAGCGAAGTCGAATCCATCGGGTCGTGCCCGTTGATCGCATCAAAAATCACCGCCGCCGATTCCACGTCCGGCGCAATCGGTCCGATCTGATCGAGCGAGGAGGCAAACGCCACCAGCCCGTAACGGGAAACCCGCCCGTAGGTCGGTTTAAGCCCCACCACTCCGCAAAATGCCGACGGCTGCCGGATGGAGCCGCCGGTATCGCTGCCCAGCGCCACAGGAATCAGTTTTCCGCCGAC
Organism: Victivallaceae bacterium; assembly: GCA_028691615.1. Taxonomy (GTDB): domain Bacteria; phylum Verrucomicrobiota; class Lentisphaeria; order Victivallales; family Victivallaceae; genus JAQUYX01. The sequence goes on from JAQUYX010000018.1 coordinate 14,217, forward strand.
CGCCGCCGCGCTTCCGCCGGAAGAACCGCCGGGCACGCGGGTTAGATCGTGCGGATTGGCCGTCGGATGCACGGAGGAATTTTCGCAGCTCGATCCCATCGCGAATTCATCCATATTAAGCCGTCCGAACGGCACGAACCCCTGCGCCTTGAGCCGTGCAATCACGGTCGCGTCATAAGGCGACTTCACCGGCGCCAGCAGTTTGGAGGCGCAGCTGAGGCGCTCCCCCTTGACTGCAATGCAATCCTTTACGCCGAAGGGAATCCCGTCGTAAACGCTCAATTGCGCGTGCTTGGCGCGACGCTCGTCGGAAGCGGCGGCCGCTTGCAACACGTTTTCGCGATCGATCTCGATGAAGCTGCGGATTCCGCCGTCCAGACGATCCGCCGCAGCCAGACAATCGCGCACCAGCTCGACACTCGAAAAAGCGCCGCTGCACAACCCTTCCGACAGACGGGAGAGCGGCAGTCCGGAAAGATTCTTTTCGTTGCTCACTTCAGTTGCTCCCTTCCCCGGGCAGAACGCGCGGCACTTTAATCAATTCCTCATCAATGATCCCGGGAGCATTGGCGAGCATCTCCTCGCGGGTGAAGGAGCTCTTCGCCCGATCCTCCCGCCAGACATTGGTGAGCGCGGCCGCATGCGCGGTCGGCTCGATGCCGGTCACATCGACCTCCTTGAGCTCGGCGATGTAACCGACGATCGACTCCAAATCCTTCTGAAGATGCGGAATTTCCTCTTCCGCAAGTTCCAGACGCGCAAGTTTTGCAACGTATCTGACGTCAATGCCGTTGTCCGCCATTATTTCTTCGCCGCTTTCTTCTGCTCCAAAGCCAGAGTCTTGGTGGCCAGATCGCAGACCTCGGACGGTCCGAAGTACTGAATCGGCCCCGGATAAACATAATCGGTCTCCACCGCCCACGCTTCGCGCTTCGACGCAAAGAACCGGAAGGGCGCGCCGTCCAATTCGACCAGCGCCTTGCGGATGACCGGCTTGTCGGCGCCGTGACGGTGCTCGACGTTCATCATCATCGTAATCGGAATACCGCCGGCGATCCACTTCGAGGCCGGAGCGAAGGTATTGCGCACATTGGCCATATAGCCGGTCTTGCCCCCGCCGATAAGCGCCGCGGCGCAATATCCGAGACTGTAGCAATAGTCGGCGTCGTAATTGCTCGGCGCGGCGCAGCGGCCTTCGTAACCGAAGAAATGCGTCTGCGCGCTGAATTTGCCCTTGTACTTGCCTTTGGCGGCCCGGGCGGAAAGCTCGGTTTTGACCATCTGAGCAAGCATCTTCTCGGTTTCGATCAGAGACACCTGAACGTTGCCGTGCGGATCGCGGTCGTTGCAGAGCTGCAACTGAATGCCCTTGGGCAGCGACGCGAAGCAGGAAAGCGACTTTTTATCCAGCTTGCCGGAGACGAAGGCGATCTTCTCTTCGGGATCGGAGAGCTTGGCAAACGCCTCGGCGTTCTTGGCCAGAAGGTCGTTGAGTTCGGCGATCAGCGATTTGACTTCGGGAATGAATTCGACCAGTCCTTCGGGAATCAGCGCCACGCCGAAATTGCACTTGGCCTCCGCACGCTGGGCAACAACGTCGGCAATGGATTTGACCAGCTGGGCGATCGTCATTTTCTTGGCCTCGACCTCTTCGGAGATGATCGCGACGTTCGGATGCGTCTGCAGGGCGCATTCCAGAGCGATATGGGAGGCGCTGCGGCCCATGAGCTTGATGAAGTGCCAATATTTCTTGGCGGAATTGGCGTCGCGTCCGATGTTGCCGATCAGCTCGCTGTAAACGCGGCAGGCGGTGTCGAATCCGAAACTCGCCTCAATCCACTCGTTCTTGAGATCGCCGTCGATGGTCTTCGGGCAGCCGACGACCTGAAGCGGAATGTTGTTCTTCTTGTAGTATTCCGCCAGCAGACAGGCGTTGGTGTTGGAGTCGTCGCCGCCGATGATGACCAGCGCGCCGATGCCGAGCGCCTTGCAGTTTTCATATCCCTGCTTGAACTGCTCCTCGGTCTCCAGCTTGGTGCGGCCGGAACCGATCATATCGAAGCCGCCGGTGTTGCGGTACGCGTCGATCACCTTGCCGGTCAGCTCCATATACTCATTTTTGACCAGTCCGTCGGGTCCCTTGAGGAATCCGTAAAGTTTATTGGCGCGGTTCAAACTCTTGAGGCCGTCGTAAAGACCGGCGATCACGTTGTGTCCGCCGGGGGCCTGTCCGCCGGAAAGAATGACTCCGACGTGCATTGCCTTGCACTTCATCGCGGCGTCGGCGCCCTTGAAGGTCAGCACCGGGCTGCCGTAGGTGGCGGAAAAAAGCGTCTGAATCTTGTCGGCGTTGGCCACGCAAGTCGTGGGTTTGCCGGAGGAGATTTTCACTTTGGCACCCTTCTTGAGTGCCGCGGGGAGTTTGGGCTGGTAGACACTGCGCGCCTTCTGGAGGGGAGAAATTTCGCTCATTTTCCGTTTCCTTATCTTGTTTTTAGGGAAAAAACACGTTTCTTGAACTTTGCAATATCATTCCATAAATATAGCTCCGCCGCGAAGATTTATCAAGGTTTCCGCGCGGAAAAGAGCGAGTTTTTCCAGGGAGGAAGCAAATAGACGACATTGACAAAAGTCCGACAGCCCGGGAAAGACACCGCAAGACGTCGCAAGGGACACAAAAAACAGGAAAAAAAGAGGGTTCCGGGGGTTTCCGACTTGACTTTTTCCATTTTTGCGGCATATTTAATAACTCATTGGAAAATAAGCATTGACAAACCAGAACACATAAAAAATACGAGGAACCAATCATGGCACATTGCAAGTCCGCAGTCAAACGACTCCGCACCAGCACCGAAGCGAACCTTCGCAACCGCAGCCGCATCAGCGAAATCAAGACCGTCGAGAAGAAATTCCGCGCCGCCGTCGCCGGCAATGACAACGCCGCCGCCGCTTCCGCACTCAAGGAAGTCGTCAGCTGCCTTGACAAGGCGGCAAAGGTCGGCACCATTCACTCGAATAAGGCCGCCAATAAGAAGTCCCAGCTCGACAAGCTCTTTCAGACGCTTGCCAAGTAAGGCCCCCCTTCGCGGGGTGTGACCTTGCTGTCCAATTCCGGCACGGCGAAGCAGCCATTCATGACGATCACAGCAAAAGTCATCGTCAATCTGGCGCTCGACCGTGCCTTTGACTATCTGGTTCCAGAAGCGCTCCGGGAAGATCTCTGCATCGGCAGCCGAGTCAATGTCCCGTTCGGGCACGGCAGCCGGGACGCTACAGTGATCGCAATCGAGCAGACCGCTGGTCCGGTCGATCACCTCAAATCCATCGGATGCATTCTTCCCTTCGGCTCAATCCCCCCCAAACTTCTTGCGCTGGGACGCTTTCTTGCCGACTATTATTGCTGTTCCTTCGAACAGGCGGTCAAAGCGCTGCTTCCGGGCGCGGTTCGCAGGGGGAAGATCAAAGAGAAAAGCGAAATCAGCTATTTTGCCCCCGACCGTGCGAAGGCGGAAGCGTTTCTATTGGCCAATCAAGGCAAGAAAAACGCCGCAAAACGCTGCGAAATTTTGAAGTTCATGCTCCCCGGCGGTGAGTTTTCGCAAGGCTTGCTCGCCGCCGTCACCGGCGCGACCCCGGGGATTCTCAAGACGCTTCTCAAAGACGGACTTGTCGCCGTCGAAGAACATACCGTGCGCCGCAACCCTTTCCGCGACGAAAACATCACCCCCTCCCAACCGCTGGAACCTTCCCCGGAACAGGCCGCCGCACTCCGGCAGATCGACGATATGCTCGAAGGCCGCGAAAAACGCCGCACCATGCTTCTTTTCGGCGTGACCAACAGCGGCAAAACCGAGGTCTATCTTCAGGCGATCGCCAAGGCCATGGACAAAGGGCTGGACGCCATCGTGCTGGTCCCGGAAATTTCCCTGACGCCGCAGACCGTCCGAAGATTCCGGGCGCGGTTCGGCGATCTGGTTTCGGTGCTGCACAGCAGACTGACCGACGGCGAACGCTTCGATGAATTTCTGCGCATCACCCGGGGGGAAGTACGCATTGCCGTGGGCGCGCGTTCAGCGCTCTTCGCGCCGTTCGCCCATCTGGGATTGATTATCGTCGACGAAGAACACGACGGCAGTTATAAGCAGTCCGAATCGCCCCGCTACCATGCCCGCGACGTCGCGGTCATGCGTGGGCAGCTTGAATCCGCAGTGGTCATTCTCGGCTCCGGCACTCCCTCCGCGGAGTCCATGCTCAACGCCATGCAGAATCGTTATGTGCTCGCCGCAATGCCGACACCGATCAATCAGGTTCTGCCCCCCGTCGTCCGGGTGGTCGACCTGCGTCTGGAAAAGCCCGAAGAGGGGCACACGTCCTATTTCTCCAAACTTCTGGTCGACGCGGTTCAGGAACGGATCGAAAAAGGCGAGCAATCGATTATTTTTCTCAATCGCAAAGGCTATTCGACCTCGCTTCGATGCACCAATCCGGAATGCAAATATATCGCAAAATGTCCAGATTGTTCCGTTCCCTACACCTATTCGCGACTGCGCAAGAGCCTCTCCTGCCATCTCTGCGGAGGCTTGGCCGGAGCGCCGGAGCGTTGCCCGGAATGCGGAGCCGAACTGCGCTGCGGCGGAGCGGGGACAGAACGGCTGGAAAGCATGGCAATGAAAATTTTCTCGGACGCGCGCGTCGGCCGCATGGATTCGGACAATATGCGCCGGGCATGCGACTACGAAAAAATCCTTGAACGCTTTCGGCGCGGCGATTTGGATCTTCTCATCGGCACACAGATGATCGCCAAAGGATTGCATTTCCCAAACGTGACGCTGGTCGGCATCGTCAACGCGGACCGGGCGCTTGACCTGCCCGATTTCCGCGCAGCGGAGCGGACATTTCAACTGATAACGCAAGTGGCCGGACGCGCCGGTCGCGGAGATGTGAGAGGAGAAGTCATCATCCAGACCTTCGCGCCGGACAACGACGCTATCCGCTGCGCCGCCGAAAATAACTATCAGGAGTTTCGCGACTTTGATTTTGAATTTCGGAAGGCATTGGAATACCCCCCCTTCGGGCGGCTCATTCTGGTGCATTTCCGCTCTCCCGAAGAACGATGCTGCATGGAATTTGCCGAATCCTTCAAGCAGGCATTGCTCCCCTGCTGCCACGAAAACATCAAGCTCACCGGGCCGAAAATCGCCGCCATCCCCGTCATCGACGGCAAATACCGGTGCAATCTGATGATTCGCGGCAAAGATCTCAAACAGGTTCGGCTGCGCCTCCGGGAACTGGTGCTTCACATGCCCCACCCGCGCAATGTCGAATTTTATGCCGACGTCGACGCCCAACAGCTCCTGTAAGCATCCCATCCCGATTTTTAGGAGATGAAAAATGACCGAGAGCGCCATCGCAATGGAGAAACTCACCAGAGATCTCGACTTGACAAAAATTCAATCGGAGAATTTTGCCAGGCGTCTGGAGCACTCCCTCCGGCAATCGATCTTGGACGATGCGATTCTCGCCCCGGACAGGATCGCTGAAAACTTTTCCGCGATCGGCTACGAAAGGAATCTCCTTGACGACCTTCTGGCCGCCGCGGCAATCATCCGGCGTCATCCGTCACTGCATCTGCTGGCAAAACACCTCTATTATCGCACCTATCTGGACGCGCAAGGCGGCGACTGGATGCCGGACTTCGACCCGCCTGAACGACTGATGGGTGAGCGGCGCGGCTTCTTCGCGCTCCTCCTTGCGCTCGGTTCGGTGCCGCTGGTCAACGCGGCTTATGCCAAGCTCAAAATCCCCCGCGCCATCGCGCAGAACCACCACACCTGGATCGCCGGAACGATCGATCTCTACCGGACGGGACACAATGGGCGATACGGGCATAATCTGCGACAGACCGCTTGGCTGCGTCTGGCCGTCGACGGGACTTTGTTCCGTCTCGGACGGCTGGAATTTCACGTCGAATCCAAGTGTCCCGCGTGGTGTCCTCGCGTCTACCGGAACAGGGATACTAACAAAATCACCGTCCTCGCCGGGGAAAACTGGCAATACGACTGCTCTGGACACAGGATTGCAAACCGTGCTTTGCCGACTGCCTCCGGGGAAAAACACGCTCAGGACTCCGCAATCCTGCGCTTCGACGGCACGGCGTATCCGGGACGCGAACGAATTCCAGATTCCGCCCTCCAGGAAGAGCTGACCGCACCGGGAAAACTCATTTTATCCCTCCACATTCCAGCGGTCGGCGGCCCGCTGACCGAAGAGAAAATTCTAACAGCGCTGGCTTCTGCGGAACAATTCTTCCCCGCGTATCTGGGCAAAAGAGTCTCGCTGTTCTGCTGTGAATCGTGGATCCTCAATCCCGCATGGAGACGACATCTGCCGCACTCCAACCTCGCACAATTTCAACGCAGTGTTTTCCAAGTGGAGGAAGCGGCGTCCCCTGCCAATCGATCCGGCCTGTTTTTTCTTTTCGGCCGTGACGACGGCGATTCGCTCACCGAATATCATCCGACGTATTCGCTCCAGCGCGCAATGCTGGAGGAGCTGCGACAAAATGGCAGTCTCACTTCCGGCATCATGATTTTTCCGGGAGGTATGCTCTCCTCCTATGGTGGGCCGGAAACTCTTTGACCGACGAAACTTACGCTTCCTCCAGCTTCAAAGCGTGGACTCTTCTGCGGGATCGCCTCCTTCGGCATACATCCGATGGATCTCGCGCTGAACCGCAGTGACAAATACCTTCGCTTCCTCGCACTCGGCCAACCCCAATCCAGCCAACAGTCTGGCGCGACAGAAAAAGATAAATCTCTGGTCGTATCCGGGCGACAAACGTAAATCAAGCGGGTTCGAAACATTCAAATTGCGCCGGGAGAAACGGATTGCCAACGGCACCAGCGTCGTGGAAAACCAGAAATACGCCATATCGAAATCATCCTTGCCGGTAATCAGCCGATAGATTTCATAGAAGGCCATCATGTCCCCTTCAAAATAGGAATAGTTTTCCTGATCCGCCGCCGTCTCCTGCTTGCCCTCCTCGCCGGAATGCAGCAAAATCCGGTACACCAGACTTTCGCTCCAGCTGCTCCCCGGCAGTTTTTTGAAAAAGAGACAGAAGTGATCGATCATCCCGCTAATAAAAGCGGCCTTTCCGTCCTCGCTCTCCAACAGCACCCGATTCTGGTTGAGATACTGGGCGACCGGATTGGAGCAACGATTATCAATCAAAAACTGGCGAACCGTCGCGATCAAATTCTCCTTCGTCCCGAAATGGTACACGACCATCGACGGAGTCACCCCCGCCTGACGGGCAATATCGCGCAGGGAAATCTTCCCGATCTCGCCGCGCGCGGCAATCAGTTGAGTGGCGGCTTCGATCAACAGCCGCTGGGTTCGATTGCCCTTGTTGGTAATCTTCGTTTTAGCCACAACGACCTCCGTATCCTTTTGGCTGCAACCATATAGAAGTCGCACCGCCCCCTCCCAAGTTTCGTCGTTAAAATGGGAAATGTGGCTCAAAAAAGGAATGAATTTTCGGTGGGAGGCCTGGATGTATGACGCCCCCGTTCAAAAAATACTTTTTCAGTCCTTTTCGAGCCCTAGAATGACACGATGAAACTTTGGGCAGCGCTGTTCTGGCTGCTAATATAACATACGATCTTCAAAAATGCAAACGACAATGTAACAACCGCTTAGCCGCACGATTCCTCCCCTCAAAAAAAACAGACCCGGATTGTCCGGCAAACGCCGGACAACTCGGATCTGTGCAGGGCAACCTGCCCGGAAAGAATCCCCCCCGTCAGGAGAGCTTCACCGGCATTCCAGTTGCCGCGGAGCGATAAATCGCATCCAGAAGCTTCATCACGGTCACGCCCTCTTCCGGGCGAACCAGAAAATCCGTTCCATTCTTCACCGCGTCGGCAAAGAGATAGTAGGAGCTTTTCGGCGCATCGGCCTCATGCAGACGGCAGTCGAACTGACGATCGCCCAACTCCTGATAATAATCCACGGTGAAGGTGTAGCCCTCGTTGAGATTTTCCTGATAAAGACCGCCCTTTTCGCCCAGAAGCCGCGTCGACATCTGTTCGCGTTCAGCAATGTTGCAGGCCCACGAGGCATCCAGCTCCAAAGTCGCGCCATTCTTGAACTTGATCATCGCGCAGGCAAGATCCTCGACCGAATATTTGTCGCCGGACTTGCGGACGATTTCCGGCGCCAGCTTGCAATAGGTGCTTCCCATGACGTATTCCGCCTCCGGGTAGCCCATGAGCCATAAGGCCAGATCCAGCCGATGCACCCCTAGATCAATCAACGGTCCGCCGCCGGAAAATTTCTTATCAAAGAACCACACTCCCGCCGCGCCCTCGGTGTTGAATCCGCCTTTGCCCAGCCCCGGAATCCCGCGGCGACGCAGCCAGACACTGCGGGCATAATAAATTTCTCCGAGTTTTCCCGCGTCCACCAGCGCTTTCATCGCCATGGATTGCGCGGAAAAGCGATAGGAGAAATTAATGCCGAGCTTTTTGCCGCACGCTTTGGCGGTGTCAAGCATCTCGCGGGCTTCTTCGGCATTCATCGCCATCGGTTTTTCACAAAGCACATTGGCGCCGGAACGCAGCGCGGCAATCGTCAGATCGTGATGGCTCCGGTTGGGAACCGCCACGGAAATCAGATCAAGCTTCTCCTTGGCAATCATATCCGCGCCCTCTTCGTAGATGTGCGGAATATGAAATTCATCCCGCGCCATGGCGCGTTTGGTTTCCAGACGGTCCGCCACGGCGACAACTTCGACGTCGGGATGGGTCAGATACCCGCGCAGGTGATTCGAGCCCATTCCCAGTCCGATGACTCCAGCTTTCAATTTTGCCATGATTGCAAACAACTCCTTTTGATTTCAATGAAGGTAATTGATAACGAATGATTTACCGATTGCTTCCGTCGGCATTCTGCAACAGCCCGGCCGACGCGGACGGATCGTGCGGATTGACCGTGCGAATCACTTCGATCGCCTCCTCGCACGGTGCCGCCATCTCGCGGAAAAAGACCGGTTTCGCCCAGCGCACGGCATTGCCGATAACCTTGAGAATATCCGGATTGAAAAAGGTGGCGTAGGTTTCGTGTCCGGGCTGGAAATAAAAGACCTTTCCATATCCGCGTTCCAGCGTGAAAGCGCTTCGGAACACGTTGCCGCCTTCGAACCAGCCGATCATCAGCAGCTGCGCGTCGCCCGGAATATCGAAGCGTTCGCTGTACATCTCTTCATGTTCCAGCTCGAAATAACGGCCGATGCCGTTCATGATCGGATGGAAGGGCGCGATATTCCAAAGCCGTTCCTTCTCGCCGACTTCGCGCCAGCTCAAGGAACAACTGCACCCGGTGACGGCGCGAAAGATCTTGGAAAAATGTCCTGAATGCAGCACGATCAGCCCCATTCCCTCCAGCACACGCTTGTGGATTTTCCGAACCAGTTCGTCGGCGACTTCCTGATGGGCGCAATGGCCCCACCAAATCAGCACGTCGGTGCTCTGCAGCACGGAATCGGACAACCCCTGATCGGGATCATCCAGTGTTCCCGTGCGGATTTCCAGATCGTCCGCCGCCAATCCCGACGCCAAAGCGCCATGAATGCCGGCCGGATAGACTCCGGCGACGACTTCACTGGTCTTCTCGTGGCGTCCCTCGTTCCAAATCGTCACATGGATCCGACTCATAAAGAAGCCCTCCCCTTTTTTTTAAGACGACACAACGCGAATTTTGGCAGTGCCGTCTTTTCGAACCGTGTTGTTTTTTCACTAATAATGAATATAGATAGCAAAAAAATATTTGCAATTTCACTTTTTAACGAATATTTTACTAAAAATGTGAATTATCTACGAAACGAACAAAACGACGCGATTTTTTGTCGAGCGCCATCAACAAGAAGAGACGAAACATGTTTGAAATCATCGTTCCGCAGTTTGACTGGGAGGAAAATCCCTCCTGCGCCGACTGGTTCATCCGCAAACTCGTCGCCGATCTGAGTCTCGCGGCACAGGCGAATGAACTCCAATTGACAATCGCGGAATCCCCGACCCGCTGGAATCCGGGACTGCCGCGATGCGGAATCGCCCACAAATACAACGACGAATGGTTCTTTCAACTTCAGGGCGGCTGCATCTTCCGTTTTTCCCCGACCGAAGAGGTGGATCTGCGCGCCGGAGGAGTGCTTCTGGTGCCCCGGAACATGCCGCATCAGGAGATCATTCATGCCGCGGAGGGGCGGCCGTTTGCCAATCTGGTTCTGATCCTCAACGAAACAGTCGTCACCTTTCACCTCGCTTTGTCCGCCAACAGAGGTCCTTACATGGATGTGCGCCGACAGGTCACGCTGACAAGCCCCGCCTTCTATCAAGGGATGACCTCCGCGCTGGTCCACGCGGGAAATCAGGAGATCGCCAATCGCCTTCTGAGCGTGCTTTTCGCCCGGATCGGTCTGGATCTGGACGAAGCATTTCGCGGGACCGCCCACAACAACATTCACCATCTGGCCAGACGGGCGATGAATCTGATTATGGAGGAGGAGCGCCCGCCGCTCTTGAGCGTCGCCGAGGTCGCCGAACGAATCGGATGCTCCCCCAACTATCTCTCCAACATTTTTCGGAGCAGTTATTCCATTTCGCTCAAAGAATTTCTGCTGACCACCCGGCTGGAACGGGCCAGAGACATGCTCCTCGACGGCAGTCTCAACGCGTCGGAGGCGGCCGAACAGTGCGGCTTCCGGGACGCCTCCTACTTCGGACGGGTTTTCCGCAAACGTTACGGATGCACTCCGGCGCATCTGCGGCGGGCATGATGACACGGCAAAAGTCCCGCCGGACATGAGGCGTTTTCCTTCCAGCAAACGAAAACACACCGTTTCCGTTTGCAAACCAAGCCCAGCGCCAGTATATTACAGTAAAACAGTAAGACATATAATAAGGAAGGAGCTCCTCGCCCCATGCATAAAATCGAACTGCTCGCTCCCGCGGGAACTCCGGAAGCGGCGCTCGCCGCGTTCGACGCGGGCGCAGACGCCATCTACGCCGGATTGCCCAAGTTCAACGCCCGGGAGCGCGGCGAGAACTTCTCCGCCGACGCCATGACGAAAATCATCGCTTACGCTCATAAGCTCAAGCGCAAGGTCTACGTCACGCTCAACACCATCGTCAAGGAGAACGAACTGGCCGAAGTGGCCGAAATGCTCGCCGCACTCGAAGAGATGGGGCCCGACGCGCTGATTGTGCAGGATCTGGGCATCATTCGCATGGCGCGAAAGTTCTTTCCCGCGCTCGTCCTTCACGGCTCCACTCAGATGGGGTTTCACAATCTCGAAGGCATCCGCGTCGGACAGCAGCTCGGCTTGCGCCGCGTCATTCTGGAACGCCAGCTCTCCATCGATGAAATCGGCGCAATCTCCGCGGAATCGCCGCTTGAGCTGGAAGTTTTCGTCCACGGCGCACTCTGCTGCTCGCTCTCGGGGCTGTGCTACTTCTCCTCCTTCATGGGCGGCGCCTCCGGCAATCGCGGCAAATGCAAACAACCCTGCCGGCGACGTTATTTTTCGCGCAACGGTAACGGATTTTTCTTTTCCCCGTCCGACCTGGCGGCGCTGGACTACATTGACGACTTCAAGAAGATGAAGATCTCTTCGCTCAAAATCGAAGGCCGTCTGCGGCAGCCGGACTATGTGTCCAGCGCCGTGTCCGCTTACCGGCTGCTGCTGGACGCGCCGGAAGGTCAGGCGGCGGAACGCATCGGAGAAGCGCGCAATCTGCTCTCCCACACCTGCGGACGCAAATGGTCGGCAGGATTTCTCAGCGAAGAATCCACCGCCAATCTGGTGCAATCGGACAGCATCGGCGCGGTTGGCATGCTCTGCGGCAAGATTGCCGTGGTCATGGACAACGGCTTCGGCTTCAACGCCACAAAAAAAATCCATCTGGGCGACAAACTTCGCGTGCAGAGTCTTTCCGGCGACGACGGCCCCGCGCTCACCGTGACGAAAATGTTTGTGAACGATCTCGCGGCAGTCAAGGCAAAACCGGGAGATAAGGTTTTCGTCTGCTGCGACAAAGAGGTCGCCCGCGATGCGGTGGTTTTCAAAATCGGAGAAAGTTTTCCCGACGTTTCCGCCCGCGTGGCCGCGCTCAAGCTGCCGGGAGCGGCGTTGGATGTGCGCGTATCGCTGACAGGAACGCTGCTGCGCGTTCGCATCAACAACATGCCGCTGGCGCCGTGGAGCAAGCCTCTGGCGTTGGCGCGCGCCGAAAAGTGTGCCTTTGCCGCCGAGACGCTCCGCAGTGAATTTGCGATGGCCGACAGCGAACTTTACCAGCCGGAAGTGACGGTGGAAAGCTGCGAAGACGGACTGTTTTTTCCGGCGGGGGAACTGAAAAAACTGCGACGGGAATTTTGGGATTACGTCAAACGCGAAGGCAACCCGGACTTGGTGTTCCGCCGCTCCGCCGAAGGATTGATGGCCTTTCAAAGTCAATATACCCAGCGAAGAGCCGCCGCGCTTCCGTCCAGCCTTACCGAAACGGTGGCCGTCGCCCCCGGCGGCGTGATGCCGGCCAAGCGGACGGCACGGCAGGCCAGAAGCATTTTCGATCTGGACAAATTCTCCGGCGAAGCGATTTTTCCGGAGTTTCTCGCGCCGGGGCGCGGGGCACGTCTGGCAGGACGAATTGCAGAGGCATGGGAGCGCGGCATCCGGCGTTTCCGGGTGACTTCTCTTTACGCGCTGGCGCTCTTCGAAAAATGCCCGGAGGCGGAGATCATTGTCGCAGACGGCGTGCCGCTGGCCAATTCGGAAGCGGTGCAGTTGTTGAAAGAACTGGATTTCGGCGGCAAGATTGTGGCGGTTCAGGCGCACTGCGAACTGGAACGCGCTGCGATTGAATCGTTGCGCGACAAGTCCGCCTTGCCGGTGGAGGTTTACCGATTGGGGCGCATTCCCCTGCTGGTATCGCGCGCGAAGCTCGGCATCGAAGGGGATTTTCGCGATTCGACCGGCCGCAAATTCCGGGTGGAGAGCGATACCAAAAGCAAACTCAACTATCTTTTTTCCGGCCGGGTCGTATCCGTGCCGCGCATTCCGGGGACACTCGATTTTTACGATCTGCGGCACGCGAACTGGAAGAACACGGATAATACGGATTTATTCAACTTTGAACGGGGGTTGTTGTAAGTCATGGCCGAACAGAACGCAGATATGTTTGGACGGGTCGGCGTAATCGTCGGGACGACTGCGAAACTGGAATCGCTGCTTGTGGCATCCGGCGGCTCCGGCGCAGGTTTGCACGAAAAAACCGAGAGCATTCGCAAGCGCCTCCCCGAAGACGTCGAAAAGAAACTGCATTTCATCGCCAGCGTGCGCAACCGCGCCGCCCATGAGAACCCGGAGTTTTCCACGACGGAATTTGCCGCCTTCGAAGAGGCGGTAGCCTTTGTCAAGCCGATTCTGGAAAACCTTGCAGTCACGGCAGCGGCCTCCCCGGAAGAGGCGATCGCACCGGAGAAACCCAAACGCCGGAAACGCTCCGCCGCACGAGAGCAGGGAATTGCCGTCGAGCGTGAGCTCCTGACGGAATTTGAATCATTCTGCCGGTTGACGGCGTTCATCCCGGGGCTTCAGGTAGTTTTTCTGGCAAGGCTATTTGTCTATGCGATCACCCGCAGCGCGCCGACGCTGGCGGCGGCGCTGCTGGAAATCAGTTCGATCACCCTCATGATTGAAGCGATCCGGTCGGGCAAAGGATTTTCCGCGGAGAATCCTTTGCTGCTGGCGGGGGGGATTTTATTTTTGTCGGTGTATTTTGCCGGAGTGGTCATGGCGTTGCGCAACCGGCGGGTCGCGGCGCTGCCGATGTGGACGGCGCTGACGCCGGGAGTGAATCTGGTTTATTTCCTCTATTGGAGTTTCATTGCGATTCATTGGGGAAGTTTGTTCACCGGAGTGCTTATGGTGTTCGGCAACTACTTGGGCTGGCGCTTTCTCGACGCGGAAAAATATCGCCCGATGCTCATCGCCTTGGGCGTAAGCTATCTGATTGGCGTCATCGCCGGAATCTTCTTTTCGCCCTCGGAGAAGCCCCCCGTCCCGCCGACAGAGGAAGTCCCGGCGGAACCAAAGCCCTCCGGGAACACGACTCCAACGCCGGGGAATTAACCCCTCCTTTCCCGGGAAAACCGGAGGAAGCGCTTGCAAAATAGAATCCGCCGGAATATATTACACAATGGAGTTCGGCGACCGTTGGCCCGTCGATGAATTTCGAGGCACCGCAAGAGGCGATACGACTTTGGGCAATGCCGTCCGTTGAAACAAGCGCAGCAAAGGACCGATTTTTCCGTCATGAAGGAAACCATACGCAACTACCTGCAACGGTATTACACGCTCGGAGTTTTTCTGCTCCCGGTTGCAATCTTCGCCCTGATCGCCTATGGATTCGTGCTGGCATCCGCAGTGGACATTCCGTTCTGCGACGAATGGTTCGTCATGGAGGAGCTGCCCGCGAAGCCTTCCTTGGGGTACTTCTTTGCGCCGCATAACGAACACTGCATTGTGTTCACCCGGGTGATGTATGCGGCGCTGCACCGGTGCGGACTGTGGAATGTCCCGCTGCATCTCATGCTCAACTATCTGCAATATCTGGCCATGATCGCCATGCTCGTCGTGGTTTATCGCCCGTGGTTCGACAAAAAACCATATCTCGCGCTGCTGCTGCTGCCGATGTTTTCCTGTCTGCTGCGGGACAATCTGATGTGGCCTTTTATGGTGCAAATGACTCAGATGATCTTTTTCGCACTGGTGGGAATTTATTTTGGCTTCCTGCGCCGGGATACACCGGGCGATTTTGCATGCTTCGCCGGAGCGTTGATCTGCAGCGCGCTTTCCATGAGTTTCACCTTCGCCGCGGCGATCCTCGGATGCTTCATCGTCGCGAAGTTCTACTTTCGCGCCGACTCCGACCGTCGGCAAAGAATCGGTGCGAGCGCGGCAGCCGCGGCGGTCGCCGCCGTCATCGCGCTGATGCTGCTGCGGGAACCGCGAGGCGCCTTTGACGGAATGCTGCTTCCGTGGGACCGGCACTTCTACGAAATTCTGCTCGATCACTTCGGACGCGGCGTCCCCAAATATCTGGCTCCGGTATTTGTGACGGCGGTGGTGGGATTCGGCTTTTTCGCAGGACTTCTTGTACTGAGCCCCCAAAGGCAGAAAAACCGTTCTTTTCAAGCAGTCACTGCGCTCACGCTGGCGGTTCTGGGAACGACCTTCCTGATCTTCGTCAAACGCGGCGGAATCGGCTACCGGCATCTGGAAAGCATCTTCATCATCCTGCCGGGGCTTGCGATCATCTTTTCGGAAATTCCATGGAAATGGCCGCGGCGGATCATCTACTGGGGCTTTCTGGCGCTGCAGCTGCTGTATTGGCCGCCCCGCCTTGAGCTGCGGGAAAATTTCAACAAATGGAAGATGGAACGGCTTGCCGACAAACGCTGTTTTGACGCATTTCTGCAGAGCGGCGACCTCCGCAATCTGGACGGCATCATCTTTTCGGCAAAACCGACCCACAAACCGAAAATGCCGCCGATTCTCGCCGGAGAATGGCAATTTGTAAAACACAAGGGAGAACTGAAATGAAACGCAAGGTTGTCATCGTCGGCGGCTGCGGTCACGTGGGCATCCCGCTCGGACTGGCACTGGCGAGCAAAGCAGTGTCCGTCACGCTGCTGGACACAAACCGCAAAGCGGT
>JAQUYX010000019.1:0-23676 GCA_028691615.1 Victivallaceae bacterium
TATTCGTCGACCAGCAGGAGATCGGAGCAGTTGCGTGCGCCGAGGAGCAGCATCCCCTTGACCGGATGCCGGGAAAGCAAATAGGTTGCGGCGCTGCCGTACCCCCCGGCAATGAGAATCGGATACTCGTCCGATTTGGGAGCGGTGAAGCCGCGGCCGAGGGGGCCGAGCAGATTGCAGCGTTCTCCGGCGGTTTTGTGGGAAAGTGTCTCGGTGCCTGCGCCGACCACCTTGTAGAGAATCGCAACCGTTCCTTTGTCCGGTTCGACGCATTGAATGCTGAAGGGACGGCGCAGAATCCGGTCGAGCCGTTCGTCAATGCGCACGTGCACAAACTGTCCCGCGCTTGCGGTTGAGGCGATCGGCGGGCAGTCGAAGAGGACGCGAAAATAGGCCCCTTGAATCCGGCGGTTTTCCAGAATGGTCGCATCAATGGATTGTTTCATGATCCCTTTTCTCCCCGGAACGGGTTTGTGTGGCGGTATTTTTCGCAGCCGCGTTGTCCGGTTCGTTATTCCAGTTGAATTTCATTGCAGTGTAATTTGCCAGCGGGACAAAACCGCTTTTTTGGTAAAACGGCGCCTTGCCGGGGACGGCGAGCAAATAGAGATCGGCAATGCCTTTGGCCCGCGCTGTTTCGACCAGTTTTTCGACGATCTTTGCTCCGACGCCTTCGCCTCTCCGGGCAGAACGAACCACGATGTCTTGAAGGAACCCGTCGCTGACGCCGTCGGAGAGGAGCCGTCCCAGCCCGATGACTTCTTCTCCGTCAAAGGCCGCGACCACCGCGGTCGCGCCCCGGAACATCTCCGCAAGAAGCGAATCCGGCAGCGTCCGGTCCCACCATCCGGCTTCCTCATACAGATGCCGCGCATCGGAGAGGGGCAGTCCGGTCACCAATCGGTATTCGATCATGCTTTCATGCGGTCCACAACGGCGTTTGCGAAGGCGGAGCAGCTCACCTCGGTCGCGCCTTGCATCAGCCGGGCGAAATCGTAGGTGACGACCTTGTCGGAGATTGCCCGTTCGATGCCGCGCACAACCAGATCGGCGGCGTCATGAAATCCGATGTGCCGCAGGAGCATTTCCCCGGAAAGCGCGAGACTGGAAGGATTGACCTTGTCGAGGTTCGCGTACTTGGGAGCGGTTCCGTGGGTTGCTTCGAAGAGAGCGTGGCCGGTGGTGTAATTGATATTTGCGCCCGGGGCGATTCCGATTCCGCCGACGCATGCGGCCATCGCGTCGGAGACGTAATCGCCGTTGAGATTCATCGTGGCGATGACGTCATATTCCTCGGGGCGGGTCAGAATCTGCTGAAGGAAAGCGTCGCAGATGCAGTCTTTGACGAGAATCTGTCCCTGCGGAGCTTTGCCGTCGCAGTCGGCAAACGCGATTGCGCGTCCGGCATATTCCTTGCGAACCAGCTCATAACCCCAGTTTTTGAAGCCGCCCTCGGTGAACTTCATAATGTTGCCCTTGTGAACCAAGGTGACGCTGCGCCGGTGGTGGGCGATGGCGTAATCCAGCGCGGCGCGGATGAGCCGCTCGGAGCCTTCGCGGGAGATCGGTTTGATGCCGATGCTGGAAGTTTCCGGGAAACGGATTTTTTTGACGTTCATTTCCTTCTGCAGGAAATCGATGACCTTCTTCACCTCGGGCGTTCCGGCGTTCCATTCGATGCCGGCATAAATGTCTTCGGTGTTTTCGCGGAAGACGATCATGTCGGTTTTTTCCGGCTCGCGCACGGGGGAGGGGACTCCGTTGAAATAGCGCACGGGGCGCAGACACACGTAAAGATCAAGCTGCTGGCGCAGCGCGACGTTGATCGAACGGATTCCGCCGCCGACAGGGGTGGTCAGCGGGCCTTTGATCGCGACCAGATATTCGGCAATCGCGTCCACGGTTTCATTGGGGAGCCAGGTGTTTTCGCCGTAGACGGCGTTGGATTTTTCTCCGGCGTAGAGCTCCATCCATGCGATGGATTTTTTCCCATTGTAGGCCAACTGCATGGCGCTGTTCCAGATATGCATGGAAGCGCGGGTGATGTCCGGGCCGGTTCCGTCGCCTTCGATGAACCCGACGATGGGATGATCCGGGACGCAGAGCTTGCCGTTTTGCGAAGTGATTTTCTCGCCCGCGGGCACGATGATGTGCTGATATTGATCCATAACGTTATGTTTTCCTTTCGTTATCTTTTATTAGGGTAATATAGCACGTCAGGGGCAATTTGGCAATCCGTCGACGGGAGTTTCGTCCGCACCGCCTGAGCGACCGGAAAAAGGAGCCATCCCGCATGGAAAATCGGATTTGGATGGGTCACTCTTCGACGGTCACGGACTCCACACGCAGATCATGGCGCAGCACCAGTCGCTCAAGCAGATCGCCAACCGTTTGGCCCACGGCGCTGAAATCTTCCCGCTTCAATGCAAAAGCCACATTGTTGATCCCCATTACTTTTGTATTGGACGTCACCACCGGAATTCCTTTTTTTTCGATCAGAGGCGCGAGCACCGGAATCTGCTCATACAAACCGCCCCAATACAATCCGTCAATGCAGAAACTTGTCAACTCCTCCAGAAATTCCCCGGTCCGAAACGCTTCGATCATGATCGGACGAATGTTGAACCCCCGGCGGACCAGCGCCTCCGCCACCGCCGACAGCTGCAGCACTTCATATTTGTAATAAAACTGATATTTCCCGTCCCCGTACAGCAACCCGATCAGCGGCAGTCCGTACTGAACCGATCCGGGCGCGCGCGGAACGGTAAAAAAGCCCACCCCGTGAACCGAACTGACAAAACCGTCGTTTTTCAAGCGATCCATGGCCAGGGAAACCGTGCTGCGCGAAACCTGAAATCGTTCGGCAAGCTCCCGCGACGAGGGAAGACGCACCGGCACTCTGCCATTGCGATACACCGTTTGAATGACATAACGGCGTATTTTCATGTCCTCCGTCATTTTATTTCCTCCGCCCAAATGGGGCGTATCCTCCTGACTCTTCTTCATCATTGCCTTTCCAGCACTGCCAAAACTCGCGTCGGAATTCTCCCACAGAACATTGCGCAATTCCGTCTTTCTTATTCGCATCCAAATATAATGGCGGCAGATTTGTTTTTCAATCTCGGGCCAAGGTTTTTTCAAAATAAATCGTTTCTCTCTTGACAGGCCTCTTCTTTCATGGTATAATATCATTAAACTGGTCTGATAACTGGTCTTAAATGCGAGTTGATATTCTTTCCTGCAAGGATGAAAAAAACAATGAACCTGATTGCGGATGAGAAAATTTTGTACCGTTCCGCGTTCCCCGACGAACTTTTCTGTTATACTCCAGCGTTGTGCGCCGGATTCGACGGACGCATTGTCGCGTCGATTGATCTGGGGGGGGCTGGCACTGCAAGGCTCGACGGGCCGAAATCTTCCGGCGGCGATGCGGCAAGCGGCAATCAAGTTCGAGTGTTTTATTCCGACGACCACGGACATTCCTGGACGGAAAGCCCGGCTCGGCTGGCAATGCTTCACGAAAATCTCTTTCGCGCCGGAAAATCGCTTTACATGATCGGGCAGTCCGGCGCTCTGCTCATCTCCCGCAGTGACGACAACGCTGTCACATGGTCCGTTCCCGTTCCTCTGGATACGCGTTTTCGCTGGAAGGACGGTGCCGGCAGGGTCAATGTCGATCGAGGGAGGGTCACTGCGTGCTATGGCCGCGCCTTCGAGAGCGGGCCTTGGGCAATGCCTGTGGCGTTTTGCGCCAACGAAAATGCGGACTTGACCGTCAAGGAGAATTGGACCTTCTCCGAGCCGTTCGATCCTCGTCCGCTGCTGGAGAGCGCCAGAACCGGCGGGCTTCCCATGGTCGAATTTCCGGGGATCATTGAACCGAATGTGACCAAAATTTATGATCCTGGGCATGAGTATTTCGATCACGTCGGGCAGCGGAGCGTTGTTTTTTTCCGGACGACATGGGAGCGGCCCGTGCCGGGAATGGCCAATGTTGCGGCGGTTCTGACCGTGACGGATGACGATGTCAGGGGAAAAGTGGAAATCCAACAGCTGCAAAATGCCGGCGGGCGGAATCTTTTTCACATTCCGTGGCCGGGCGGTTCGGTCAAGTTCAATCTGGTTTTCGATCCGGTTGACTCCTGCTACTGGATGGCCGCATCCCAGATCGACGGAAGGGGAAGCCCCCGCCGGAGACTGGCTCTGTATTTTTCCGGAAATCTCTTCGACTGGTGTTTCGCGGGGATGGTGGCCGCTGGAAAAAACATTGATCAGGCGCGAAATTATCCGGCGCTGTTGTTGGATGGGGATGACCTGATCATCTTGAGCCGTTCCGGAGACGAAGCGGCCTGCAGCGATCACGACAGCAATCTGATCACGGTTCATCGGGTCGCCCGGTTTCGCAGTTTGCGGTACTAAAACATGTCAGGGGAGACGCCTGAAAACATTTGCAATTCAGCGTCGATTGCGTCGGGAAAGGATTTTATGAGCGAATCCATCGAATGGAGCAAGGAGGAAACAATGCATCCGAAAACCCATTTTACGTTAATTGAGCTATTGGTCGTCATTGCGATCATCGCGATTCTGGCCGGAATGCTCATGCCCGCGCTCGGCAAGGCTCGCATGAAAGCGCGGACGATCACCTGTACCGCGAAGGCCAAAGGGTTGGCGCAGGCCAACGCGTTTTATCTGGGGGACTTCAACGACATCATCCTCAAAGATCTTTATGCGGACAGCAAAACTCGCGACAACGGCGGCGCATGGAGCTATCTTCTCTACAAGGATTATCTCAAATCCTACAAGGCGTTTCAATGTCCGGAGGATGTCTATGCGGGAACGGGGAAGAAACCCGATTTGGGCGATGCTTACCGCTCGTTTTGCATCAACCGCGAATATTATCATGATCTTACCCACGGATGGGACGCGCAGGATCCGTCGAAATTCAAGAATAAGTCCTTCCGCGTCAAAAACAACCCGCTCTTTTTCATCTGCGTCAACAATGCCACCGCAAAATGCAAGGCGGAAACCTCCAATGAAGTTCTTCTGACGGTATCTTACGCGCAGATCGATCGCGATATGCATTTCACCAACATTCACTACCGTCCCTTCGGCAAGGGCTCCTCCACAACTCCGGCATATTGGACCGGACACTCCGAGGGAACTAATGCAACCATGCTTGACGGTTCCGTGCGTTATTTCCCGGAAAAAGAGATTGTCGGACAATATTATACCGACGGATCCAATCCCGATCGCGCCTCCAAAGCGCTCTGGCGGCCGGAATAACTTTTGCATTCCGAACAAGGCAATGATATATTTTTTACTGTTATGGAAATCCAGAAAGAAAGAGACGACTTATGATCGCACACAAAATAACCATCCTTCTCCTGTTTTTGTCGGCCATGCTCTGCGTCGGGGCGGAAGCGGTTCATTTTGACTTTTCCGTTCCGCTCTCCGCAAAAGAAGGCTCCTTCTCCTCCGGGAAGGCAAAAATTTACAAAGGGCTGCTCTCGATCGACGAAAGCGCCGGCGGGAAATAATCTTTATCCCTACCGCGGGGGGGAATTGGACTGGATGTTTCAGGCCTTTGCCGCGCGCGGCAAAAAAATCGGCGCGATCGTCAATCTCTTCAATGTTCCGGAGGCGAAACATTACCGCTGGACGGATCTTGCTTTGGAGAAGGCGGATTTTTTTGTGAAGGACAAGGACGGGCAATTCATCCGCGCGAAAGCCAATTCGGGAGAACGCAGCGCCAATTTCAGCAATCCGCTCGTCCAGCAAAGCTATTTTCGGCAGTTGAATGAGCTGCTGAAAGTCGTGGCGTCGTACCGGAATTTCGACGGCGTCGACCTGTGGATCGACGCCTTCGGTTCGTGGCGGGATCTGCAAGCGGGATACGATTCCGGAACCCTCCGGCGTTTTTCCGAGGAGAACAAAGTCGTTCTTCCTGCCGGACAATGCTATGAAGAACTGACTTCTCCGGGAGCGCTTCGGAACCGGTGGATCGCATGGCGGTGCAAGCAAGTGACTGATTTCGTGGCGAACACCCGGCGAACCATGAACCAGTTCACCCCCAAGCGTCCTTTGCGCATTGTTTCCTCCGAATATCACGCGGATCATTTTGATGCGAGGGAGCAGAAAGGAATCGCGCCGGAGCAATGGAATCAGATTCCGGGCGTGGAGACCTCGCCTTTGCGTTATCCGACCATGTATCGCTGGGGCTTGCATCGGGACGGGAAGGAGCGGGAATGCGATCTGGTTCAATACGATCTGGACAACAAAGCGCGTTTTCTCAAATCGAACAGCGTCGGATTGACCTCCAGCTGGCTTGCGTTCTTCGAAACATTTTCGGACAGTCCCTCGCAGAAGGAGTTTCCCGGTTATTTCCAGTGTGCCGATGTCAAACCGCACGGGCGTTTTTTTCTGAAGGAACCGGCGTATTGCGTTGCGGCGTTCGATGCGCAAAATATCATTCTGGGCGGTCAATCGCTGGGGACTTTCGGTCGGGAGGCGTATGCCAGAGAGTTTGCGAGGGCGTTTCGGGCATTGCCGGCGAGGCGTTGTCGCACGGAATTGAAGTCAGACTCAAGGCATACGAACTCAAATCATTTCTTTATCCGGCGGGAGAGAAAGCGATCAAGCCGAGTCGCTTGCAGGTGCTTCCCGATGCAAAACTTCTGGCGTTTTATCGGCATTGGCTTTCCGTTTTTGCAAACGGAGTGACCAAGCTCGAAGAGGCCCGTCTTGCAACCATCTCCGAGCGCCGGCTGCGGCAGAGAATGGAAGAACTTTACCAGCGTGGCAAATTTGCCGCGCTGCACCAACTGGTGTTTTCCCCGGAGGCCAATCTGTTGCGGCGGCGGGTGGAAACTCTGGGCGACATTCTGGCGGTACAGGAACAGAATCGACGTCATATTTTTGCGATCAACTGCGGGGCGAATTCCTATTTTCGCAGACCGTCCGACCGGAGGGTCTTTCAGCCGGATCTTCCTTATTCGCCGTCCCGGAGAGCCGGATATATCGGCAATTACCGCTCCGTTGTCCGCCGTATTCCAGTGGAAAATCCCTGTTGTTGTGACAGACAAGGCGCTGGAGATCAAATTTCTGGCGGCGGAAAACATCCCGTCCAACCGCCGTCTCTGCAATGCGGTGGAAATTGTTCCGGTCTTGTGAGTGCTTGCAACCTTGTCCTTCCTGCGAAGTTGTGGTATATTATCAGGAGGGATGGCATTGGTAAAACGCGCAGCGGTTTGGATGGAGGGGGCGATGAAGATTGTTGAATACTTTGAATCACAGGAAAAAAACGCGCTGTTGGAGGCCGTGGGGCATTGCCAATGGGAGGCTGCGAAATTTCTGTGGAATTTGTTGATGGAAAATAGTTTCGAAAAAACGTTGGGCGATAATGGAAAACTTTTTTTCCTGCTGGAGGAAGAGAAGGTGGTTTCCTTTCTGACCCTGACCACACAGGATTGCATTGTTGCCCCGGACCAATTTCCCTGGATCGGCTTTGTCTACACGTTTCCGCAGTATCGGGGGCGTCATTGCGCCGGGATCCTGCTTGAACATGCACGAAAATGCGCGGCCGACGCCGGATTCCCCTTCGTGTATCTGGCGACAGACCATGTCGGGCTGTACGAAAAATACGGTTTTCAATATCTGGAAAACCGAAAGTGCATTCACAATACGGAGAGCCGGATTTACGTCGTTCCGGCATCCGACATCACCGGAACGGCGGATGCAATGCAGCGCACCGCCCGGCGCGTGATACAACGTCTGGAAATCTCCGAGGCATGGCAATCCATCGGCGCGAAAGTCCGGATGGTCGGCTCAATGGCGATGGGATTGTTGATGAAGCACCGGGACATCGATTTTCATATTTACACGGATCGATTGGATGGGGCGGAAAGTTTTAAGGCGATCGCCAGGATCTGTGCCGGAGAAAATGTCACCCGCATGGAATACCGCAATCTGGCCGCGACCGAGGAGGCGTGTTTTGAGTGGCATGTCTGGTACAATCTCGATGGCGAAGAGTGGCAGATTGACATGATTCAGATTTTGAGCGGTTCGCAGTTTGACGGTTATTTTGAAAACGTCGTCGGGCGGATCAAGGCGGCATTGACGCCGGAAACGCGCCGCGCGATTCTCGAACTCAAATACCTTACGCCCGCCACGGAGCATATCATGGGCATCGAATATTATCAGGCGGTGATTGCCGACGGCGTGCGGACGTATCCGCAGTTGACTCAGTGGCGGAGGGCGCATCCATCCAAAGGGATCAATGTATGGTGTCCCTAAGCGTTGCCGCGACAGGGAATCACACGTTCAATACTGGCGATATAAGGACGCCAAGCCACCGTGCCGACAATGGGCGGTTGTCTTGTTCGGTGCGTTTGACGGAAGCGACGTCACCGCCGTCTATTTTGCGGAATGGATAAAAAATCTCTTTTTTTTTTGATTTTCAATTTGCCTTTGCGCAGGGATCTGCTATATTATGAAACACTTTCCGATACGTCCCTATCGTCTAGTGGCCTAGGACACCGGGTTTTCATCCCGGCAACACGGGTTCGACTCCCGTTGGGGATGCCATTTCTTTTTTTTATTGTGCTTTTTGGCAAATTCCCGTAAGACAACGCTTTTATTGCGCTGGAATTCCGTCTTGGGGATTCACTCTGTGAGGCCAAAGCAGCGGCACAGCTCTTCAAAACGCTTGACGCAGGGGCGGCCGAATTTCTCCATCGAATGATGAATCGACGCAAGTGATTTCTCCTCGCGGTCTCCCGACTTCGAGAAAAACTTGTCCGCCAGACAGACTAATTTCTCTTCCACCGTCTCCGGCAGGTAATCTTGCTCCGGAATTGGCAACTTTTGTTCCCGCACGTCGGCCGCACTTAGTCCGCTTCCGGTGTGCCGCTCGCAGACGCGCGCGTATTTTTCCAGATCAAGCCCATGCTGTGCCCCGTATTCTCGCAACATTGCCGCCCCGATGGTCCCGTGCGCGAGATAGTCACTGGTTCCTTCGCAAAGAATCGATGGCGCATGACAGCGCCCGATGCCGATGTCATGGAGCATCGCCGCGTCGGCAACCAGCTGCGCATTTGCTTTGACTCCCGACTGCGCCAGAATGGCAAGCGCTTTGCTCCGCACCTGCAAACTATGAAGGATCAGAAGTCGGCGCAGCGGCGTGTCTTCCGGGTAGAAGTGCTCCAGAATCGTCTGCGGATCAAGCTTCCACATCATCTTCCTTGCGGCGCCTCTATTTGTCCACAATCGCGAACATCAGCGATATGGTGTACACCACTTTGTCGCCGCATTTGATCTCTCCGCCGGATTTTCCGAAACGCTTGCCGCCCGGAGGCACGTTCACTTCGCAGCGCAACTGGTCGCCCGGAAACACCGGGGCCAACGCTTCGCCGCGGTCAATGGTCATGAAATACCCGATCTTGCCGCGGTTTTCCGGCTGGGAAAGAATGCTCGCGCAGCCTGCCTGAGCCGCCATTTCGCAGAAAATCGCCTCCGAAAGAACCATATATCCGTCCGAACGCCCCTGAAAAAGCGGCTCGTCCGCGCTCAAATTCTTCACTCCGATCACTTTGCCACCCTCTTGCGAGGTGGTCACATTGTCAAAGAGCAGGAAGGGATAACGGTGGGGAACCAGCTCCATGATCTGCTGGACGTCCAGCGACGTGTTCGGCCCCTTGTCGTATGCATTGAAAAGCTCCGGCATGGCGTCCGGTTCCGTCTTCGGCCGCACCGACAGCGTGAGCCGCCCCTGACAGCACAGCCCGGAATTATTGGTGCAGGATGCTTCGTAAGTGATCGAGTCTTCCGTCGCGGCCACTTCCTTGGCCTCAATGCGAATCCGGTCGCCCGGCAGGTTCGGAACCCGGAATTTGACGCGTTCGATCAGCCGCAGATAGACATCCTGCGTCTGCTGCGGGTCCAGCCGGGGACCGGCGGCCAGCTGGCAGAGCTGGCGCATCGCCTCGACCTGCAACACTCCCGGCATGATCGGGTGGCCGGGGAAGTGCCCCTGAAAGAACGGCTCGTTGATCGTCAGATTCTTTACTCCGAGAAGCGTGTTGTCGTCCAAGATCTGCGCCCGGTCGAGCATCAGCATGGGAAAACAATAGGGGATGCGTTTTTTGATTTCTGTGACGCCGAGAATTGTGCTCATGAGGGAATCGCCTTTCACTGGTTCAGGAATTCAAGGATTGCAACATTTTTTTGGCCAACTCTACATTGAAGCGGTGTCCGGGTTTGACTGCGACGATATTCGCGCGCACCCGGCGTCCGCAGAGATACAGATCGCCGATCAGATCCAGAATTTTATGGCGGACAATTTCGTTCTGATAGCGAAGCTTGTCCTTGCAGATGATCGCATTGTTGTGGAGAATCGCCGCCACGTCCAGACTGCCGCCCTTGGCCAATCCGTAAGCCATCAGCTGCCGCAGGTCGGAATACTGCACAAACGTGCGTGCCCCCGACAATTCCGTCGCGTAATTCTCCGGGGTGACTTCGCAACGGAAATACTGCGGATCGAACGGGCATCCCCGAAACGAGGCGGTACAGCCGATCCAAAGTTTCTCCGACGGGGACATCATCAACTGGGTTTCTCCGGCATCGACCGCGATCGGGGTGGTCACGTCAAAGTATTTCGCCGGCGCGTCCTGTTCGATGACCCCGGCGCGTGAGATCATGCCGAAAAACGCTTCGGCGCTTCCGTCGCAGATCGGCGGCTCCATGCCGTCCATCTCGACCAGCACGTTGTCAATTTTTTGCGCGTGGAGCGCGGACATGATATGCTCGATGGTGTGCACGGTGACTTTGCCGCCGTCACCGATGGTCGTGCCGCGTTGAACGTCCACGACGTTGCCGGCCAGCGCGGGGATTTCCGGTTTGCCGGGCAGATCGATCCGCCGGAAAACGACTCCGGAATTTGGCGGGGCAGGGCGCATCCGCAAGGTCGCCCGGACGCCGGTATGCAGGGCAATGCCGGAAACGGAGGCTTCTCCGGAAAGGGTTCTTTGTCGATCCATATTGTGTTTTTCCCGTTTTTTGCGGTTGAATTTCAGTTTTCAGGTAATATAATACTCTTTATTCTCAAATGCAAAAAAAATCTGTGACGGATGTCTTTGTTATGAAAATCAGATCGATCGCCATTACCGGCCCCACCGCGACTGGGAAAACCCGACTGGCCGTGGAAATTGCGCGCGAAATCGGCGGGGAAATCATCAGCGTGGATTCCCGACAGCTTTATCGCGGACTCGATCTGGGCACCGGCAAGGATTTGGAGGAATACGGGCCGATTCCCTGTCATCTTGTGGACGTGGCCGAGCCGGGCGAAGTCTGGCATCTGGCCGCCTTTGTCCGTGCGGCAAGACGCGCGGCCGTGGAGATTGCAGCGCGTGGACATGTGCCGGTGCTCTGCGGCGGAAGCATCCTCTATCTGGCGGCGCTGCTGCAGAATTACGAGCTTCCCGGCGGAGAACCGGATTGGGAAGCGCGCAAAGAGCTTGACGCGATGCCGGTGGAAGTGCTTCGCGCGGGCATTGTCGCGGCGCGTCCGGAATTTGCCGAACGGGTGCGCGAAGAGAGCAATCACAACCGGCTGCGGCGGCTTTGGGAGATCGCCCATGATCCGGGGGAGGCGGCGCAGGCGCAGGAGCCGCCTGTGGAATTCGACGCGTTGGTTCTTGGTGTTTATTATCCGCGCGAAGAGGTGCGGCGCCGGATCGAAGAGCGACTGGACGCGCGTTTTGCCGCGGGCATGGTCGAGGAGGTGCGCAAACTGTTGCAACACCCGGGCGTGTCGGAGCAGTGGTTGGACAATTTGGGTCTGGAATACCGGCAGATCTGTAACTATGTGACCGGGCGGTGCGGGTTTGACCAGATGCGTTTGGAATTGCTTCAGAAGATCCGCCAATTTGCCAAGCGGCAGGATATTTTCTTACGGAAACTCGAGCGGGAGAATCTTCCGATTCATTGGTGTCGAGCGGGGCGCGACCCTGATCCGGCGGAATTGGCGCGGGCGTTTCTTTCTGGAAAAGAGGTTCCACCGCCGGAATTTACGCTCTGCTCGATCACCAACGATCCCAAGGCGTCCTTCGCCAAGCCGGGCGTCGCGTCGCGCTAAACTTATTTCGGGACAAAAGAGCCCCGGAATTTTTTTGCTTTTTACGTCCAAAAGTCGAACACTTCCGCTCTGTTCGACAAGTCCGGCCGGGCTTTTTTCCGGTTTTTTCGGCTTTTTTTACTTACGGGGATTGCGGGAATCGCTTTTTTGTGATATAGTACTGACTTTATAAAATCATCCCTTCCAACTATTTGGAGAAAGACAGCAGAAAATGCAAGATCTGATGCAAAACAGCGGTTTCATGACTTCGTTCACGCCCTCCGCCACGTTGGCAATCACCGCGAAAGCCAAGGAGCTCAAGAAACAGGGCAAAGATGTCTGCAGTATGTCTGCCGGCGAGCCCGACTTCGACACCCCGCGCGCAATCAAGGACGCCTGTATCAAGGCGCTGAACGAGGGGAAAGTCACTTATACCCCCGCCAGCGGTTTGATGGAGCTGCGGGAAGCGGTTGCCGCCAAGTTTTTGCGGGACAATCAGATTTGCGTGACTCCGGCGCAGACGGTCGTGGCACCCGGCGCGAAATTTTCCGTATTCAGCACGATTGCGGCGCTCTGCGGCCCCGGCGACGAAGTGATCCTGCCGAGTCCCTACTGGCTGAGCTATCCCGAGATGGTGCGCGCCACCGGCGCCAAAGTCGTCGTCGTGCCCACCTCGGCGGACAACAATTATGAACTGGACCCGGCTGAACTCGACCGGGCGATCACCGACCGCACCCGGTTGTTGATTTTGAATACGCCCTGCAATCCGACCGGAGCGGTCTACCGCGCGGAAACGCTTGCCGCGATCGCGGAGGTGGTGCTTCGTCGCAATATCATGGTGCTTGCCGACGAGATTTATGAAAAACTGGTGTATGACGCGGACAAACCGCATGTCAGTATTGCCTCTCTTTCCGACGAAATGCGCGAGCACACCGTGACGGTCAACGGATTCAGCAAAACTTATGCGATGACCGGCTGGCGTCTCGGATATCTGGCCGCTCCGTTGTGGCTGACCAAACGGATTATCGCTTTTCAGAGTCATACGACCAGCAATCCGACGACTTTTGCCCAATACGGTGCGCTGGCCGCGTTGCGTGGCGAAGCAGATTCCGAGGCGGAGGCCATGCGGCGCGTCTTTGCACAGCGCCGGGATTTGATTGTCCGGCTGGCCCGGGAGATTCCGTTGGTTCGATGCATCCGTCCGCAGGGGGCGTTCTATCTCTTATGCGACGTGAGTGCTTACAAAATGCCGTCGGTGAAATTCTGTGAAGAACTGCTGGCCCGCGAACTTCTGGCGTGCATTCCCTGCGGAGCGTTTGGCGCCGACGGATGCATTCGCCTCTCCTACGCCTGCAGCAAGGATAATATCGAGGAGTCCTTGCGACGGCTTGCTCATTTCGTCAAGGAGCTTTGATTTTTTGTATGTGCAGAACTTTTATTGTCCTTGCTTTGTTGACGCTGCTGACCGGCGGCTGTCTGACGTTCCGGCATGATCCGAAAGACACGCGCGGGGAGTCTCCCGCGCCGGAGGCCTTGACCGAAGAAGTGCTGGTCGCGCAGGACAAGTTTGCCAGAGAAGTCGGGGACGGGATGCTAGCGGCGCTCCGGGACGGGAATTACGAAAAGTTCAGCGCTCATTTCACCGCAGAACAGCAAAAATCGATGACCGCCGAAAAATTCAAAGGAATGCGCGAAGGCATCGGTAAAGTTGCCGGTACGCTGGTTTCCTTTCATTATCTTGACCGGCTGGATCAATCGATTTTCTGCACTTATATTTGGAAAGTGGTCTTTGAGAAGGCGGAAGAGAAGAAGGCGTCCAAGAGCGCTTCTTTGCAGCGCAGAACGCTGCTCTTTGCCGTGATCATCGGCAGAGCGGACGGGAAGTTTCAGTTGTTGGGTAGCCGGTTTCTGAATTGATGGATGCCTCGGGCGCCGTCCTATAAAATACGGAGAAACGCACTCTCATGCGCAATCTGACGGAGAAGCAGAAGAGCATTTTGGATTTCATTGAGGACTTTCAGGAACGCCGCGGAATGCCTCCGACGGTCTTGGAGATCAGTGATCATTTCGGATTGAAGACTTCGACGGCTTTCGCGCATTTGCGGGCGCTTCAGCGGAAGAAAGAGATTTCCCGTTCTTCCAAGGCGCGGAGCATTGTTTTGAACCGACGTCGCGGCGGGGGAATCAGCACGGTTCCGACGATCCGTTTCCTATCGATCCCGTTGCTCGGACGGGTCAATGCCGGAAGCGCCACGGAAAGCCCGTCGGAGGAGTCGGCCCGGATTGATGTGCCGATTCAGCTCTTGGGCAAATACGCCGGAGCGGAACTTTTCGCATTGGAAATTCAGGGCGAAAGCATGCGTGAGCTTGGAATTTTCGAAGGCGACGTGGTGGTGGTCGGCAAGATCGACCAGTGTCGGCCCGGAGATATTGTTGTGGCGCTGGTCAATGGCGGCGAAAACACGGTGAAGAGTTTTTTCCCGATGCGCGACGGGCGCATTGAATTGCGACCGGCCAATCCGGATTTTCAAAGTCAGATCTACGATCCGGACAATGTGGTTCTGCAAGGCAAAGTGCTGACGCTGCTTCGCAAATACTCCTGATGTTCCAGAAGGATGGCGCAAGCCTGTCGCACGTGAAAAGTTCTTTTTTTACCGCAGTGCTTCTAATTTTCTTCCGAAGGGAACGGGAAGAGCACGGCGGCTTCATCGCAGCATTCCCGCTTGGGGCATTGCGCGCAATCGCTCCAGATTTTTTCCGGGAAAAGCTCCTTGCTGACGATCTGAAATCCGAGCTTGCGGAAAAATTCCGGCGTCAGGGTAAGCGCGAACAACCGGAACTGCGGATGCTTGATTCGCATGCCCGCGATAATCGCCTCAATGAGCGCACGCCCGATTCCTTTGCCTTTGAGCGCCGGAGCCACCGCGAGGGAACGCACCTCGGAGAGGTGATTGCCAAAATCGCGCACCGCGGCGCATCCAATCACTTTGCCGTCAATTTCAGCGACGACGAAGTTGCCCAGATAGAAGGTGATGTCTTCTTGGCTGCGCGGCAAAACAATGCGGTCTTTTGCATAAAGGCAAAGCAGATCGTGAATTGCTTCAACGTCCGATGGAACCGCTTCCCGGATCGATACCAGCTGTTTCATGCTTTTTCTTCAGAGAATTTTCCCATTGCCCGGAATTTTTCGTAACGCTGATTCTTGAGCTTCGTCCCCGACCAGCGGCGCAAGGCCGAAAGCTGCCGGGCGAGCGCTGTCCCCAGATAATTCGCGGCTTCCGCATGATCGCGCTGCGCGCCGCCGAGCGGTTCCTTGATGACTTCGTCGGCAATTCCCAGCTCGAAAAGTTTCTGTGCGGTCAGTTTGAGCGCGTCCGCGGCCTGCGGTGCGAATTTGCGGTCCTTCCACAAGATGGCCGCACAGCCTTCCGGGGTAATGACCGAGTAGTAGGCGTTTTCCAAAATCAAAATCCGGTTGCCCACGCCGATGCCGATGGCGCCGCCGGAACCGCCTTCGCCGATCACCACAGCGATCACCGGGACGGTCAATGCGAACATTCCCTTCATGCTGTCGGCAATCGCCTCGCCGACATGACGCTCTTCGGAGGCGATGCCCGGGAATGCGCCGGGGGTGTCGATGAAAATGATAATCGGAACCTTGGCCATTTCTGCCAGACGCATTAAGCGCAACGCTTTCCGGTATCCCTCGGGATGGGGCCAGCCAAAATTGCGGTACATGTTGCTTTTCATGTCGCGCCCCTTCTGGGTGCCGATGACCATGACCGGTGTCTTGCCGCGGAATTTGGCGAAGCCGCCGACGATCGCTTTGTCGTCGGCGAACCGCCGATCCCCGTGAAATTCCACAAAGTCCGTGAACAGCCGACTGATATAATCAAGGGTGTAGGGACGCTCCGGGTGACGCGCAAGCTGAACTTTCTGCCAGGGGGTGAGATTGGCGTAGATCTCCGCGATGGTTTTTTCCATGCGCAAGTTGAGCGCCTTGATCTCCCGGGTCACATTGATGTTGTTGGAGGCGCTCAATTCATTGAGTTCGACAATCTTCTTGTTGAGCTCAACGATTGGCTTTTCAAATTCAAGATAAATTTCCGACATCTTTTGTTTTTTTCCGCCCTGATTGGGGTTGGTGTGAATAATTGGCCGGTAGCGGCGCCTTCAGTTTTCGATTACCACGTTTGTTTTGCGCGGGAGCAGCACATAGAGCTCCTCGACGTCGCTGTTTTTCATCCGGATGCACCCGTTGCTCAGCGAGCGCGTGATGCTTCCCTCGTCCCATGTGCCGTGAATGCCGTAGCCGATGAAGTCCTTGTCGGTGTCACCGGTGGGGACAAGCTTCAGCCAACGGGTTCCCAGCACGTTTTCCTTGTCGCCGAATGCGACGATCCTTCCATCCGGCGCATACCAGTCGGGGCGGATGATCTTGTCGGCAATCAGAAAGGTTCCCACCGGAGTGCGCCCTTCCTTGCCGATGCCGATGTCGTACGCCTTAAACAGGTCTTTGCCATTGTAGAGGACAAGCAGTTTCTCCGATTTGCTCACTTTTACATGAAAGTCGGCTTTGATCAACTTCAACTGCTGCCCGACAAAAAGATCGGCGGCGTCCGAGAGTTTATTGATCTTGCGGATCGCCTCGATCGGGAGATTGTAGGTCACGGCCAACTTGTAGAGACTGTCGCCGGGGCGGACATTGTAACGAAAGTGCCCCGTACGTGCGGACGCATTGAAATAATCGTTCAGATTCAGTTCCCCCAGCGCCTGCGCCGCCGTGCGGAACGCGGGCGAACCGAATGGGACATCCTTGCTTGTCAATATCTGCAAATATGCCTGACGCGCCGCATCGGGATCGGAGAGAGAACGGATTTTTTTTAGCTCGTCCATCTGCGCGTTCGCTCCGGACTTCGGCGCAGTGTCAGCCGCTTTTTTTGTGGGGGCTGCTGCAGGCGAGGTTGCCTTTTTTTGCACGACCGGAGCGGACGGCTCCTGCTGTGGTACGGATGGTGGCGTCCGGGGCGGTTCCGCCGCCGGAGCCGCTTTTTCCGTGGTTGCCCCCGGAAGAATCAGGAATACCGCTCCCGCAGTGAAGAGCAACACCATCACGGCGATGATCAGAATGCGTGTGCCGCCACGGGAGGATCGCCGCTTGTCGTGCCGATCCGGTTCGTAGGAATAGGTGATGTTTGCCATAAAATATTCGCCTCAGAAGTTGTAAGATCGAACCGCCGATTTTCGCCGACACGTCATGACGTTTGCCGCCGAAGAAGTGTTTTGAATCGTCAGAATGCGAATAATATACACCTTCGGTATGGATTTGTCAATCAGCGCGCCGCCGGTTCTGCGGGCGCGGGTGTCTTTCCGGGGGTGTTCGTGGGCGTTTTCGCTTTGGGGGCGGCTTTTGCGTCGAACTTCTCCGACAGGGCTTTTTCCGCTGCGGCGAGCTTCTTTTGGATGTCTTTGCCCAGCGTCGGCGGCGTCACCTGGCGGAGGCGGGGGGTGGAATCGACCATCGGTTTCGGGATGAACTTGCCGCCGGCGATCTTATGCAAAAGGGTGAGCGGATGCTCTCCGGCGTACCGGAGTCGGCGGGTCTCCTTGGTGTTGCCGTTGGCCGGATCGACCACGACAAAGAGTGCGGCGGGATCGTTGGTGTCATACATTTTCATGAGCTGCTCGCACATGTCTTTCTCCCGCGGGGGAAGTTTTTTGGGGTTGTAATCGCAGAGCAGCAGCACATAATTGTTTTCGATGACTTTGAATTCTTTGGCCGGAAAGACCGAGGTTTCCAGCGACTTGCTCATCTGGTCGTTGTCCCGGAGAAAAACGATCAGTAATTCTTTCTTTTCACGGTTGGCCTTGTTTGCCGCGGTAATCCGGTCGCTCTTCCAGTTGAGCCCGTAGCGCACCACATCATATTGCCGGGTGAGTTTGTAGGCGATCCACGAGCGGTTGGTCCATGACCAGTAGATTGCGCCGGCCAGCACCAGAAAGATCACCAGTTTTTTGATTCTTCCGCCCCAAAGTTCCGCCTGTGCCGCGATACGTTCTGTTTTCATGAAATTTTCCCCTGATGTTATTTTCCGAATCTATGGCGATGGAGAAAGTCGCTCCGCCTTAAAAAAAACTTTCATACCCTATCACGGGGGACGCTCGTTGTCAAGTTTTTTTTCGCAAATCCGCCGACGCTCTCCCCCCGAATCGACGGGAGTTTTGTCTGTTCCGACCGGTTTCAAAGCGGAAACATTATTCGGAAAATATTTTGGGAATAATTTGAAAACGAAACCGGGGAAGAGTATAGTATTTTCGATTAAAAGTGTTACGGGAAGGGGGAAAGGGATTCCCATTCGTTTCGACCGTGCGTTTTCGCCTGTTTCGCATATCGCCCGAAAAGATGTTTTTTCGAAACCAAGATATGGAGATCCGTGTTTATGTTTCATGCCGGGAAAAAAACCGTGCGAATCGTAATTGCAGGCATTCTGGTGCTGCTTTCGCTCGCTTGTCTGGGGATTTTCCTCTTCACTGCCATCGACCGGCGTTCTCTGGCGGACGAGCTCGGAAAGGCCACGGAACTGCTGCAGAGCGGAAAGAATCAGGAGGCGCTGACCGCCGCCTGCGAAATCCTCAAGGAAGATTCCTCCAACGAGGCCGCGCTTCGGGTCGTCGCCGCCGCGTCCGAGGCGGAGCACAACTACCAGATCAATGCGCTGGCATGGCGGCGTATCGCGGAACTCAATCCCCTCGATCACGACGCCCGTTACAAAATTGCCTATGCCGAATCGGAAAGTTTGAATTTCGAAGCGGTCGTCAGGCTGCTGGAGAAGGCGGACGCTCTTTCCGATCCGGAGAAACTTGAACTTGTGCGTGCATGGATGGAGCTGGGACGGATTTCCGACGCCGACAAACTTCTTTCCGAGATCGATCGGGATAGAGTTTCCTCCGACATTATCTTGCTTTTGGAGGCTGTTCATCATGAGATCGAGCAAAAAAACGATCTGGCAAAAGAGAAATTATCGCGATTGCTCGGCGTTGGAACGCGCGATTCCGTCCGCTTCAGCGCGTTTATGCATCTGGCTGCGGTCGTCGGCAAGAATGGCGGGACGGAATATTTGAAACGGGGCGCCGAACTTTATCGGACTGCGGGCACTGCGATTCTTGCCAGCGTGCTGATTGGTTCCGGCGGTTACAAGTCCGCGATCGAATGGATTGAGAAACTCAAACAAGAAGAGCACAGCATCGGCATTGAGGTGTTGTATGGCGAGGCATTGCTTGCGGATCACCAGATCAAAAAACTGGCACAGTTGAGCGAAAACGTGCCCGGTGGAACCCGGCGCGCGGTCGAGTTGAAATATTATCTGACCGCATTGATCGAGTTCGAGGCCAAAGACTATGCCGCCGTGCTTCGCACGCTCTCGCTTGCCTCTGGATTCAATGGCCGGAAAACGTATGAATATATCCGTTTTATCTCCAAGATCCGCACCGGCGCTCCCGCCACGGAAATTCTCGACGCCGCAGGCCGGTTGAATCTCGGCGCTCCCACCGAGGCGAATCGTCAGGCTTCGGAACAGATTGCCGTCGGACTGATGGAGGCGGCCGCCGGAGCGTGGGGCAAGAAGCGTTTCGGAGAGGCGGCGTCCTTGGCGGACTGTGCGGTGAAATTTGCGCCGAAATCCTTGAAGGTTCGTAATTTCCAATTGATTGCCATGGAGCGTGCCAATTACAGCCGTCGCGCGCAGTTGGAAGCTGCACGGCAGATTTTGGCGCTGGACGGCGGCAATGTGCCCGCGCTTCAATTGCAGACGGTGGACGCGATTGAAAATAATGATGTCGAGCTTGCTCGGAAAAACTTGAAAGCCCTGCTGCAAAAAGATCCGAACATGATCTTTGCATTGCTCGCTTCCGCCCGGCTGGACGAGCAGGCCGGAAAACGGAAAGAGGCGACTGAGACATTCGAAAAGCTGCTCGCCTCCCATCCCGACGACCGGCGTGTGATTGAGCTATTCTTCAATTTCTTCGGTCGTGCCTACGGGCTGGAGCAGGGTTTGAACACCGCCAGACGGCTGCAGAAGAGCACCCACGCGAACCAGCGTTTCGTCGGATTCGTGGCGGAGGGCATGATTCTGCGGAAAAACAAAAAATACAAAGAGGCTGCCGCCGCCCTTCTGGAAGCGATCCGGCTGGAGCCGGGACATCCGGTCTCTTATCTGGAGTTGGCCGGGATCGATAGTGACCGGGGAAATTTCGCCGCCGCCGGAAAAGTGCTGAGCAGCGCGTTGACGGCCAATCCGCAGAGCAATGTGCTCCGCAGGGCATTGGCCTTTGTCCTTGCTTCCGCCGACAAAAATGTGGAGGCCGACCAACTTTACCGCCTTGTTCGACAGGCTTTGCCCGACGATCCTGATGTGCTCATCAATCACTCCGAGGTGCTTGCCGCCCTTGGAAAACGCGAAGA
This sequence comes from Victivallaceae bacterium, assembly GCA_028691615.1. Classification (GTDB taxonomy): domain Bacteria; phylum Verrucomicrobiota; class Lentisphaeria; order Victivallales; family Victivallaceae; genus JAQUYX01. The sequence continues at coordinate 20,571 of JAQUYX010000019.1, forward strand.
GGCGTTGCAGGCCGCGTTGCGCGCGCGCGGAATCGCTCCGGGCAACGCGTCGGTCATCGAGTGCTATGGAATGCGCGAATTTGAGTCCGGCAACTATCCGGTGGCGGTTTCCGTATTGGGCAATTTGCATTACAAAAATCCGGGGAATCAGCGGGTTTCCGGTATCTTAATTCTGGCGTATCAAAAGGACATTGCCGCAAAACTTGCCAGCGGAGAATTGGAGCAGGCTCGCAAATCAGTGCAGAATTACCGGCGGGATTTTCCCTCCGATCCAGAGGCGAAAAAACTCGAGGCAAAGGTGGCGGAGGCGCTGAAAAATGTACCGTGAACTGTTTTACTGGACGCTGCAAAAACTTCGGCGTCGGCCGCTGACCGCGCTGCCGGTTGTGGCGGCGTTCCTTTTTTCGTTGCTGCTTTCGCCCGGTGTGTCCGGCGAAGGGCTGGGCGCATGGGCATATCGGCTCTTGGGGCTTGGGTTCAGTTATCTGGCGTGGAAAGCATTTCCCGCTCCGGAAAATCATAATTATCTCGGGCGCTTCGCCGGGTGGCTGATGCTGCTGGCTGCTGCGGTGACGGCATTCGGTCGGATCTGGTTCGGAATTGTCTATCTGCCGGTTTCCATTTCGATTTTGCTTGCGGTTCTGGCAATGGCATCTTATTGGGGGGCGCCGACTTATGCCGCGCGGCTGCTGCCGGGGGCTTGGGTGTTGATCGATGTGGTTCCGCGCCAGCTGTTCTATAACGCCTTTTTGAGCTATCCGCTGCGGTACCTTTCGGTGGTCGTCACGCAGCAACTGCTCGCGTTATGCTCCGTGTCCGCGAAGATCTCCGAAACGGACATCATCGTGCGCGGAAAAGTCATTCAAATCACCGCGGCATGCAGCGGCATTGAACAGCTGGAGGCCATGCTGCTGCTGGGGTTCCTGCTGGTGATGTTTCTGCATCGGTCGATGTGGATTCGGATTTGCCACTATTTGCTGATTTTGCCCGCGGTGATTTTCGCCAATGCGTTGCGGCTGGCGGCGACCGCGTTGCTGTATTTGCGGTTCGGGGACGCGGTATTTCGCAATGAGATGCATAGTTTTCTCGGATTTGCGATGGTGTTGACGGCGCTGGGGGTGTTCTATCTCGCGGGCGGAATTTTTGAAGAGGACGGCCTCGAAAATTCGCCTTCGGTGCATGAAAAACCGCAGAAGGAGGAACCGCCTCATGCGTAATCTGTGGCGTTATCTGACAACGGCGGTATCGTTTGTGCCGCTGGCTTCGATGGGCGGATATTTGTGGCGCGCGTGGTCGTTTTCGCCGATGGACCAGTGGAATATGCTGTATGTGCTTCTGGCGCTGCCTCTGGCGTTGTGGGGGATGTGGCGCATCTGGAAACACACGGAGATCTTTCGGATCGACCGCATGGGGATTTTGCCGATCTTAATTGGCGTCGGGGTGTTCTGGTTCGGGCGGTTCCGGGGCATCAATCTCTTGGCGCTGTTCGGCGCTTTGGCGATTCCCGCCGGAACGATATGGCTGGTTTTTTCGTGGCGGATTCTTTGCCGTCTGCTGCCCGCCTTTCTTTTTCTCGGCATGGGGGTATTGCCCAGTTCCGCGTTGACCTCGATGCTGGTTCCGCCGTTGGCAGGGTGGAATTCGTTTAAGCTTCTCGGTGCGGCAATCACGATCTTGGTGACGACGGGATTTGTCATTCTGCGGCGTCCGGTGCCGTCTCCGGGACGGGTCTGTTTTTCGCTGCTGCTGCTGGCGGTGCTCTCCGCCAACTGGCTTTTCCCGGGGATTCCTCCGGTCGGCAAGGCGTTGCATCTGAGGATGGATCGCTTGCAGTTGGGCGAATACATTGGCGTATCGTCTCCGCCGAGCGACTTTGACCGGCGATTCTTTGAAGGCTGCCGGTCCATCCGGCGGATCTCTTATTTTCGCAAGGACGCCTCTGTGGGGCTGTTGGGGATCGAGAGCGGGGGAAAGGTCAATGCGATTCATCCGGCGCGGGTGTGTCTGCTTTCCGCCGGATGGAAAGTGTTGGATGTTCGCCCGATGCTGGTGCGGATCAATGCGCGGATGGTCGCATGCGAAGACTTGCTTGCGGAACGCAACGGGCAGAAATATTTATTTCGGACCTGGTATTCGGATCGTCGGATTTCGACCGGAGATTTCTTCGGGTTCCGGCGGCGTTGGCATGCGGAGGATCAATGGATGATCTATCAGCTGATGACGCCGATGCGCGAAGGAAGTGAGCCGGAGGAGGCGTTTGCTGATTTTATGACCAATTTTGATCGGTTGAAAGAAGGGGAAAATGGCGGAACAATATAAGATTCTGGCGCTGGACGACGAAAAATTCAATCTGCTTTTGCTCAAAGCATGTCTCAAGGACGAAGATATTGAGCTAGTCACTTGCACGGCCGCCCCGGAGGCGCTGGCGGCGTTCAAGCAGGCTGACTTTGATCTGGTGCTGCTGGATATTGTCATGGAAGGGATTGACGGTTTTGAGGCGCGTAAGCTCATTCGCGACCTCAATGCGACCATTCCGATCATCTTTCTGACCTCGATGGTGGATGACATGGACAGCTCCCTTCTCAAACGCATCTCCGAGGATCAGCATACCTATTATCTGAACAAGTCTTTCGATAAACCGACTTTGCTGGCTAAAATTCATCAGGCGATCCGGTCGTATCGTGAACAAAGCGAATCGGACAATTATTACCGTCAGCTCGACGCCGACCTCACGCTGGCCGGCGACGTGCAGAAGATCATGCTTCCGAACTGGTGCATGAGCAGCGGGAATGCGGAGGTGTCCTATTTGTATTTGCCGCGGGTGAAGGTCAGCGGGGACATTTTTGAAACGATCGATCTTGGCGACGGTCTTTTCCTGGTGTTGATCGGAGACATTGCCGGACACGGGATTCAGTCGGCGCTTTATATGTCTGCGGTGCAGTCCTTTCTGAAGGTGCTTCAGAGCGAATTCGATCCGAAGACGCTGGAGCCGAACTGGGTTTTGAACCGCATCAATGCGTTTTTCCTCGACGATCTCAACGGCGACAGTTATATGACCTGTCTGGTGGCGGTCTTTGATTTTAAGAGAAACCATTTGGTTTTTCAC
>JAQUYX010000019.1:23686-29992 GCA_028691615.1 Victivallaceae bacterium
CCGGGGATTCTCTGTTGTTCGACGCTCAGCGAAAAGGATTGGTCGATCAACCCGGAGGATCGGGGCGGCATTCCGATCGGCTGGCGGCGCGATTATGTGTATGACGCGCAGGATAACGTCTCTTATGATTTTACGGACGATACGATTTTTATTTTTCTGACGGACGGTGTGCTCGACATTGGCGATCTGAAGGGAGAAATGGCCGGAGAGAACACGTTGCGGATGCTGATCGGGGTGCTCTCGTCGGAATCGGAATTGGTGTCGATGCCGTTCCGTTTGCTGCAGTCGATGTCGACGATCGGGTACTCGCAGCCATCGGATGACATTTGTCTGGCGGTGGTCAAGAAAAATTCACCGGAGCCGAACACGCTCAAGTTGTTTATCGAACCGGACATTGCCAAGGTTGGGGATTGTGCGGAGAAATTCGGGACGTTTGTACAGGACCAGACGCATGATGCGGAAATCGCCACACGGGTGGAGCTCTTGCTCAGTGAATTTCTGAACAATGTGGTGATTCACGGGCTCTCCTCCAAACTGCGCACGCAGTCGGGGATGGTAGTGAAGGTTGAGGTCAAACCTTCGGAGGTTTTGGTGACGGTGATGGATCGCGGCAAGTCGTGGAATTGCGGCGGGGATGTCAACAATGCGGACGCCGAGCTGGAAAAACGCAACGAGGCGATGACGACCAGCGGGCGCGGCATGGCGATCGTCCACAGTATCGCATCTTCGATTTGTAGGAAACGATATGGTGTATTAAATGAAACTGTTTTTTTGGTAAAACGTTGACTTTTCGGGAATGTGCGAGTATATTAAGAAGATAGTCAATTTCAGAACAGTGAAGGAGGAGTTTTCATGTTCGAAGAGGCCAAGTCGTATCTGCGGGAGAATGTTGGCGTGGATGATGCAGAGACGCAGAAAATACTTTTTGATTCTTATTTGGAGACCGTTGAAGAACATCGCGGCAAACTGAAAAACGCGATGGAGGATTTGAATTTTTCGGAAATCGCCCTTTCCGCGCACTCCCTCAAAGGGTGCTCGGCCAATATCGGCATGGAGGCCATGCGTGTGGCTTGTTATGCGCTGGAACTGGCTGGAAAGGCGGCGGATTGTGCGCGTTGTCAGGATGCGTATCCCGAAGTCGACCGGTTGTGCGGCGAAGTGATTGCCGAGGGAAAGACACTGTAATTCATTATGAAGACATCCCCATTGAGTTCTGCGGAGCGCGAGGAGATCATTCAAACGCTGAAACGGAAACGGCGGCGCAGCGCAGTGTCTTGGAAACTTTTTATCTGGAATTTCACGGTCGGCGCCGCAGCGTTTCTCAAGCGGGCGATGGATGTGGTGCTGTCGTTCGGAATGCTTTTGGCGCTGGCGCCTTTTTTTCTGGTGCTGTTCGTGCTGATCCGTCTGGATTCCCCCGGACGGGTGATTTTTAAGCAGGTGCGCGTGGGCAAGGATGGCCGTCATTTTGATTTTTACAAATTCCGCAGCATGTACGTGGACGCTGAGGCGCGCAAGGCCGCGCTGATGAAGGAAAATGAATCGGCGGACGGCGTGATTTTTAAGATGAAACGCGATCCGCGCGTTACGCGAATGGGCGTGTTCCTGCGAAAGTTCAGCGTGGATGAATTGCCGCAGCTCTTCAACGTCCTCATCGGAGATATGAGTCTGGTTGGACCGCGTCCGCCGTTGCCTTACGAGGTGGCGCGTTATACTCTGGAGGAACGCAAACGCCTGCATGTCCGTCCGGGCATCACCTGTCTGTGGCAGGTCTCCGGCCGGAGCGACATCCCGTTCAAACGGCAGGTGATGCTTGACAAAGAGTATATCAGCCATGCCGGGGTGTGGGCCGACTTCAAAATTTTGCTGAAAACCATTCCCGCAGTGCTTTCCGGGCGGGGGGCTTATTGAGAAAATGAAAAAAGCGCTGTTTAATTTTTATCGGGAGCAGCCGGCGTGGTGCGACGGACTTGCCCAGGGGCGTCCGCTATACATGTTTCCGGTGGCGAACCGTCCGCTGGTCGATTATATTCTTGACGCGTGCGCATGCGCCAATGTCTCTGAGGTGCTGATCGTCTATTCGGACTATGATGGAGAATCGGTCGAGCGGATTGGAGACGGACGCAGCCGGGATATCAAAATTTTCCATCACGGAGCGAAGACCTCCGCGGATTTCCGCCCGTTGCTGACGCACAACAGCAAATTTTTTGAGGACGCCGACGAGATTCTGGTTTTCAACGGAGTGTTGTTTCCCCGCCCGTCGGCCGCAGGAATGTCGATCGAGCCGGAGGATACGGAAACAGAGAATCTGTCGGAAGTGGGGATCTATGTGATCCGGGGTGGGAAGAGTTTCCGGGCACGCGGGGATTATCAGGGCGAAGAGGTTGATACCCTGGAGGATTTTTTCCGTTTGAATATGTCGATGTTTGAGGAGTTCGAGACGGGGCGTTATACGCTCAGCGGATACATGGTGGAAAATAACGTCATTACCGGGATGAACGATGAAATCCAACCCGGATGCGAGGTGCTTCCGCCGGTGATTATCGGTGACAACGTACAGTTGTGCCGCGGAACCCGGATTGGACCGTATGCGGTGATCGGGGATGGCGCGATTGTCGATCATGGGACGTCGGTTCGCCGCAGCGTGGTGCTGTCGGACACGTATTTGAGCACGGATTTGGAGTTTGAGAAAAAGCTGGTCCGGCATTGGCGGATCGCAGATCCGGATTCGGGAGCGCTTGTCGATCTCTCGGATGACAATTTAAGCATGGCGCGTCGTCCGCGCTCGTTCAAGAAGTTTTTGTTGCTGCCTTGGCGTCTGGGAGCGGCGCTGCTGCTGGTGGCGATTCAGCTGCCGTTGTTCGGGATCTTTTTGCTGCTGGGGCTGCGCAAAGTCGGGGTGAGCGGGTGTTGGCGCAGTGACTTGCGCAGCTGGATTCTCTACCCGGTCTTTTCGGTTCCCCACGGACGCAAGCGGACGATCTATTTCAAAAAACTGTCGCTGGATTTGTTGCCGCTGCTGATCAAGGTGCTGTATGGCGCGCTGCTGCTGTCCGGGGACAGCATGTATGACCGGTCGATCAGCGCGGCTCGGATCGCCGAAGGGTATCGCAGGTATCAGCCGGGGGTTTTCTCCGCGGCTTCGGCAAATGCGGCCGGGCACAACGATTTGGCACGCGGAGTCATTGAGGATCTTTATTTTCGGGCGCATTTCAGTTATTTTGGATCGATTGCCATCGTGATCAAATCGTTGGTAACGAGGTTATTTACGGATGAAAAACATCTTGGGTGAGCGCAAACATTTTGCCATCGCGGACGCCGGGGCGGAAGCAATGCTCCGCGCGGAACTGTCACGACTGAGCGGTGAAATCGCCTCTCTGCCGGAGGCCGGAGAAATCGACGCAGTGGTGCTTGGCGGCGGATATGGTCGCGGCGCGGGAGGATTGCAGAAGGATGTGCCGGACCGGATTGGGCTATGCAACGATCTGGATTTTTTTGTTTTTACAAACACCGTCGATCCCGCAACTTTGCACACGATCAATACCAAATTGGAGGCGATCGCCGCAGCGTCCCGTGCACGGCTTGCTGTGGATGTGGATTTTGCCCCGGCGCGCAAGCTGAAAAAGGAGAGCGAGTTTGTTCGTTCTTTGATGTTTTGGGAGCTGTTGGCGGGGCATGAGGTGATCTTCGGCTCGGAAGCGGTTTTTGCGCCGTTTGCTGCCCCCGATTTCGGCAGCGTGCCGATGGCGGAGGCCGAACGGCTGTTGCTGAACCGGGGAACCGGGCTGTTGCTGGCGTGGAAACGCAGGCAGTCAAAGCAAACGCCGGACGCGGCCGATCTGGAATATATCGCGCGCAACATTCATAAAGCGGTGTTGGGCGCGCTGGATGCGCGTTTGATCGTGGAACATCGGTATTGTTTTCAGATTGAGGATCGGGCGGCGCTGCTCCGGGAAGAAGGGTGCGAGGGGGCGGTTCGTTATGCGGAGGCGGTGGCGTACAAATTTATGCCGAGGCAATACGAATTGGCGGAGCTGGACTCGATGCATGCGGAGGCGGCGGGACTGTTGCTGCGGAATACGGAATATTTCTTTGCCAAACGGCAACGTGATCGAATCCTGTTGCGTGACCGGATGAAAATTTTTATTTTTCATTTGATTTACGGATTGTTTTTTTGGAAGATGGGGGGCTTTCGTACGGCGGCGGCGTTTTTTCGACCGCCTCGTGAGGTACTGCTCCGGGAATTATGGATGCATGCGCTTGAAAAGAGGCAGGGGAAGGGCTATATTGCGACTCAATGGGCGACCAGCTTGCATGCTGAAGCTTACCTGAGACTCTGGCTGCGATTCAATTGAGGGGTTGTGAAGCGTGGAAAACGGCATGGAAGAGGAAAAAAAGAATCCATTTTCGGCGTCCGGCAGCGGCGGCGGCGAAAATGATTTGATGAAGAAGTTAATGGCGCAGATCTACTTTGATGTGCCTGCGCTTTTGCGTCTTCTCAAGCGGAATCTTTTGGTCTTTTTAGGCGTCTTTCTGATGGTATTTGTCGCATCCCACCTGGCGATCAGCACGTTGGCACGGCGGTCGATGAAGAGCTGGAGCGGCACGGCCAAGCTCTTTCACCAATCCCGCAGCGACCGGGTTCCCTCCTTCTACAAACAGTTGGACAGCAAGTCGATCGCGGAACTGGTCGGCACCAATGCCGTACTTTCCCGGGCCGCGGAAAAGTTGAATATGCCGCCCTATATGGCCTCACGTCTGGGGCCGCAGGTGAAGATCGAAAATGCCAAGAACAAGAATAATATCATTCTGATTACGGCCTCGTACAGCAACCCTAAAACTGCGGCGGAACTGGCCAATGCGATTGCGGAAAACGGCGTGTCCGAATATGTGGAACTGCAGAATGGAACGATCAAAAGCATTCTTCAGGAGCGTCGTCGCCGGAAGGCCCAGCTCTCCAGTGAATTGACAACACTTGAAAATTCCCGGAACCGTTATCTCTCTCGCACCAGCGGATTCCCGCCCGACGAAGAGTTGCGCAGACTGCGCATGCAAATTTCCGAGAAGATGACGCAGATCGACAGCGACCGCACTTTGCTGAATGCCTATAACATCAAGATCGCTCAGGCGAAGGAGGCGTTGGGCAAAGTGGACCGCGAAATTCTTTTTATGCGCAAAAGTTTTCGCGGCGACCTCTCAGAGCTGGAAACCATGCGGCGGACACTCTCGCACCTCAAGCAGCTCTATACCCCCGAAAATCCCCGGGTCAAAACATTGACCGATGAGATCGACGCGAAGGCCGCGGCCATCCGCCTTGCCGAGAGCGAGAAGAAAGAGGGCAGCGCCGCCGATGAAATCGTGTATTCCGTCAATAAAGTGTTCACCACACTGGAGGAGACGATCGCCACCAACGCGGTGGAGGCCGCCGCGCTTCAGAAAAATCTGGAGCTTAATCAGCGGGAAGTCGACCGGTTGCGTACCGTTGTGGTCAAACTTGCCGAAGATATGGCGGTTTATCGGGAGCTGGATCGGGAGATTTCTTCGGCCTCGGAAGCGATTACACAGCTGGACAAGAGCATCAATGATATGGACTTTCTGTTGAATTCCGCAGTGCCGGATCTCTCGATCATGGAACGGGCGGTGCCGCCGAAGTCGCCGAATCTGCGGGGGGTGAAGATCTTCGCGTTCGCGATTGCGCTGTTTGTGACCGGCCTTCTGGTCTTCCTGCTCCTGCTGTATGAGATTCTGTTCGGGAAATTGCGACGCAGCAAAGAGATGGCTTATGTCGGAAAACTCGACGACATCGGGGAAGTGGTTCTGCCGGAGTTGGAGGACGAGGGGGCCGGTCGGGGCGAATTGGCGGTGCTCAATACGTTTCATGCGTTGCGTCCCCGCGTGGGCGATGCGTATACGATTCTGCTGACCGGGAGCTTCGAGATCGGCGAGATGGATTCGCTGCTCGGCGGGTGGATGACGCAGTTCGGTATGAACGGGCAGCGGGTGTTCCGGTTGCGCTGTCTGCCGTTGTCATTGCGGGACAAGTCTCCGGCTGATCATGCGGTCGGTCCGCAGAATGAGGCGGATGATATGTTGATCAGTGTTGAAAAGAACGGGAATCGCGGTTATTTTTATTACGGAGATCCGCAGATGCTCGCGCCGGCCGAGTGCGATTTGCTTAAGGCGGATCTGGCGGTGCTGCGGAAATTTTACGATGTCGTGCTAGTGGTGCACAGTGTCCGGACTTGGAATGTGGCCATTCAGTTTGCTTCGATTATGGACTATTTTATTCTGGCGCTGGAGGAGGGG
>JAQUYX010000168.1 GCA_028691615.1 Victivallaceae bacterium
CAAGTTCATTTTCGCCTTTTTCTCAATAAGATTGAATGGGTTGTCTTTTTGATTGGTTCGATTAGAACCCGTAATATTGCGGAGGATTGGCCGGTTTGTTGTAAGCGCGAAATTCCTCGCTGGTCGAAGTGACCAGTTTCTCTTCCACCGCCTGCGTGTGACCGTCCGCAAATGCCACATTCAGCAGACCGCCGTGACGAACGACGCATTTTGTGGTGTTCTCCACATCGGCGGAGTGAAGATAGGCGCCCTGTGGGGTGCCGGATGTGCGATTGTTGGGAACATCGCCGCACATGGAAATTTTCGAGGGATTTTTCACTCTCGTAAGTTTCACCTGTACGCTGGCAATATTGACCAGCGATACCGACGGCCCGATGCCGCCGTAACTGGTCGCATTGGGATTGACGTCGGAACAAAGAAGAATCCCCCGTTTTACTTTCCCCCAGGCCCAGTCGGAAAAATCGGTGAGGCTGTTCATTGGAATGACTTTGCTGTTTGTCAGCAGATTCGCCCACCAGCGTCTGTTTCCCTCGTTTCCAATCTCATTGACCGGAGGAAGATACCCGTCAAATTCATCCGTATAGATCAGCAGCCCCTGCGCGGTCTGACGGATCGACGAGATGCATTTCGCCTGTCTGGCTTTGCTGCGCGCCTGATTGAGCGCGGGCAGCAGCATTCCCGCGAGAATCGCGATGATCGCGATCACCACCAAGAGTTCAATCAGCGTAAAATGCTTGGGAGGGGACAATTTGCGTGTTTCACGATGTTCCATTTTTTCTCCTTTGTTTTGCTTTGCAAATGACCACTTCAATATTATCCTCTTTTCCACCGCTGTTTCACGATGGTACAACGAGGAGTCGACCCGATATTGATGCAGCGGTATTCTCCGAATCCCGCAGGAATCAACGCAAATTGAATCCAGTCTAAAACAATCTGTCTTTCCGGATTACTTTTGGATTGGATCAATGCCTTTTCGCCTTCGGTCAAAACCAGCAAGTGACAAAAACGCCCTTGCGTGTCCGACGAAATTTCTTTTTGAAAGTGCAGCCGTTCGATCCAAAAAGGCATCGTGTGGTACGTACTGTAGCGATCTTCGCACCAAGTATCGCCTTTCCGAATGACTTGCGGTTTTGCCAGGAGGTGTTCTCGGACCCAATCTTCGCGACGATAATTTCGCAATTGACGCAGGCCGTGTTTGATCTGCAATCGCACCGGCGAAGCGGAAAAATCTTTCTTGTCATCATCCCAGGACGGCCGCAAAAAATCGTAGAGGAAAAAAGAGTATTCCGTTCCGGTATTGCTGGGACAGGTATCCATCTCCAGAATCATCTGATGTCCGCCCGTGCCGTGGACGGTTCCCGCAGGAATCAGATATAAGTCGCCGCTCCGACTGGGCCATGTCTTGACGTATTTCATCCAATCAAACTTGACTTTGTTTTGATCCGAGTCGATGATTTTTTGCTTGAATTCCTCGACATTGGCATCCCGGGTGAATCCCAGCATGGTATTGGCGTTTTCATAAGCGTCGACGATGTAATAGGTTTCATAGCGTCCGGTGTGCTCGTGAAAGGTCTTTCTGGCATACGCATTATCCGGATGCAGATGCAAAGGCATGTTGGATCGTTCCGGCGCAACCGGTTTGGGGAAATAACCGTCATCGATACAGGCGATCATCGGCAGAAGTCCGGGGAATTTCTTCGCCAAATACGGTCCGACAATTTTGGAAGGATTCTTTTCCTGTACATTCAGAAAGGGAATTTCCAGAGAGGATTCTCCGCCATAATTCACGATCAGGGTGTTTTTCGGCCCGTAGAATGTCGTGTCCCATGCACAGTTTTTCAATTCCGGAAGATTGAAATATTTGCTGTGATGCAAGCCGCCCCAGTTTCCCGGCTGCATGAAGCGACGGAATTTCAGCGGCATGGCTCCGAGCTGTTCCATGATGGAATCATAGATCATCCGGGGAACAAACTTCAAGGCTTGCGCATCATTTCCGTCCACATAGAAATCGATGCGGGGCAAGAGCTGTTTCCGATATTTGTCCATGATATGATAGTAAAAATACATTTCCTTTTTCCAACTTACCTCTGCAGGCATAGCCAGATAGGGTTCGCGCAGAACACCGGCGAATTTTCGCATGGTGATCGCGATCCGCCCCACGTCAAAGAACCCGATTTTATCATAGAAGGGACGAAGTGCCGGCACCGCGGCCCCCGTGCCATGTACAAAAATGACACTGAGATCTCCCCCCTTCTGTTTCTTCCAGCTCCTCAGGCGCGTTTGCAAATTCTGGACTTTTAACGGATCAAGCATATCAGGCAGCAGTTTATCCGTGCAAGCAATTCCCAACGTCGGATCGGCGTTCGTATATCGGGCAATCAATCTCTCTTCCTGTTTTTTGGAATAGTACAAAGTGCGACTGTCAACGCAAATTGCTTTCTGTGATTTTTTCTTCAGCATTTCCATCATCATCTTCACAACGGGCGACCATTCCGCGCCAAAGTATCCGTCCAAGGCGACAATGCAGGGCCTCTTTGTCTTTTGGACATGCTCAAGAACAGTATGCAAGAGCGCAGTGCTGACCTCCGCAAGGCCGCATTTGATCGCGCAACGATCTTCCGGGCTCAGGGAAACCGAGTTACTGCAATTCTCGCCAGGAGAATACCAATGCATTTGTGCCATAAGAGATGATCCTCCAAAGATGATATTGATCGAATATTCTACCTATGATTATATCCAATTCTAGTCGAAAAATCAATCGTTTATTGTACAGATAGAATATGATTTTGTCCAAGTATCTTAAAAAAATCTGATTTTCACGCCTCGCCCGGCCTCCTTCTTTTTCTGCCTTTCAGGACTCCTCCCAGAGAGTTGCGGCACCGATCAACGCCGCTTGGGTTCCCAATTGCGACCGACGCACGGGCAAACTTGAGAGCGGCTCTGCAAACAACTCGAAATCATTGCTCAACTGCCCCCCGAACACCACCGCTTCCGCGGCAAGACGCGCCATCCAAGGCTCGATAATTTCCGCCAGAGTTTCGCCGAATTTCCGCCAGAGCAGCCGGGCCGCAGCCTCCCCAGCATTGGCCGCATGCGCCAGCTCCAAAGCGTTCCGCGCTCCGCTTTGCTGCACCAGCGCCCGCGCCGAAATCGCGTCTTCGACAATTCCACCCCGAAAAGGAGTGTTCCACAAACTGACCTCCGCGGCCGGACTTCCCAACGCATTGCAGCGCAAAACTCCGTTATCCAGAAAAGCCGCACCGACTCCGGTTCCCAACGTAAGCCCCGCCGCCCGGCGCATCCCCCGAACCGCGCCGCTGCGGGATTCTCCAAGCAGAAACGCATTCGCGTCATGCACAAAACGAACCGGCAACCCGCAGAATGCCTCCCTCAGACATTGCCCGTTCAACGCGGCGAATTTGTGGGTCATGTGACTGATTCCGGCACGATAATCAAACGGTCCCGGGATCGCCACCGCCACTGCCTCGATTCCATCGCCCGCCTGCCGGACCGCACGGGAAAACGCCGCCAAAATCAATTCCATGCGGTCAAGCGAACAACTCGGAATCTGCGGCAGTTCGCGTTGCAGCTCCCCTGCGGCAAACACCGCGGACTTGATGAACGTCCCGCCGACATCCAGCGCAAGAATCACTTGAGCATGGTTTTGGTGACTTGACATGGTTCTTTCCCCAGATTCAAAATACCGTATGCTCCCAGCGACGCGGGAACGACCACCATATCCATATATTTGGCATGGTAGCAATGTTCCGGATTCGCCTTCGCGTAGATCAGCACCGCTTCGCCTTTGACCAGCACCAGAACATGAAATTTTTCGCCTTTGGTGTCGTCCGAAACCGACCGGTCAAAACTCAACCGCCGCAGACTGAAATAAATCAGATCATGTTCCCCGACGATCTCCTCCTTCCACCCTTCGCCCTCGCGCACCGTCCGGGGTTTCGGACGCAAAACACCGTCGACGGAACTTCTCCGACGATCCGTCACCAGAACATTTTTGCCGTGGATCGAATGGATCGGACGCGGGGTGCCGTCCAGGTCTTTGCGCAGATAATCATACAGTTTGAAGGTGTAGCTTCCGATCGTGTAGCTGCCGATTTCCAGAACGATCTGATTGCGGCCGGAGGCGTGAATCGTGCCGCCGGGGAGCAGGAACTGATCGCCTTCCGTGCTGGGAAAACTATTCACATATTTGTCATGGTCAAAGGCAATGTGTTCTTTTTCAGCCCGGTCGATACAGGCGAAAAATTCGTCCGTATCGCATTCGTCGCGAAGCCCGAGATAGGTCTTGGAACCGGCGGTTTTGACGCAGTAATAGCTCTCGTCCTGCTGGAACGGTTCGCCGAAATGCGCCTGATTGTAGGCTTTGGACGGATGCACCTGAATGGACATGTTGCCATTGCCGTTGTAGGTGTCGTCGTAATTGAAACGGATCGGGAAAATCCTGCCGAAACGCGTTACGCTTTCCGGCCCCATCAGTTTTTCCGGTTCCGTCCTGAAGATCGTCGAAAATGGAATGTTGAACGTATGTTTCCCCGCCTTGATTTGCACACTCACTTCGTTCGGGATCATGTCGAACACCCACGCGCAGTTGCGCATATCGTCGGGCAGATGGCGCAGATGTTTGACAAACGTCCCGCCCCACACCCCTTCCAGATACACCGGGGTGCAGCGGAACGGACAATCCAGCTGAATTCGAAGAATTTCCCGGAAGGAGTCGATCGGAAGCATCTTCAGGAAATTTTCCCGATTGCCGTCAATATAATAATCAAAGAGCTTCTTGTCAATCAGATTCTGGCGGTGCTGCATCATGATTTCATAATCATAATAATACATCCGCCGCAAAACCTGCGGCAACGGCCGCACATTCGCCCCGTCCCCGAGATTGGCAGTTTTGCGCGCGCGAATGCGCAACGTCACTTCCAATGGAGTCACATCGAGAAACGCCGCGATGTCACCACAGCTGCGCAGCCCCGAAAAAGCGCTGCCGCAACCGGACACCACGACCAGATCCGCGGACTTTTTCGCCTGCTCGATTTTTCGGACGAGTTCGGCGGTTTTTTCCGTGTCAAAAAGCGATTCGATTTCCCGGTGAACGCATTTGCCGAAGAGCAGAATCGGATCGATTTCCCGGTCTTCCGGCAGCGACTCCGCGAGCATTTTCTCCATCTCTTCCGGGCTTTTATACGCGCTCGAGACATCGAAGAAAGCGACCGTCCGTCCGGCGAAACATTCCTCAATTCGCGCATTGAGCAAAGCAAAATTGGCGCTCACATAGCCGTCAAGCAAAAGCACACCGTGCACGGGAAGTGCCGCACTTAGTGCCTCGGCAATCTTTTCGGTGGAAACAATTCCCCGCGCGGCAATCCGCGCTGGAATTTCCGGACGGTTCAGGGCATCGGGATCGGTATAACCATACGGCTTAAACATGAAACTCATAAGAACACAGCGCCTTTTTGTTTATCAATTAAATTGCGAATATCAATATTATATTACAAATTTTATGAAATGTCAAGAGAAATATCTTGACAGATGCAATAAAAATGTTATTTTAAGGAAAAAGAAGCAAAAATCTTAATGGACGGCAGTGGCGTCAAAAATGGAAACAACCCCCAGATTTTTATTGGAAATGCGACAACGGCTGTCGGAATTTTCCGGCAACAGCCGGGTGATTATCGAGCGCATCATGGCCGCTCCCGAAGTTGTGATTCAGAAAAAAGTCAGCGAGTTTGCCCGCGACTGCCACTGCGACGGCGCGCAGGTCGTTCGGTTGTGTCAAAAACTCGGCTATGACGGCTTCCCCAGTTTGAAAAGCCGGATTGCCACGGAGCTGATGGACCCGCAGCGCACATTGCATCGGCAGCTGGCGGAGTCCATGACCTCCTTCGAACAGACGAAACAGGCCTTTTCCAAAAATTGCATGACCGCGATCAACGACACGCTCGGCGAACTCGAAGAGAAGACGCTCGCGCAGGCCATCGATCTGATGAAACAAGCGCGCCATATCGTCATCGGCGGCTTCGGCTCCTCCTCGTCCGCGGCGCGGGACTTGCGAATGAAACTCTTTCGAATCGGGCTTTATGCCATGTTTTTCGATGACGCCGAAGAACTTCGCGCGGCCTGCGCCGCACTGAC
>JAQUYX010000020.1 GCA_028691615.1 Victivallaceae bacterium
GGCTGTACCGCCTGTGCCCGCAAGTGCCCGGTCGGAGCGATTTCCGGGAAAGTCAAGGAAGCGCATACGATCGACGCCTCCAAGTGCATCAAGTGCGGCGCCTGCAAAGCCGCATGCAAATTCGGCGCCGTCATCGGTTTCTAATCGTAAGGAGAACTCATACCAATGAACACCAATACCGTGACTGTCAACGGGCGCGTCCTCCCGATCGAAGGGGAGCGCAACCTGCTGGAACTTATTCGCAAAGGCGGCATCGAGATCCCGACCTTCTGCTATCATTCGGAACTTTCCATCTACGGTGCCTGCCGTCTCTGCCTGGTTCAGGTCGAGAAGAAGGGCATTATGGCCGCGTGTTCGACCGCTCCGGAAGCGGGGATGGTCATTCATACCGAAACGCGCGAACTGCACAAGATGCGCAAGATCAACATCGAGCTTCTGCTTGCCAACCATCGGCGGGAGTGTCCCTCCTGCACGCGCAGTTCGAACTGCTCTCTGCAGGATCTTGCGCGTCGTCTCGGCGTCGAGACGATCCGTTACAAGCAGCCGAAGGCCTGGGACGAGATCGATCGCAGCAGTCCGTCGCTGGAACGCGATCCGAGCAAGTGCATTCTCTGCGGCGACTGCGTGCGCGTCTGCAAAGAGGTGCAGGGCATCGGCGCGATTGATTTTGCCAACCGCGGCAGCAAGGCGAAGGTCACTCCGGTTTTCGGACGCGGTCTGGCCAAAGTGGAATGCGTGAACTGCGGACAGTGCGCCGCGGTTTGCCCGACCGGGGCGATCATTCCCCGTCAGAACCGTCAGGAAGTCTGGGACGCGATTTACGACCCGGAGAAGACGGTGGTGTTTCAGATTGCGCCGTCGGTGCGCGTGGGCTTGGGCGAGCTTTTCGACATGCCGATCGGCACGAATGTAATCGGCAAGCTTGTGGCCGCACTGCGACTGATGGGCGTCGATCAGATCTACGACACGGATTTTGCCGCGGATATGACGATTTTTGAAGAGGCCACCGAGCTGATCGGGCGTCTGGGCGACAAGAATTCGACCATGCCGATGTTCACCAGCTGCTGCCCCGGCTGGGTCAAATTCCTCGAGACCTACTATCCGGAATTCTCGAAGAACCCCTCCAGCACCCGTTCTCCGCAGCAGATCTTCGGCGCGGTGGCGCGTAAGACGCTTCCGGCCCGTCTGGGTGTGAAGCCGGAGAATCTGGTGGTGGTGTCGATCATGCCGTGCACCGCCAAGAAGTTCGAAGCGCAGATGCCGAAATTTGCGACCAACGGGCGTCCTGATGTGGATTATGTGCTGACGACTACCGAGATCGCCAAGATGATCGGTTCCATGGGAATCAAATTTGAATCGCTGGAGCCGGAAGCCTTCGACATGCCGTTGGGCTTTTCGACTGGCGGCGGTGTGATTTTCGGAACGACCGGCGGTGTGATGGAGGCGGCGCTGCGCTTCGCGGCGGAGAAGGTCACCGGCAAGAAACTTGCCGATGTGAATTTCACCGAAGTGCGCGGACTTGCGCCCCGCAAGGAGTCGCTGGTCGATCTGGGCGATGTGAAACTGCGTCTGGCGGTTGTTCATGGTCTGGCCAACGCCCGTGCGTTGATCGAGGACATCAAGGCCGGCCGCGTCCAGTATGATTTTGTGGAAGTGATGGCCTGTCCTGGCGGCTGCGTCGCCGGAGGAGGTCAGCCGGTCACGGAAAACGATTCGATCCGGAAGCTGCGCGCCAATGGCTTGTACAGCGCGGATCGGACGAATCAGCTCCAGAAGCCGCAGGACAACTACCTGGTCGAGGAGTGCTACAAGGAGAGCTTTGGCGGTCATGCCGGTTCTCACGAGGCGCACGAGGCCTTGCATACGGTTTATCAGAACCGCAGTCAGGTGTTCGATCCGAAGAGCATTGTGATCAATGGTTCCGCGCCCCGCAAGGTGGAGATCACCGTGACGCTGTCGGCACGCAAGGCCGGAAGTCCCGGGGAAGCGTTGCTCAACCGCGTTTGCGAGTTTGTCCGCAAGGAGAATCTCGCGGAGCAGGTGGTGCTTTCCGCGGCATTCAGCGCTCGCGATACGGATTTCGACAAGAGCTGCGTGACGATCGGAGAAAGCGCGATCGATGGCGCGGATCTGGATACCCGGTTCGACCAGATCGAGTCGGCGATTCGCACGGCGGTGAATGCGCTCTGACGCAGGAATCGTTGTTGAAATCTGAGAAGAATCCCCTTTCCGGTTCGGAGAGGGGATTTTTTTTCTGGCGGAAGCGGTTGAAAAAAGATTGGATTCTGGTATATTACCTTCAAAAAAACGGAGGCGTCGGAGATGGACAAACAGCAACTTATTTCGGAAATACAAGAGCTCAAGAAACAGCGCGACGCCGTGATTCTCGCCCACAATTATGTGGATGGGGATTTGCAGGATCTGGCGGACTACACGGGGGACTCGCTGGAGTTGGCGTTTCGTGCCCGCGATGCGCATAAGGGCGTGATTGTCTGCTGCGGCGTGAGTTTCATGGGGGAGACGGCCAAAATTCTCTCTCCGGAAAGCCGTGTGCTTTTGCCGGTTCCGTCCGCGGGGTGTCCGATGGCGGATATGGTTACGGCCGAAGAGGTACGGGCCATGCGCAAAGCGCATCCCGGTGCCGTTTTCATCTGCTATGTCAACAGCAGTGCGGAGGTCAAGAGTGAAGTGGACATCTGCTGCACGAGTGCGAATGCGGCGAAGATCGTCGCTTCGGTGGAACCGGGACGGGAGATTGTGTTTTTGCCGGACGGAAATCTCGGGCGCAATGTGGAACACGATTTGAAGCGCCCGATTCACTCTTTTTCCGGCTACTGTCCGGTGCACAATCAGACGACGGTGGCGATGATTGAGCGCGCGCGCGCACTGCACCCCGGAGCCAAACTTTTTGTGCACCCCGAATGCCCCCGCGAGGTGGTCGCCGCAGCGGATGAGGCGTTGAGCACGGGGGGAATGCTTCGTTATGTCGCAGCTTCGCCCGAGAAACAATTTATCGTCGGGACGGAGAAGGGCATTTTGCACCGGCTGGTCAAGGAGAATCCGGGGAAGGAGTTTTTCCCGATGGATGACTGTCTGGTCTGTGCGGATATGAAGAAACTCACGCTTGAATCGGTGCGCGACGCGCTGCGCGATCTCTCCGGGGAAGTGCTTTTGAGCAAAGAGATTATGGACAAAGCGCGCAAACCCATCGCGGAAATGCTTGAGCGAAGCAAGGCGTAGAGAGAATCGTATGGCAATGCGAATTGCAGTTGGAATGTCCGGCGGAGTGGATTCCACGGTGACTGCGGCGCTGCTGCAGGACGCGGGGTATGACGTTGTCGGCATCACGCTGCTGCTTAAAGATAGCGCGCTGGAGGCGGCGGAAAAGTCCTGCTGCGCGGGAAAAGTCGAAGAAGAGCTGACGGCGCTTGCCGCGCGCTTGGGCATTGAACACCATTTTCTGGATCTGCGCGAGGAATTTTCCCGGGAGATCCTGCGCTATTCCTGGGATTGCTATGCGCGCGGGGTGACGCCGAACCCGTGTTGTCGCTGCAATTGCCTTCTGAAATTCGGACGGATGGCGCAATTTGCCCGGGAACTTGGCTGTGAAAAATTGGCCACGGGGCATTATGCCGTGCTGGAATCGTTGCCGGATGGCGGCGTGATCGTGCGGAACGGCGAAGATCCGGCAAAGAATCAGAGTTATTTTCTCGCGCTCGTGCCGAAAGCGGAACTGGCTTATGCGGCCATGCCGCTGGGGACGTTGACCAAGACGCAGGTTCGCGCCAAAGCGCAGGCGCTCGGGTTGCCGAATGCGGAGAAAAAGGAGAGTCAGGACGCCTGTTTTTCGGTTCCCGGAGAAGCGTTTTCCGAGACGTTGCGCAAGCATTTTCAGGCAGCGGCGCAAACTGGCGCAATCGTATCGCGTTGCAGTGGGCGCATCCTCGGGCGGCATGAAGGAATCCATCGATATACGATTGGACAGCGCAAAGGGCTCGGCGTGGCGCTGGGAAAGCCTGCGTATGTGACCGGAATTGATGCTGCCAGCGGCCAGATCGCGCTTGATACAAATGTTGGGGCGCTGCTGTCGGATACGATGGAATTGCGCGACGTGAATTATCTGGCGGAGTTGCCGGAGGAATTTTCCGGGCTGTATCAGTTCCGGTATCGTCAAAAGCCGATGAAGGCATTTTTCCGAAAGTTCCCGGGGGAAGGGGGGCGATTGCTGGTGCGTCTGGCAATTCCGGCAAGCCGTCCTGCGGCCGGTCAGATCGGTGCTTTTTACGACGGGACCCGCTTGCTTGGCGGCGGAGTTATTGACGATGCTGATAAAATTCGCGCCGCGTCTTCCGTTGCCTCGGAAAAGGCCTGAAGCGGCGGCTTTTCGGGAGTTACTCTCCGATTTCGCGGCGCGCTCCCAAGCGGCACGGCAGAGGATCTCTTGAGAAAAAAACGCCGTTCCTTCCAGCGAAGAAACGGCGTTTTTGCGATCGGATCGTCCCCGATCAGGCAATCAGGCTGACTTCGAGCAGCAGGCTCTTCTTGTCCGCGCTGCTCTTCAGCGCATACGAGAAGAGGTCATAATCGACGCTCGCTCCATAATTCAAAGTCAATTTGGTATCCACTCCGTTGACGGAGAGATTGAAGGAATCCATTGCCGACCAGTCCGACGCAGACGCGGTTTTAATCAGCGTAAAGGTGCCTTCCAAGCCGTCGAGGGAATTGATGTTTTTGCCGATGGTTTCCCATCCGGTGATGGGATCGGCGCTCTGGAGCATGGCCGTTTTCGCGTAGTCCGCAGAATCCAGCTCGAACACGATTTCTTCCATGCCGGAAACCGAACCGATCAGCTGGGCCCCCGTATGCAGCGTCAGAGTGTCGGTGCCATCTCCCAGATCGACGTTCCCGTTGACGATGGAACCCGCGCGCATTTCCAATACGTCATTGCCGTCGTTGAGCGCGATATTGCCGGTCAGTTTCGCGTCCTTCTCCAGCACGACGAATTGTTCCTTTTTGCTGCCGAGGAGCGCATAGGCATCGCCTTGCGCGGTGCTCTTGGCGACGATGGCGGCGTCGGAAAGGATGAATTTTGCACTGTCCAAGACTTCGATGGCCGTGGCATTTTTGCCGGTCGCCGTGATGTTGACCTGAAGACGGGCGTCGGTTGTCGGATCGTTCGTGAAGGCCCCAGCCTCATCAAACGTTCCGCTGTAAATCGAGCCGAAACGAATTCCGGTCGCCTCGGCGGAGGATGTGACGTTGATCTTTGCACTCACGGGGGCGGAGGTATTCCACGCGGAGGCGATATCCCAGCCGAATGCGAGGCCCGTCGTCGCCTTTGCACTGACGTTCCACGAACCGAGATTGCCGGAAAGCATATTCGCTTCGCCTTTGAGCTCCAAGCCGGATGCGATGGCGGAGGTGTTTCCGATTGCGGTGACGGAAACCGCACCGGAAATCGCGCCGATGGTCGCGTTACCGGCGGAATTGAGACCGTATGCGTAGGCGACGCCCTTCTTGGCGGTTGCGCTGACGGTCATTTTGTCGAGCGATTCGACGCTGATCTCCCCTCCGGCGATCCCGTAGGCGGCGGCATTCTCCAAGTCCTTGCTTGATGCGCTGACGTTGATCGCTCCGGTGACCTCTCCCAGAACAATTTTGCGCCCGTATTCCAAGATACCTTCCTTGGGATTGAGCTTCCCGGACCGAATGCCAAATGCGTATGCAGAACCTTTGGCGCAGTCCGCACTCACAGTCAATGCGCCGGTCATCTTGTCAATTTGGATGACTCCGTTTTGGGAAACAATCCCCCCCGCTTCGGAGGAGGTGTTTCCTTTCGCCGTGACGGCGAGAGCCTTGGCGACCGTGCCGATGGTCAGGTTGTTGGCGGCGTACGCCCCGAAGCCGTTGGCGTAATCTCTCTTGGCGGAGGCGCTGACGGTCATTTTGCCGAGCGATTCGATGCTGATTTCATTTCCGACGATCCCGTAGGCCAGGCCGTTGGCGTAGTTCTCAGCGTTGGTCCCCGCGGAGGCGCTGACGGTGATGTCGCCGGCGACGTCCCCCAGAACCGTATTGAGCCCGAAATACAACAGGTTTTCAACGGGAGCGAGCCGCCCGGAAAGGATGCCCAATGCGAATGCGGAACCCTCTGTACAGTCCGCGGTCACGGTCAATGCGCCGGTCATCTTCTTGATCTTGATCATGTCGTTCGAGGCGCTTGACGTTGTCTTCATGGAACTGATGCCTTGTGCGTGTGCATAGGCGGTTGCCGCGGATGCGCTGACGGTGGTTTTCCCGGAAAGCGTGTCGATGGTAATGGTGTTGGAGCCGGATTCCAATCCTCTTGCCTCGACTTCGTTCCTTCCCTTTGCGGTGACGGAGATATCTTTGTCAACACTGCCGATGGTGAGGGCCTCGTTGGTACACATTCCTTTTGCTGTGGCGTCGGCTTCCTCTGAAATCGCGCTGACGGTGAATTTCCCGGAAAACGACCTTATGTCAAGCGACTGGGCGCCAACAAAGCCGTACCCGGTGGCGGTGTGGAGTTTTCCTTTTGCGGTGACGGTGATATCCTTGGCGACATTGCCGATGGTGATGGCTTCGTTGGATTTGATTCCGAATGTTTCGGCCCTGCTGCGCTGGGCGGAGGCGCTGACGGTCATTTTGCCGAGCGACTCAATGCTGACTCTTGTCCCGGCGATTCCGCAGGCGAGGGCCTTGAGTTCTTCGTTGTAGCCCGAGGAGGCGCTGACGGTGATGTCGCCTGTGATCGCTCCCAGAACCACCGTGTTCATCGTGATCAAAAATAAGTTCTCGACCCTTCCGGAGACGATCCCCAATGCGTACGCGTGATCCTGTGTGCTCGACGCACTCACGGTCAATGCGCCGGTCATCTTGTCAATTTGGATGACATCGTTTTCGGCAACAATCCCCCCCGCTTCGGAGGAGGTGTTTCCTTTCGCAGTGACGAGGATATCCTTGTCGACACTGCCGATGGTTATGGCGGAAGCGGCATAAAGACCTTTTGCGTCGGCGTAGTTTTTCTTGGCCGCGGCATTGACCGTCACTTTGCCCAGCGACTTGACGCTGACTTGATATCCGGCAATGGCGTCGGCGATGGCGTAAGCTTTGCTTTCGTCATCGGTACCGTCGTTGGTTCCCGCGGAGGCGCTGACGGTGATGTCGCCGGTGATCGCCCCCAGAATGACCTTGTTCCCGGCATCGAAATAGCTTCCAGTCCGCTCAAGCATGATCGTCCCGGATGAGATCCCCAAGGCGTACGCCGAACTCTTGGAGCTGGCCGCGGTCGCGGTCAGGGCTTTTGTCATGGCGTCAAGCTTGACCGCATCGGTCAACGTGTCTTGCCTTGACTGCGCGGAAACAATCCCCCGCGCATCGGCGGCGGTTGTTCCTGCCGTGGCGCGGATGGTGATTTTCCCGGAAAGCGTGTTCCCCGTAATGGTATTGTTGAGGGAATATAGACCGTATGCAGTGGCGCTGGATGCGCCTTTGGCAAGAATGGAAATTTCCTTGGAGATCGTGCCGACCGTCATGGCTTTTGCTGACCGGATTCCGTAAGCGTAACTGTATTTGTCCGTGCCGGTCGCACTGACGGTGAGCGTGCCGGAAAGCTCGCCGAGGGCAAGCGTTGCGATGTTTGCCTTGAATCCGTATGCGTCGGCGAGGCCGCCTTTGGCGGTAACGGAAATATCGTTGGCGAGCATGCCGAGCGTCATTTCCTTGTGGGAGTAGGCTCCGGTTGCATTGGCGGACGTATTCGCAGTGGCACTGACGGTGAGCTTGCCGGAAAGCGCGGTCAAGGAAAATGTACCTTCAGAGCGGAATGCGTATCCGGTCGCGTAGGTTTTGCCGACGGCACTGACGGAGAGATCCTTGTCGACCGTGACGATGGTCATGGCTTCTGTGGATTTGATTGCGCTTGCGGAGGCATCCGCGTCTTTCGACTTCGCGCTGACGGTGGTTTTGCCGGCAAGCTCGGTCACGGAAAGCGTCTTGCCGGACAGCAGCCCGACTGCGTCGGCCTTGTTGTCTTTGGCGATGGCATTGGCCGTCATGTTGCCGAGCGACTTGACGCTGACAACTTTTCCGGCGATGCCGTAGGCGAGGGCGCATGCGTCGTATCCTTCGTAGTTGTTGGTTCCTCCGGTGGCGCTGACGGTGATGTCGCCGGTGACGTCTCCCAAAATGACATTCGTCCCCGTCAGGAATGCATTGAAATTGTCCTGTGTCGCGACATATCCGGATGCGATTCCCAATGCGAAGGCGGACAACGTTTTACTTGACGCGGTCGCGGTCAAAGCGCCGGTCATCTCGTCGATCGTGACATCCCCGCCATCGGAAGCAACTCCCCCCGCAATGGCATACACCAGTGTGGCGGAGGCGCTGACGGCGGTTTTGCCGGCGAGCATGGTTACGTCAATGGCTTTGCCGGTGATCACACGCAACCCGTATGCGTTGGCATTGAATCTCCCTTTTGCGGTGACGGCGAGATTCTTGGCAACCGTGCCGACGGTTATGGCGTCGCCGGACAGCATCCCGTATGCGTTGGATTCGCCATTTTTACCGGTCGCACTGACGGTGAGTTTTCCGGCGAGCGTGTCCACGGTAATCGAGCTTTCTATGGCGGTGAAACCGGAGGCGGTTGCGTCGTTATTTCCATTTGCGGTAATGGCGACATCTTTGGCGACATTGCCGATCTTCAGGGTGGTTTGGGAACGCAGTCCGACTGCGTCGGCGTCGTTTTGCGCGGCGGTGGCGGTGATCGTCGCTTTGCCGAGCGAATCAATCTCGATTTCGTTGCCGGCGATTCCGTAGGCCACGGCGAAGGCTTCCTCGCTTTTCTTGCCGGTGCTGGCGCTGACGGTAAGGTCGCCGGCGAGGTTCTTCACCGACACCTTCTTGGCGAGGCTCAGCGTTTGATATTGGAGATTAAACGTTCCGGAGAGGATGCCCAGGGCGAATGCGGAATTCTGTGTGCTGGATGCGCTCGCGGTCAAGGCGCCGGTCATGGTGTCGATCGTGATGTTTTCGGCAAAGGAAGCGATCCCCTCCACAAAGGCGCAGGAGGTCGTGGATGCCGCGCTCACCGCAAACTTCCCGGCGAGTTTTTTTGCGTCGATCGCGCCGCCGAGAAGAAATCCGTGCGCACGGGCACCGGCTTTTCCTTTGGCGGAGATGGCGACATTCCCGGTGAGCGACCCGAGGGTCAGGTGGTACTCGGAACCGCTGGAAAATCCTCTCGCGACGGCATCTTCTGTCGTACTGGTCGTGGTCGCGCCGACGGTGAGTTTCCCCGCGAGCGTGTTTAAGACCGCTCCCCCGTTGATCAGGAATCCGTATGCGCTGACCGCGTGATTTCCGTTGGCGGCGACGACAATGTCCTTGGCGCCCGTCCCGATCTGCAGAATTTTGGTGGAACGAAACGCGGATGCGTTGGCTTCTCCTGTATTCGCCGTCGCGCTCACCGCGAGCTTCCCGGAAAGCTCGCCGAGGGTAATCGTTTCTATGGCAGAAAATCCGAGAGCGTTGGCCGCGGTATTCCCCCGGGCGGTGATGGTCATATCCTGCAACACCGCGTCCACGGAAAGTTCGCCCTTGGACGCGTTGAACCCGAAGGCCTCCGCATCCTGCTTGGCACTGGTCGCGGAAATTTGCATCCCTTGCAGGTTTCTGGCGACGATTTTCTTCGCATTGTATCCGGTGACGGTGACATGATGCTGATTGGCGGCGGTGAGATCAAGCGAGGTCAGAAAACGTTCTCCGGCGACTTGCCCCAGAGTCAACGTGGCGTTGGCCTCGATTCCGGAAACGGTCAGCGGATTTTCGCTGGTCTGCTTTGCGGTGATTTTCAGTTTTTTTGCGGAGAGATGATTGACGATACGGGTATTCGGATCGTCGGAGGTATCATTCAGACCGTAGATCCCGTAGATCATATTGCTCGTGGAATTGGTCAAGGTAATGTTGCTGTTGGCAATCAGACGCGAGGTGAGTGTGGGATCGCTCTCGGCTGTGATGCGGATTGCGGCGTCCTGTGCTTCGGCATAATTTGCCGCGCGCGAAATGTTGACGGTGGCTTGCGGCGTAAGAATGGCGGATGCCTTTTCCAGATAGACGGTGTCGGTTTGGGGGGTGGTGATCTTCGTGGTTGCCATGATACGCTTCCTTTCATCATTGCGCGCGGGTCCCGGTTGTGGAAAAAAACCGCCGGACACGGCATTAAATAGGATACATTCCCAAGAGGGGAATGAAGCACGAAACTAATTAATATATCCCCGAACCATTCCACTTTCAATGGATTGGGGGGGGGGAATCATTCAGTTTTTTGTGGGGCAGTTGGTTTTTTGGGTGTTTTTTAAATATTGAAACAATAAACTTAATGTTATAAACATGTTAAATATAATTTTCATCCATGTCCCGCCGGACGGAAAAACGCCGGAATGCATTCTTGAAAAATCCGCCATCCCATGCCTTTCCCCGATCGACCCGAAAATCGATCGCCGGGTTTTTTTTGTCGGGAGGGAAGGCTTTTTTCTTTTGAAAAATAAGGCATGAGATCTTGACAGACAGCATCAAATGAGGTATAATAGATAGAGTGTTCAATACATTTATAATTTTTGAAGAAGACCGGAATTCGATAGGAAAAAAACCTTGCAGATCCGACACTATGTCATGGGTTTGACCTTGCAGGCGGGAAACAGCGCCATCAAATTGCCGCCGTTGCGCATTCTGGAAAAGCAGCTGAATGTTTCTTTGGGAACTTTGGTTTCCGCGCTGCAGGAACTGGCGAAAGACGGGTATCTGACTGCGCGCAAAGGAATCGGGTATTTCACCCGGCCTTCGATGCTGGACATTCCTTTTGACGCGCCTTCGCCGAAAATGATCGGAGTGCTGATCAACGAGGGAAAGAATTTTTATTTTGGCAACAGTACTTATCTGGCGGCTCCGGCGCTGTTTGAGGAGTTCCGGGTGCGGCAGTGGCGACTGCATCTGCGCAGTTTGGAAGGGCACAACGGCGATGAGTGTTTCCGCGAGATTTGTTCCTGGCGGTGCGATGCATTGCTTTGGGTTACCCCCGATCGGAAACTTTTGCCGATGATCGATCAGCTGCTGGCCGCGGGGCTGCCGATTTTAACGCAGTCGGCCAAACTTGCTTCGACAAGCTCGGTTGCGTTCGACTTTGGAAAACCGCTGCGGAAGATCGGCTCGGAATTGGGTTCTCGCGCCTTGCGGAAGGTGCTGGTCTGCCTTCCTCCCGAACGGGCGGGAATGACGCAGCTGGGCAAGGGCATTGCGGATTGTTCTGCGCATACGCAGTTAAGCTTGTTTGACCCCGCGGTCGAAAACGCGGGGCAGAAACTCATCGAAACGCTGTCGGCATTTGACGGGGAACTGGTGATCTGTGAAAGCCGCTGTCTGCATCTGGTCGAGAAATTTCGTCAGGAACATGCCAGAACCTTTCGGATTCTGCGCCCGCTCCAATATTTTTCCGAGGATGGAATCATCTACAATTATCTGCCCGACTACCGGAAGTTTGCCGCCGCAAGTGCAAGGGAGCTTGAGCGGTTGCTGGAGGGGAATTCTGAAGTGCGGCATACTGTCATTGACGGTGCATTTTCTGCTTATACAGCCGGCGATCCGGTTTATTCTTTATAGACAACAGCAAGGAGATGAGGTATGAAGAAAGAGAGATGGAGATTTACGTTGATCGAGTTACTGGTTGTCATTGCGATCATCGCCATTCTTGCCGGAATGCTGCTTCCGGCGCTCGGCAAGGCGCGCGATCGCGCACGTGCGATCTTCTGTCTCAACAATCTGAGGCAGTTGGGCAGCTACACCGCCTTTTACATCGATGACAACGACGGCTGGATGCTCTCCAAAGACCCCGGACAGAATGAAGTCTACTGGAACAGTTTTCTGGTCAAACAGTACAAGGCAACCGAGAAAATGGCGTTCCAGTGCCCCGGCGAGGGCGTTGCCTACGACGGGACCAACGACCATCCGGCGCACACCGTTCAGAAACAGCTGGAGGCCAGTTACGGACTGAACCAACGCACGCTCGGCCTCGCGCCGGGGAATCTGTTATGGCCGGCGGTGAAGCTGTCCCGCATTCTGGGCCGGGGCGGAAATTCCGGGCATCCGGTCATCCTTGCCGACAGCACGCCCAAGTGGCGCAGCGGCACGCAGGTTCAAAATTCGGAAGGCAGCATTGTCACCGGCGACGGCGTTCTACAGTTGCTCACCGGCAACACGGCCACGGTGACCGGTCCGGTCAATGCCCGGCATTCCAACAAGGCCAATCTCACCTTCTGCGACGGCCACGCCGTTGCCATGGATGCGACGGAACTCAAAGACAACAAGCTGCTTTGGCAGCCGCGTCACAACGGGAGCGGAAGTTATGGCGCGTATTAAGTTTCTGGGATTGACCCTTATGGCAATCGCGCTGCCGCAACTTCTCCTCGGCGCCGCCAGACCGGTTTGGGGCACCGTCTCCAATCCCGGCGCGAAGGCCGTGCTGGAGTCGCGCTCGCCCGAGGCCTTCGAGCTAGCTTTGACGCGGCAGGAGGGCAAAACCACCACGACCATTGTCCGCGACATCAACCGCCAGATGCCGTCACAGGATCTCTTGAGCTTCCGTGTGCGCGGGAGCAATGACCGGACGGTGGCGGTCATTCCGATTCTCGCCTACCGGGACGATCGCGGAAAGACGGTCATGAAATTCGGCACCAAGGTGGAGGTGCGAGGGAATGTATGGCGCACTTATCACATGCGGCTCGACGCGACCTTTCAGCTCGGCGATGCGCTCTTTCTGGTTCGTCAGCTGAAATTTGCGTTCAATATCGACGCTCTGGCGCAGGGCGAAACCGCCGGGGTGGAGCTCGAAGAGATTCGACTGCACGGCGCGACCGACATCGGCAAATCGGTGACCGTCCGGCTTCCCTCCGTGCCGGAGAATTCGCCGTCGGGGAAGCGGCTCAAAATTTATTTTTCCTTGGACAACGACGATCTTGCCACCATCTATCGCAATCGCCGCCGCTCCGCAATGGTCGACGCCAATCCCGATGCTGGGTTTCGCGCCCGGCTGCTTCGCCATGTTTCCCGGGATGTTGAGATGACTCCTTCGCTCCGGGATGCCGGATTGATCGTCTATGCGCGCACCGCGCCGCAGAGGGAGGAAGCCCGGCAGATTGCCGCGGCGGTGCGTGCGGGCAGTGCGCTTCTGGTTTGCGGAGAGTCGGCCGATCCGGAAATTGCCGAATTGCTGCCGGTGACGCTTGACAAGGTGGAGATTTCTGGATTTCCGCAGCGCAAAACGCTGCGATTTGCCAAAATTCTACAATCCCAAACGGGATTAAGCACGGCCTCTTTCGGGGTGTATCGCCGTCTGACGCTTCGTAATTCGGGATCGCCGCAAACGCTGGTGGAATTTTCCGACGGAACCGCCGCGGTTGTCGAAGGGATTGCCGGAAAAGGCAAAGTGATTTATTCGACTTTTTCGCCGGGCGCGGATTTGCTTCCCGCAGTGGAAGGCTTGGACCCATTCCTGCTGCGGCTGGCGGGGCGGCTGACCGGAACGAAGTTTCCAGAGAAGGTTCTTGCCGCGCCGGAAGTCGCAGAAGGAAACTGGATGGCGGGCGCGAGCAAAGAGAACTTCGGACGTTTCGGATTTCTCCTCGGGGACGGATTGCTCACGGAAACCATGCGCGGCGACTTGAGCGTTGCCAATGAGAGTGCGGAGTACGCGTTTGTATCGCAGACCGTCCCCGCCCGGCAACTTGTCGACTGGCAGTTCCGGGAGGATGCCGCCAAACCATTTGTCACCCGGCCGTGGCATGGAAAATGGCGGAAGATCGGCAAAGTCGAATTGGAACACAACTGCGTCATTCCCTCTTCGTGGAAAGGCCGGGAAATTCAGTTTTTCACGGCCAAAGGGATCGACGATCTGGCGGAGGTCTGGTTCAACGGCAAGCTCCTCGGCAAAACGACGCGCGAAACGCCGGAGTATTGGATGACCCCGCACTGTTACAGCATTCCCCCGGAGCTGATCTCATTTGACCGTCCGAATCAGATTCGAATTGTCAGCGAAAACTTGCGCGGCGAAGGCGGGTTCAACTCCTGCCCGGAATTGCGGACGGTCAGCGGTCACTCCGGCGCCGAAGTGGTGATCGACCGGATCAACTGGCTGGGCAAGGGCGGGGTCGTCACCGAATCCAACGGGGCGAAACGCCGCTTCGACACCAGTCTGGCGTTTCCCGGCATCCGCTGGGAAATCATGGCGCCGCGGGTGGATTTGACGCTGCGGGATGTCGCTTATCGCGCCGCATGGTCGACGCCGAAGGGAATTGTCAGCGAACCCTTGTATGCATTGAATAAAATTCCAACGGAACAGTGGAATGCGCCGTGGCTGCTGCTCTACGGCGGAGATTATCCGCTGTTGCTGGTTTTTGAGCACCGTCCGGCTGGATTGGAGGTGGAGTCCGGCGGTGGCGAGGCCTCTTCCTTACGCATCGCCTCCTCCGGCAAGGAGATCGGCGCAATCATTCCGGTCTGGCTGTTCGGCAAAGAGCCGCACCGGAGCGAGATTGTCTTACCGGAATGGGTCAAGCAGATCCGCTTCTGGGCGCCCAAAGCCTTGCGCTATCCGGTATCATGCGAGGAGGATTTCCGACTGGGCAAACGTGTGGAAATTCGCAATCGCTACCGCTATCGGGTCACTCGGGACGATTGGGGAACCGTCAGCGAAGATTATGCTCCCGTGCCCCAGCTCGCGTGGCAGATGCGCGGAACGCTTGTCGAAACGGACAAGGTCGAAGAGTGGCCGCTTGCCACGCTCTTTGGCATGTATGCCGCGCGTCCCAATTCCGATACGGTGCATTGGAGTTTGCCGTTGCCCGAGGCGACTGACGCATTGATTGCGCGGCGTTCGCTTCCGGAGAATCTGCAAAAAGAGGCGAACCGTCTTTTTGTCGCGGGGAACCGCTGGTCGGCGGGAGGACGAACCGCATTCGACGCATGGACAGAAGCATTTCCGACGGGAACAAATTATCCGGAATGCCGCAATGTGTCCATGCACGCGTGGATCATGGGATTGAATCAGCTTTGGATGGCGCCGTGGACGCTTTTCCCGGAGAATCAGGCGGCGTTGGTGAAACGAACGCGCATTCGTTTTTTCGAGCCGGTGGAACGGTTTGGCTACAAGGCGGCGACACGGTATCGGGAAGAGCCGTTCAGCCGGATCTCCTATCCGATTTTTTTCAACAGTTTTTATCGCAGTGAAGTGCGGTATGCGGGGCGGCCCGCCTCGGTGTTGAATTACGGGGATCAGAATGAGACAGCGATGATGATTCTGAGCCTTGCCCGCAAACTTGCGGACAGCCGGGGACAGACGGATTTTGTCCGGGCGAACTGGAAGTTTTTCCGGGAGGTCGCGCGCATTTTGCTGGTCAGCGATGATTGGGGGCACTTGTCCTGTCATTGCCGCGAGAGCGGGGAGGCCGCCACCATCGACATGCTCAACTGTGAATACCCGTCCATGCTGGCCTTGGCGCGTCTTGCGGAAATCGCAGGAGATGCAAAACTGCGGGATCAGGCGATCTATCGCGCCGCCCGCCGGATGGTGCCGGTGCTTGCGCGCATTGATTTTGCGGACTACGCGCTCCGGCGCAATCTTACGGGCAACAACCGTCGTGCCATTCGAGTGGCGACCGGATTCAATGAGGAAGGGGCTGTTTTTCTGCCGAAAGATTCCCGCTTTCTCGGGGTTCAGCTGTTTGACATGTCGCAGGGGGTGGAGCCGGATCTGCTTATGCTCTACCGCAAATATTGCGCGGAATCGCTGCGGCGGAACTATCTGAATGCGTTTCAATCGCAGTTGCTCAAGGTTGCTGCGAACGCCGATCTCACGTGGGAGAACATCGGGGTGGTCGCCGCGTTTGGGACGCTGTCAAGGGAGCAGTTGGTTTCGCTGTATGAAAAGGCGGCGAGCGACGTCCGGCTCAATCGGATCATGGAAAATGATTGGCTGGGCATCATTGCGGCGGCCTACCTTGCTTTCCTGCCGGAGAAATAAGGCGCGCCGCACCGGAGCCATGCGCTTTTTGCATTTCAGACCGTTTCCGAGCCGCCGGAAGACACGGCGTGACTTTTGGCAGTGCCGTCCGAAAAGGCTCTTCTTATTTTGTTTGTTTTTTTCGATTGCGGTATTATAGTATTTTTTTCGGAGAAGGCAACACAATGCGGCTTGGGACACTTGAGTTTCTCCGGTGGGATTTGTCAGAAAAGGAATTTTTTGCCGATGGAACCGATCATTCATCCCGATGCCTATTGCAAGGTTTTCCCGGAGCAAAGCCGCATAACGCATACGATTCATGGCAACGATGCGATTTTTTCGATCTGTTCTGAGATTTTGCGTTTTTCCCGGGCGGTATTCGAGGAACGGCAGACTTTCCGGCATATTTCTCCGGCCTATTCGCGGATTTTTATGTGCAAATCGGGGAGCGCATTCCTTGTGATGGGCGGCGAACAATGGCTTCTCGAACCGGAACACTTTGTCCTCGTGCCCGCGGAACAGACCTTCGATATTACGTATGAAAAAAAAAGCAGCGTCTGCGCGATCCATGCGATTTTTCGTGACGGGCTGGGCTTCTCGCTGACCGGGGACATGCGAGTGCCGAAAATCTTGCATAACCGGAGTTTTTTCGAAGCAATCTCGGAAATTTCCCCGACGGAGGAGCCGGCAATTTTTTTTGCCGCATTTCAACCGGTCATCTTGTCGTTCTTTCAAAATCAGTTTCCGAAATTGGAGGAGCGGGAAAAACCGGGCGGAGAAATTTGCAGTCAGGTGATCAAACTCTTGCGGCAAAGACCGCTGGGGATGATCCGGATTGAGGAATTGGCCAAATCGTTTCACATTACCGCGGCGGCTTTGTCCAAAAGTTTTCAGCGCCGCTACGGAATTTCCCTCAAACAGCATATCCTTGATCTTCAGCTTGAGAAAGCCATCGGATTATTACTGCAAAGCGAGCTGTCTCCCAAGGAAATTTCCGAAGCGCTCGGATTCAAGGAGCTATCCTACTTTTACCGGTTTTTCCATTCTCGAACCGGCGCGACCCCCCGGAAGTATCGCGAATCTCATTTTTCTGGAAATCACGTCTGAACGCACGTGCCTTTTTTTTGCTTTTGTCCTAAAAGTATAATAAAACTCATTGAAAGTTGATTGTCGAAGCACTTCCCTCTTGTTATAATATAACGATGGAACGGAAAACCAGAACTATTTTTTCTGAATTCTTTCAGAACCGGTTCCTGTCAACAAATCATGGGGGAAACAAGATGGAAACAACGCTTCGAAATGCTCGAAAAAATCATCCATTCACACTCATTGAATTATTGGTCGTCATTGCGATCATCGCAATTCTCGCGGGAATGTTGCTGCCGGCCCTGAACAAGGCGCGGGATAAAGCCCGGCAGATCGGCTGCTCCAGCAATATCCGTCAGCTGGGAAACTACTTTATGCTTTACTGCAATGACAATGACGACTGGCTGCCGAATTATTGGTGGCAAAGCTGCATCGGGCCGCTGTTGAGCAAGTCCGCGACAAGCGATACGGAACTGTCCGCCAGATTTTTGAAGTGTCCGGCGACTCCGCGCCAGAATGAAGCAGGCGCGCTGGTGACCAATACATACTCTTTCACCGGCAGAACCTCGGGATCGAATGTCACGGTATTCTGCAATTCCGCCGTGCCTCTTCATCGAATCAAAATTGGAAGAATTTTCTCTTCCAGCAATAAAATTATGCTCGTTGAATCCTTCTCCGCAAGCGCATGGGGCAGCTCGTGGACTACGACCAATGTCTCCATGAGCATGCGTGCCACTCATGACGGAAAGTCCAACATCGCCCTTGCCGACGGTCATGTGGAACAAATCGATCCGGCGCGGAGCACGGCGACGAAAAGCGCCACCAATTCCCCCGCCACTTATGCATGGGACAGTTCCGATGACAAACTCTGGAGTGCGTTTCGATATGCGGCCGCTCCGGTTTGGAGGTGATTGATCATCGGAAGATTTCAACGCAGGACACACATTTTCTCTCTTTGAAAGCAATCAATAATAGAATCGATAAAGGTTTTCTTCATGGCTGTCCCCAAACAATTCTTGCTGATTTGGACTCTTCTGGTCGCTTTTTCCACGCTGGCGCAACTGCCGACTCCGCTCTCGGAACAAGATAAACTGCATGGGAAAGGCATTGGTCGCTGGCAAAAGGAAGGCGCGTTTTTTGAAGTCATCGAGCGGCTTCCCGGCGGGGAAATCCATCTCAAAGATACCAGCACCGGAAAATCAAATGAAACGTTGCGCTTCCATTTTTCGGGACGGGAGCTTGCGTTTGCGGCGGGCAAAAAGGTTCGTTTCTCCGCCAAGATCAAGTTGATCGCCGGGCGTTGTTCGCTGGGATTTTGGGGGCAGTCGCGCGAAAAAAGATTTTTTGGAGCGACCGAATGCAAAGGCGCCTCCTTTGAGGACGCAAGACTTTATTCGGTTGTCGCGGAAATCCCGAAGGACGCGATCAGTTTCTGCTTCAACATCAGTTGCGCCGGGGGATTCGGCAACACCGGAGAGGCGGTCTTTTCCGATCTGCGCTTTGAGGTTGTCAAGGAGAAGGACCCGCCGTGCGAGGCTGCATTGGCCAAAGAGGACGCCTCTGCGGAGGGTACAAAATTCTGGCTCTTTCAGGATGCGCCGCTCCCTCATTATGCGTTTGCGGCGGGACATTCGCCGCTGGTTGCGGAAAATATCTCCGAAGCGTATCGCGGCAAAGGCGCGTTTCGTCTGGTTGCCAACAAGGATTGCACTGCCCGCGACCGGATTCTTTTTCAAAGCATTGCTCATAATCGGGGGTATGATCTGGAACATTTTATGCGGGGAAATGGATTTGTCGAATTTTATTTCCGGCCTTCCGTGCGTCTGGCCGTCTCATGGCATGAACTTGGCAGTCAACACCTCGCCCCGGCGAAAAATGGATGGACGCGCTGCCGGATTCCGCTTAAAGAGCTGCGCGACAAGATTGATTGGAAGAGATTTTATTGTCTGGTCTTGAGTTTTCCCGGCGGACTGAAAAAGGGCGAACAGGTCGAAATCGATGAACTTGCGATCGTTTCTCCGCGCGTTGAGCCGGCCCCGAAAGCGGTTTTTCCAGACTCCAAAACAAAACAGATCTTCGAATCCTGTCTCTTGGAATTGAACGAGCCTTTGGCCCCGGAAGTGGGGAGTCGAAAAATTCCGGAAATCAAAAATGGCACTTACTATCTTGACAATCGGCCGGTTTTTCTCTTGGGACCGTTTTTCGACAATCTGACGATGTCCCGCGATTTTCGTTCCCACGCAAAACGGCCGGTGATGGGAAATCGGGATTGGTACTGGAATGTGTTCGATCAGGCTACCGCGAAAAAATTGGGATTTAATTCGATTCAACTCTCTTCGGCGCAATGCATCCCGATGGAATTGCTTCTAAAATTCCCCATTCGGGTCAGTCCCGTTTCCTTTGCGATGGAAAAACCTTTCTTTACCGGTCTCGGATCAATGCCGGCGGTCATGGATTTCGCCTGGATCTACATTACCGCAGTGGAATTGCGCGACGAGAAAAGCATGCCCCCCGAGGTGTTTCAGCAAAATACCGACTGGCATCAGTTCATCCCGTTCTGCCCGGAGCATCCGATGGGGGATCGGATTATGAGCGAACACTATCGGCTTGGCACGGCGCTGGCGCTGCGTAGAAACCTCAATGTCTACTGCTATGAACTCTTCAATGAAGGCAGTTACGACTGTCGCTGCCGTTTCAACCGGAAAAACTTTGCCGAATATCTCGCCGGAAAATTCCATACCGTAAAGGCTGCCAATCAGGCTTGGAAAACCCATTTCAAAAGCTTCGCGGAGGCCGTGCAGGAGGGGCGCCGGTTCGAGAAGAACGCCGGGCTGTGGGTGGAGTGGTGCAAATTCTCCGGCGATCACTATGTCGAACTCTTTCGGAAATACAAAGCCATCGTCCGCAAGGAAGACCCTTCTCCCAAAATCCTTTTCGGAGAACAGCGGGGCAGCGCATTGGCCACGCGGGAACTTGCCAAAGATTATACCAAGCTGACACCGGAGTTGGATGTCCTCGCCACAGAGAGCGGTTATAAATTTGGAAGCGTATCCGCGAAAGCCTCCGGCAAAGTGCGCGAGGCGGAGGAGGCCGCTCATTCCGCCGGGTATCGATATGCGCTGGAAACCGACACGCTTGCCGCTCTTGTCAAACGCCCCGATCAGGTGCTGGCCAACCACGAACACTATTGCATCCGCATGGAAAACGCAAAACGCGCACCATCCCGGAAAAGTGATATTGTCACGGCTATGTGGATGGAGGTTTTTCATGATCTGTCTGCAAGCTATGTTTTCAACTGGGGTTCCGCCGCGCCCAAATGGAGAACTTGGGAGGACGCCCGGAAGCTGGCGCTTGCCGGAGGAGCCAATTCCGCGTATCTCTTGAATCCGTACGCATATCCGCCGGAGTCGTTGGAAGGGTTTCGCGCGTTTCTGGACGAGCTTGAGCCGTTGCGCGAATTGGCATTGCCGATGCCGCGTCGCCGTCAGGCGTCAATCGCGCTGCTTCATTCCCTGCCCACGCTGCGGCTGTCCATCCTGCCGCCGCAGCGCGATTATGTGGCGAACATGCTGAAATATTACGGGATGCTGGCGACGATGCATTATCCGTTTGAAATGCTTTTTGAAGAGGATGCCACGCCGGAGAAATTGGCGAAATACCAGATGGTCATTGCGCCGGATTTGCGCAACAGCTACCCCGGAACCGTTCCGGCGCTCCTGCAATATGTCCGCAAAGGGGGGCATCTTCTTTTGGGAACGCCGGATTCGGGAAAATACGATGAATACAATCAATCCCGTCCGCTGGATTTGTCGGGTGCGCAAATGCAATCTTGTTTCGCGGTTTTCCCGCGTGGCAAAGGGAAAATTTACCGGGTTGTCCGGGAAGGAAATCTCACCAAGGCGGCGTTGAAGAAAATTTTGGAGGACAACCAAATTCTCCGGCATGTCTGCGTGGAAGCGTTTGACCACAAGGAGCTGGACAACACAACCGCGCGCATGATCGACCGAAAGGATGCAAAATTTGTCTGCGTGGTCAACTGGAATGACGATTCCGTTCGTCTGGTGCGCGTACGTTTCTTCGGCGTCGGTGCGGGGCAATGGCGTGTCATGGACCCGGTGACGAAGGAGCGGATTGTCAATTCGAAATCTTCCTCCGGGGATTGGAGTCAAAGCGATCTGGAGGAGGGCGTTCCGGTGATGCTCTTGGCGCAGAATCGATCACTTCTTCTCGCGACAAGGAACCAGACTGTGTTTGCTCCGTCCGGCAAAGTGTCTTCCGAAGAGATTCGGAACCGATTCGAAGCGCAATTGAAAGCGGAGGCGAAAGACCGGCTGCGGCAGCTTGAACAACAAGCGGCCGCACGCAACGCTTATCTCGAAGCAAGAAGGTATCGGGATGTGGCGATTGGCAAATGCGAGGTCGTCAATCTGAAAAAAGCGGTCTCCTCTTCCTTCGACGATGTGATTGCCGGAGACGGGAGGGGCGGCTGGTTCGATCAGGGCGTCAATGACTTCCGCAAGATCACATTCGGTCGGCAAATTCTTGGCAATGTCCCCTTCGAAATCATCGATCCCGCGCAGAATGACGGGCGCGGCGTACTGATTCTCAAGGGGAGGGCGCGCCCGAACTATCCGGCGGAGCGCAAGAATATTGTCTTGTCCGGCAAAGCGAAATGCTTGTATTTCATGCACACGGCGGGATGGCAGCAGCCGGTTGGTTCCAGAGTTTATTTTGCGGTGCTGCATTATGCTGATTCCAGCAAAGTTGCTATTGAGATCAACTATGGGCAGGATATCTCCGATTGGTGGAGACCCGAGGAGCTGCCCGGTGCGAAAATTGCAATGGAAAAACACAACGCGCAGTGCGAACGCATTGGGTTTTACATCTGCCGAAAATATAATCCACACCCGGAGAAGGAGTTGCGCGGCATGGATCTGGTAAGTGCCAACTCCGGGGCGGTCCCGGCAGTCGCGGCAATCACTCTGGAAAGACCATAACGCACGCAGGGGAGGGCGAATGCATTCGCCATCGCGCCGGATTGCCTGTTGGATTGAAATGTTATTTCGAAAGTATGTTTAAATGAGCAACCCGATTTTCATAGAGAAACCATATCTGATCCTTCCCATTCGCTGTTCTGCGGGGGGGAGTCCGGCGTTGCCGGAAGAGCATTTTGTTTATTTTTTCCAGAACGGAAAAGTGGTTCGATATTTCAAATATTCGCCGGGGACATGGGAAGAACATACCTATCTGGTTTCGTATTGCATGGCGGAGTTTTTAGGGAAAACGCTCGATTGGGAGGGGGAAATGCCGTGCTTCGCGTTCTCCGACACCCCCGCGGAGCAGGGCGACGCAGCGGAAGAAAAACTGCGTCCGCGTTATCATCTGACTGCGGAATACGGCTGGCTGAATGACCCGAACGGATTGTATTACCGGGACGGTGTCTGGCATTTGTTTCACCAATGGAATCCCTTTGCCCTCGGGATGGGCACGATGCACTGGGCGCTGGCGGAAAGCACTGATCTGGTGCATTGGACCCGGCGCGGCGTGGCAATTTTTCCCGGCGGCAAAGGGGCTGCATGGTCGGGGTCCGCGGTGGTGGATTTCCACAACACCAGCAAGTTGGGGACGGATGGAAAAGTTCCGGTGTGTCTTTTTTTCACCGCCGCGGGACGGGACGTCCCCGGATATGACGGGGACTTCAGCCAATGTATGGTCTACCAGTTGCAACGCGGCGGTCCGTGGGTGGAATATCCCAATCCTCTGATCTTGCACCAAGCTGCGGAAAACCGTGATCCGCGGGTTTTCTGGTATGAGCCGGAGCAGTGCTGGATTCTGGTTTTTCTCTTGAATTACTTCGATCCGGATGAGACGGTAATGCATGGGATGCTGGGGCTTTACCGATCCCAAAACTTACGGGATTGGGAAGAAATCCAGAAAATTCCAACGGTCGGAGGCGCCTGCCTGGATTTTTTTGAATTGAAATATGAAGATGCTCCCGGAGAAAGCATCTGGATTTTGTTGAATATTCCGAATATGTGGCAAGGAGGAAGTTTCGACGGCAAAAAATTTGTCTGCCAAACGCCCATAAAACCTTTTGTCGAAGTGTGTTCAAAAGAGGCATGCGGTCTCCGTTTCGACCGGGAATCCCCTTTCAATCTTTATGAAAGCTATCCGACGCAAACCTTTTCGCACGGTCCCGACGGCCGTCGCGTCGGAGTGCTGAAACTCACCAGAGAATTTCCGGACGCGCATTTCAACAGCATGATCAGTCTGCCGATCGAATATTCGCTGCGACACAACCATGCGGGGGAGACGGTGCTGCTGAAACGGCCCGCCCGGGAAATCGTCGCGCAGATCAGTGAGGAACTTCCCGGCGGGAATGCGCTGGCAGGATGGATCAGAGTGCTTTTTGATCCGAAAAAAAGCGGCTGGGTTGAAATCCGCCGCTGCCGTTTCTGCTGGGATGCCGAGCTTACCGTGCTGGACTGTGCCGGACATCGGGTCAGCCCCGAACTTCGAAACAAGGAACTTCTTGAAATGCAATGTTTTATCGACACCGCGTCGTTGGAGGTTTTCGTCAATGACGGCGAATTTTATCTTCCGGGCACTTTTGTGCCGGATGCGACCGGATGGAGTTCCACGGTCAGCAGTTCCGACACGGTCGAAGTTGAGCTTCGGGCGATGAAAATCGACCTCTCCGGCAATAAGTTTTCAAAAAAATAACAAAAACTTCTGCCTTCGGAAGGAGGCCGGTTCTTTATGCTTTTTCCTGCAAAAATAGAATGGAATCCGGGCGCTTCATGTTCGGAGGAAATCCGACTGTGGCAGGGGTGTCCCTCCATTGCCGCCACCGGGAACGGATGGTTGTATGTCAACTGGTATTCCGGCGGCGAAAAAGAACCGTCGGAAGAGAATTACCAGCTTTTGGTCCGTTCTACGGACGGTGGAAAATCGTGGAGCGAACCGTTGCTTCGAGTGGTTTCCAGCAAGGCGCATTGTCTGCATATCGGCGATGCGCGCTGTTGGCTCTCCCCGGACGGGAAACTGCACTTTTTCTGGTCGCAATACCAGTGGAAACAAAGTGTTTTCGAGCCGCATTGTGGGATGACGGTCTGGCAGATCATCTGTGATGAACCGGAAAAACCGGTGCTGCGCTGGTCGGAGCCGTCCTTTGTGACCCGTGGAAATCTGCAGAACGCTCCGGTGCTGCTTGCCGACGGAAGAATCGTGCTCTGTGCATTCAATCACACTTCGCGTCGTTATGGTTTCTCCGTATCCGAGGATGGCGGAGAAACGTATCGTCATGTCTACGGGGCGAAGAAGATCGACACCCCATGCGACGAAAGTATGATTGTGGAAGGAAAAAATCACACACTAACGATGTTTGCCAGAACCGCCCGGGAGTATGGGAAAGTGGCAATTTCCCGTTCCACCGACGGGATTGTGTGGTCGGAGGCGCAATTTGCCACCGGTCTTGTTTCTCCCTGCACGCGTTTTTTCATCGGGAAACTGCGCTCGGGCAGATGGATCATGGTCAATAACGACGATCCGGTGCGCCGTCGGAAATTGACGATTTTCCTTTCCGGGGACGAGGGAAAATCCTGGTCTTCGTCACTGGTGATCGACGAACGGGAATCGACCAGTTACCCGGATTTGATTGAGCGCGGGGACGGGGAAATTTTTGTGGTTTACGATTGGAACCGCAATACGGAAAAAACCATTCTTCTGGCCAGAGTTTCGGAGGCGGAGATTTTGCGCGGAGCCATCTCCGAAAAAGAGAGCTTTCTGGGGCGCGTGATCTCGGCGGCGCCGCGCCGTTCCGATGACAAGGCGCGGTTTGCCGCGATTCTGGAAGATTACAAAGAAGTGGAGCGTTTATGGCGCGAATACCAGAGTCGTCGCCCGCCGCTTTTGCGTCCGGCGGGTATGGTCACTGCAGAGGAAAAGCCCTCGATCGCCGCGCGCGGGTAATCGTTTAAAATTTGATTTTTTTTGCTTTAAAAATTAATTTCGCACTTGACGAAATAAACGAACCGATGTATCGTTTGTTGTAATCCTGTTTGGAGGATAACCGAGGCTGAAAACGCGCGGCGTTTTGAAATCTCCGCCGCGAGAAATAAAAGCAAAAAGATCAGGAACAAGATGCCATGCTTACTCGTTTGAATCAATCCGGCGGCATTCAAATCGAATCGAATCTCCAGTATGTTTATCTGGACTTTGACGGCGAATCAACTCAGTATAACAACTCCGCCCTGGGCTTGGAGATTGACGTATCCGTCGAGAATTCCAAAATTGACGCAGAACGCATTGTCGCGATTACCGCCGCATTGAACGAGCGATACGCCGAAACCGGAGTAACCTTTGTCACCGAACGTCCGACCAGTGGTACATACTCAACAGTTTACATCGGCAAAAACAATCTCGGTTATGCCGGTCTTGCGGAAACCATTGATTCCG
The DNA here is from genome assembly GCA_028691615.1 of Victivallaceae bacterium. Taxonomy (GTDB): domain Bacteria; phylum Verrucomicrobiota; class Lentisphaeria; order Victivallales; family Victivallaceae; genus JAQUYX01. The sequence continues at coordinate 25,613 of JAQUYX010000020.1, forward strand.
GCAATCAAATCAAAAACGATGAAGCCTTTGTAAATCTTGACAGTGCGGCATCGGACGCGGAAATCGTCTCTGTTATTTTCCATGAAGTCGATCACATCGTTTTCGGCGCGGACCACGGGGGCGATGGAATTGAACAATATGCATATGTTATTTATTACAATAAAACTTACACAGGAGTATTGACCTCCGGTCTAGTTCTTTCTCATTGCAGCTCGGATTATTTCAGTGAAGGCGATCCAACGCCGGTTTATTCCAACTATGACAAGGCTCAGAATGTGACCATCAATCGCGGAGGATACTTGATTGTTTCTTCCGGTTGCACAGCAGTTGGAATCAAAATCAATTCAGGCGGTCGTTTATGCATTTCTTCCGGCGGCGCTGTAAGCGAAATTATTTTATCCGGCGGCGCGATTTATAACGAAATTGGCAGTATGACGCTGGGAGACAATGCTTCCTTCACTGGGAACAGCAGCGGTGCGATTTTCAACGGCGGCAGTATGACGCTGGGGGGTAATGCCTCCTTCACTGGGAACAGCAGCGGTGCGATTTCCAACGGTGGCAGTATGACGCTGGGGGACAATGCGTCCTTCTCCGGGAACAGCGGCTTCATGATTTGCAACAACGTCAGTGGCAGTATGACGCTGGGGGGTAATGCCTCTTTCTCCGGGAATAGCGGCAACACGATTTGCAACAACGTCAGTGGCAGTATGACGCTGGGGGACAATGCGTCCTTCTCCGGGAACAGCGGCTACATGATTTGCAACAACGAAATTGGCAGTATGACGCTGGGGGACAATGCGTCCTTCTCCGGGAACAGCGGCAACGCGATTTACAACACGAGCAGTGGCAGTATAACGCTGGGGGACAGTGCGTCCTTCTCTGGGAACAGCTTCCGCGCGATTTACAACACGAGCAGTGGCAGTATAACGCTGGGGGGCAATGCCTCCTTCTCCGGGAACAGCCGTGGCGCGATTTCCAACGGCGGCAGTATGACGCTGGGAGACAATGCTTCCTTCACTGGGAACAGCAGCGGTGCGATTTCCAACGGCGGCAGTATGACGCTGGGGGGCAATGCTTCCTTCACCGGGAACACAGCGAACGCTTTTAAAGATTATGCTGGTGGCGGCGCGATTTACAACTACGGCATTATGACGCTGGAGGGCAATGCGTCCTTCACCGGGAACACAGCGAACGCTTCTAACGGTTCTGCTTGTGGCGGCGCGATTTCCAACTGCAACATTATGACGCTGACATCGGCGGCGTTTACCGGGAACACAGCGATCACTTCTTCCGGTCATGCTGGGGGCGGCGCGATTTACAACTGCGACATTATGACGCTGACATCGGCGGCGTTTACCGGGAACACCGCGAACGATTCTTCCGGTGATGCTGCGGGCGGCGCGATTTACAACTGGGGCGGCAGTATGACGCTGACATCGGCGGCGTTTACCGGGAACACAGCGATTACTTCTTCCGCTTCTGCTTGGGGCGGCGCGATTTACAACTACGGCAGTATGACGCTGACATCGGCGGCGTTTACCGGGAACACAGCGATCACTTCTTCCGGTTCTGCTTGGGGCGGCGCGATTTACAACTACGGCAGTATGACGCTGACATCGGCGGCGTTTACCGGGAACACAGCGATCACTTCTTCCCGTTCTGCTTGTGGCGGCGCGATTTACAACCATGGCATTATGACGCTGACATCGGCGGTGTTTACAGGGAACACGGTGAACGCTTCTTCCGGTTCTTCCTACGGCGGCGCGATTTACAACCTATCCACTGTTGCATTGAAAGACTGCCGGTTTGAGACCTATACGGATACCGTTAACAATTTAGGAGTTATGACTGTTGAAGAAACCGTGTCCTTTGCCGGGAACGTGACGCTTTACTCTGCTTGGGGGGGGTGCAATTTGGTCAACAACGGGACAATTGACTTCAATATTGCGCCGCGCGAGGAGGGCGACGGGATATTGTTGAACGACTGGACTTGTGTTTACGGAAACGGAGATTATACGATAACTGTGTCGGACAAACAGGTCTCCGGCGATTATCAGCTTATAGGGAACGCCGCCGATTTCGACATGACAATAACAGTCAAAAATGAAAGCGGTTCAACGAAGGGCGAATTGAGCCTTGATATGAGTAAACCACTGAAACTCAAAAACATGAGTCTGATGCTTGTTCTGGACGAAGAGACGGATATAATCTCAGTCAAGGTGGACAGTGATTACAGCAAAGGAACGGATCGCGAAAATCAGGAGACGAAGGTGGAATTGCCGGAGGCTGCGTTTTTGTCGTTTGTTGCTCCGGTCTACGAGTTGAAACAGGCTCCCGAATGGCTTTCCATGGATCGTTCCACTGGAAAATTCAGCGGCAAAACCGGAATGATTTCCGACACCGAAACCGGCTATGGAACCACCAGCGTCGTTGTGGTCGCGACCGAGGCCAATCAGGAAAAAGAGCATACGATTGAACTGGTGGTCGTTCCGGAAAAGATCGAAGGCGACGGCAGAACGGAAGGGAAAAGCGGCGCGACGATGACCGATGTGCTGGCCGTCGTGATGGCCAACCGCGAGGAGCGCGGCTCATTTTCGGTGGAGTGCGACGATGTCGATTGGTCCTATCAGGGGCTTGAGCTGCAAATCAGCGATATGAGCGCCACGCTGACGGTCACCGACACGGAATACGAAGTGAAACTTCAAGGCAATTTGTCTCTTTCGATCTTTCATGCAGGGAAATCCGGCGGGGACGATCCGCGTCTTACGGTGGATTTGAGCGAAGATCGCTATATAAAAATCACCACGCCGCAGGATTTTGGTTCGATCCGGTTTGACATTGTCGGCGATCTAACCTTCCACAATCTGAATCTGGCGGACGGTTTCTTCCTGAAGGAAGGGGTGATTTCCGTCAATTCCGAAACCCAAAGATGGTATGGGTCCGCCGAGATCGAATTTGCCTATTTCGATAAAACGGTTTTTGGCGAATACGAGGTTTTGGAGAAAAAAGTCAATAAGATTTCCGTTTCCGTGGACGGATTGGATATCCTTATGGGCACTTCCGGTTTCGTGCTGACCGCGTTGCGCGGCGGGGTGGAGCATCTTTCCGACGGACAGAGCGTCACGTTCAACGGGGGCGCGGATTTTTCCTATGGCAAGGAAATCACCATCGGGGGCGGCGCGGTGTCGCTGGCCAAGGTGGAATTGAATGGCTCGATCAATTCGAAGCGGATTTCCGGCGCGGCGGATCTTACTGTGCTCGGCGGTTTTTTGACCGGAAGCGTGTCCGCCGAATTGAATTGGGCGACCGGGATGTTTCAGGCTGCGGGATCGTTGAATCTCATGAAGATCGGCACGATCAGTTCCTCGTTGAAAATCGATACCGCCGGGAATTTCATGGTAAGCGCTTCGCGGGAATTTGACTTCTCCGAATACGGTTTGAATTTCAGCGCCCTCTCGACCGTGACCATGCAATACCTCAATGACGCCAATGCGTCCAATGATTATTATTCGGTGAGCACTTCGCAGGAACTTTTCGGGCACACATACTTCTTCGGCGTGAAGTTCCATTTTGACGGGACATGGCAGTTGATCAATTATAATCCGATGGAAGAACCGGCCAACGAAGAGGCGCAGCCGCTGCTGCAAACGTTCAGCACTTTCCCAACGGCCGACGACATATCTTTTTCGGCAATGGCCGCGGAAGAGCCGGCCGCGCAATCCTGGAATCTGACCGGCGAAGAGCATGTCGTGCTGCTGACTGCTTCCTGGACGGGCGAGGGGGCAGAGGTCACATTGACGGATGCAGCGGGGATTGCCTATTCGCTCTCGGAGATCCAGAGCGCGCAAAACTTTGCGGTGGTGGAGCGTATGAGTTCGACCAACCGCATCGCCATTGCGGTCAACGCGCCGGATGCCGGAGTTTGGAGCCTGACCGTGGGCAACGTCGGCGAGGTGAAAATGAATGCCGTATCGCTGGGCGAAGAGACCGCGCTTGCAGCGCCGGATTTGTCGGTCGAAATGGGGGAAGCGCGTCAGATCACCTTGTCATGGAGCAAGGAACTGCTGCCTGCCGAAGCGACGATTACGCTTTATTATGACAATGACCAAGCCGGTTACGACGGG
>JAQUYX010000169.1 GCA_028691615.1 Victivallaceae bacterium
GCCGGAACATTTTTATACCAGCGCCCTGGCCACCGCCGATTTTTTGGCGCGGCAGCGCCCCGGATGCAGCGTTTTCGCCATCGGAGAGGCCGGATTGGTCAACGCACTTTACGAAAAAAACATCACATGAACGACTGCAATCCCGATTATGTTGTCGTCGGCGAAACCCGTTCCTATGGCTATGAACGAATCGAACGCGCGGTTCGCCTGATCGAGAAGGGCGCGCGTCTGATCGGCACTAATCCAGATCTGACCGGACCGACGGAAAACGGCATCGCCCCGGCCACCGGATCTTTGATTGCGCCATTGGAGCTGGCGACGGGGCGAAAGGCGTACTTTATCGGGAAGCCCAATGCGCTGATGATGCGGCGTGCCGTCAAACGGCTCGGCACGATGAGTCGCGACACCGCCATTGTCGGCGACCGCATGGACACCGATGTTATTGCGGGGATCGAAGCCGAAGTGGATACGGTGCTGGTGTTGAGCGGAGTCACCTCCGTCAAGGATATTGATTGTTTCGCGTATCGGCCCAACTACGTCATGCGCGGGCTGGATGAATTGGCCGAGGCATTGCTGGAAGCATAAAGGCGAAAAATGATGAATTTCAGAAATTGCGCAATGGGAATTGTTGTCGGGGTGGGAATAGTCGCCGGAGGGATGACGGCGTCCGCCGCGCCGCTTGTGGACGACGCGTTTTTTTCACTGGAAACGGTACCGGCGGAGTTGTCGGGCACGGTGCGTCCCGGAAGCGAGATCGATTTTTCCATCGAGGAAAATATGACCACCGGCTACTCCTGGGTGGCGGTTTACGAGCCGCGCGAATGCCGTGTGCTGCTCGAACACAAAAGCGCGACGGATCCTGCCCGATGCGGCGCCCCCGGTGCCGCGGTGGTGGAAATTCGTCCGCATGTGATGAAGCCGTGCGTGGTGCAGCTGTGTTATATGCGGGAATTCGAACCGAACGTTCCGCCCGTGAAGAAGGTTCGCTGCGTGGTGACTCCGGTGCAGAAAAAAGCCGAACCTTCGATGCGGTCTCTGAGCCGACCGGCAGAAGTCCCTGCGCGCGCGCCGCTGCGGGCGGATACGCTGACGATGCTTGCCGATCTGCCGAACGTCTTTGACGTGACAATTGTACCGGGGATGGATCTGGATTTTGACCTGGAGGAGTCCCCGGAAAAAGGGCTTGTCTGGAGCACGGGAAAATACGATCCGGCGCTGTGCCATATTCGCGTGCACCATGAAAAGGCGGGGGCGTTATGCGCCACTTCGCGCGCGGAAATTGAAATTCGTCCGTTGAAGGCGGGGAAGGGCATTGTGGAACTTCATTATGGCCCGGAAAAAGACAAACTCGACCGGAAGACCTTGAAACTGGACTGCACTTTCTACGGTCCCGCGCGGTAAGAAAATTGCGGATGCGGGACACGCTGGCGCAATACGGACGCGCTCGTTCTGCCGGAAGGGGCAGCCAATGGCGGAGGAATACCGCCGCTATTTTATGCATTGTTGCAAAAATAAATAACTTTAAAAACTTGTCCTTCCGGCGGCTCTTGCGCAAGCCGGAACCCGGACGATGCCTGGCATCGCCCGGAACCCGGCTCACACAATATCCATTCGGAATTGCTTCGTTTTTTACTGCTATTATTTTTGCAACAGTGCTTAGAACCACTGCCGCCGCCCGACGATGTATTCGCGGTAAAACGCTTCGTCGGTCTTGGTTAGATAGATGATTCCTTCGATGAATCCGAGAATGCCCAGCACTCCGCAACTGCAGAGGGTCAGTGCCAGCATAATTAGTCCGGTGGAAGTCATCCCCAGATAAAATTTGTGAATCCCCCACCCGCCGAGGAGAATTCCGAGAATCCCGGCAGTCATTTTTTTGTTGGCGACATCTGCGGGAAGAACTCCGTCGGGGAGGGCGTTTGTGCCTGCCGGCGCGCCGCAGTTCGGGCAGAATTTTATATCGGAAGATAGCTCCTGTCCACAGTTTTTGCAGAACATCTCTTGATTTTCCTTTCTTTAGTTTTGACGCGGGGCGGGGGCGTCGGTGGTTTGCGGCGAACTGTGAGGCGCCAGTTTGCAAAAGGGCTCCATCGGAAGGTTGCGCAGAATCGCAAACCCGAGAACGATCGCCAAAATTCCCAAGCCGACCCCTTTCCGCATCGAGAGCTTCGGTTTCCAGAGCAGCACAATCGCCGTCAACACTCCGGGCAGCAGCAGAATGTTGCAGCGCAAAGAGGCCAGCAGCTCTCCATGCAGGAGCGCATGCAGCGCCCGCGTGTTGCCGCATCCCGGACAATATAAATGGGTTGCCTCGAGGAAGAGGCAGGGCGGGAGAAATCGCGATTTCCCCGGTTCGGCATAGTAAATTGCCGTTACTGCCGCGAGAAGCAGGAGGACGACTCCGGCGGCGATTCCGATCGGAATCAATTTTCTGCTAATTTGCATTGATCCCGTTGATGGCAAAAAATTGGTTCGGTTTTGGGTTGACAAGTGGCCGCTGCAAAAGGATCGGCGCCCCGAAGGCGACGATATTGACAAGACTCGCGCCGCGTTCTCCGGTTGAAACTATATTTAGCATCACTCGTTACAAAAGTCAAGAAAGGTTGGAAGACAACTCGGCAAAAAAATTGCATCGGATTTTTTTGTTTAGACTTTTTTCATGTTTTTTTACGGCTTGGAGTTGTTGTTTTTCAGAAAACATGATATCGTTTTATCCGGTCATATGGACTGATACGCTTTCTATCATGATAAATCATAAATCCTGTATTTTTGCTTCATTCGCGCGGCCTTGCGCGCATCTGGTTGCCTCTGGTAGCCAGACACTTGCAAAACCACGCGACTTTTGCAAAAATTACGCATTTATGACATCTCATTCAAGAAAGCGTATGATCTGGAAGAATCAAGGAAAGAGGCGCTCGGAATGGCAAAAATTATGACCGTGGATCATGCAAAGATCCATTGTTCATCCTTCCCGCCGAGCGTGGACGGGAACGCGACGATTCTTATTCTCGGCTCCATGCCGGGCGGGGAATCGCTGCGGCGCAACGAGTATTATGCATATAAGCAGAATGTTTTCTGGCGGATCGTCGAAGACATTTACCGGATCGACCGCCATGCTCCTTACGAGGAGCGTCTTGCCGCGCTCCGGGCGCACGCTGTGGCGCTTTGGGATGTATTGGCGAATTGCAACCGGAGCGGAAGTTTGGACTCCTCCATCCGGGAGGCCAGGCCGAATGCGATTGCCGAGCTTGTCGCCGTATCGGGGCGGATTCAAAGAATTTGCTGCAACGGCGGAGCGGCAGGACGGTATCTGCACCGTTTTTTTCCGGACCTGCCGGTGGAAGTGATTGTGCTACCGTCCACCAGTCCGGCGGCGGCCGCGCTTTCCTATGAAGAAAAACTCCGTCTCTGGCAAGCAGGCCTGACGTTTTGACCAAGAACCGGCGACTCGGGAAAGTCGGGAGCTCTTGAAAAAGGCACAAAAAACGGCGTGGAGAGAAATCTCTCCGCGCCGTCTTTTTTTCGATTGCCGAAACTGACGTCAGCAGCCGTAACGGGCCAGATCGCCCAGCATGTCTTCGATGCGGAGCAGCTGATTGTATTTGCAGATCCGGTCGGTACGCGAAAGCGAACCGGTCTTGATCTGTCCGGCATTGGTCGCCACTGCAATGTCGGCGATCGTGGTGTCCTCGGTCTCGCCGGAACGGTGGCTGACCACCGCGGTATACCCCGCTTTGTGCGCCATTTCGATGGCGTCCAGCGTCTCGGTGAGCGTCCCGATCTGGTTGACCTTGATGAGAATCGAGTTCGCAGCGCCCATTTCGATTCCCTTCTTCAGGTACTCGACGTTGGTGACGAAGAGATCGTCGCCGACCAGCTGGCAGCGATCGCCGATCTTGTCGGTCAGCAGCTTCCAGCCTTCCCAATCGGACTCGCACATGCCGTCTTCGATCGAGTCGATCGGATACTGCTTGATGAGCGTTTCCAGATACTGAGCCTGCTCCTCGGCGGAGCGCTTGGGAGCGTTCGGACCTTCGAAACGGGTGTAATCGTACTTGCCGTCCTTGTAGAACTCGCTCGCCGCGCAATCCAGTCCGATCTTCACATCGTCGCCGGGCTTGTAACCGGCCTTCTCAATCGCCGCAATGATGCTGTCGAGCGCCTCGGTGGTGCCGCCCTTGAAGCTGGGAGCAAATCCGCCTTCATCGCCGACCGCGGTGGAGAGACCCTTCTCCTTGAGAACCTTCTTGAGGTTGTGGAAGACTTCCGCACCCATGCGGAGCCCTTCGCGGAAACAGCAGGCGCCGACCGGACGGATCATGAACTCCTGGAAGGAGATCGGAGCGTCGGAGTGGGAACCGCCGTTGATGATGTTCATCATCGGAACGGGGAGAACTTTGCCGTTGACGCCGCCGATATAGCGGAAGAGCGGCATTTCAAGATAGTTTGCCGCGGCATGCGCGCAGGCCAGAGAAACGCCGAGAATTGCGTTGGCGCCGAGCTTGCTCTTGGTCTTGGTGCCGTCAAGCTCGATCATCGCGTGATCGATGGCAACCTGATTGAGCACGTCCATGCCTTCCAGTTCCGGGAAAATCTTCTCATTGACGTTTTCGACCGCCTTGAGCACGCCTTTGCCCAGGTAACGGCTCTTGTCGCCGTCGCGCAGCTCGAGTGCTTCGTTCTCTCCGGTGGATGCGCCGGACGGAACGGCGGCAGTCCCCATCACTCCGCTTTCGAGGGTGACTTCGACTTCAATGGTCGGATTGCCGCGGGAGTCGAGGATTTCGCGTGCGTTGATGTCATAAATTGCGGACATGGTAACTCTCCTTATAAATTATGGTTGGAGTTCAAATTGGTCAAATCATTTCCGTATTTCATAAAATACACCTGTTTTGGCGCTTTTACAAGTCCGCGATCACGTTTTTTCGGACGGTGCCGGACAAGACCGCACTTGGCAAAAGTCGCGCCGCGCCTTCCGGCGGCTCGGAAACGACCTGAAACGGCCCGCTTAATCCTGCCTCTGACGGTGACAACTGGGCGATACGTGATAATAACGCCGGAACGCGGTGGAAAAATTCATCGCATTGAGATATCCGCATTGCGCCGCCACCTCCTTGATGGGGAGATGGCCTTTCAACAGCAATTTGTGTGCTTGCTGCATGCGGATCTTCATGATATACTTGCCCGGTTGCAGATTTTGCTCCGCAAGAAAGAGCTTGCGTATTTTATAGGCACTGAGATGGAAGTGCCGGGCCAAGACATTCAGTAGATCGTACTCCCGGATATTCTGATCAATAAAACCCGCCATCTCTTCAAACAGCGAGTGCCCCGCACTTCTCTGCATAACGGATTCCAGAACCATCAGAATTCGAAAGGAGGCGGCGGACAGCCGATCCGCGTTGACCATGTTTTGCGCCACCACAGACATCTCTTCGCGAAGATCCTCCACCGCACGGGTTAAACGATCACTCTCCGACAGCGAAAAAACACCGGACTGGGAAATTCCAATCCCCTCAAGCAGCCGGTCCAACAATTTCCCCTCGAGAATAATCCCGATCTTCTCGACCGTTTCTCCGGCCGGACGAAACTCATGATCTTCGTGCGGAAGCATTACAACCACGTCCCCAGGCTCCGCAAGCGCAAGGATCTTGCCACTGCGCACGTACATCGTTCCAGACAAGATGATCTCAAGATTAAAAAAATTCTGCTTCAATCGCTTGTCGTAGTGCTCAGGCAGGAAAATCCCTCGCACCAGAAGGGGACATGTCAATGGCTCGCCGGAGTAATCCCGAAAATATTCGTAGATCATATGAACGGTTTTCTCTTCCGGCTCCGTATAGTATTTCGTGGCCCCGTCCCAATAATACATCTTTGCGCTTTTTTCTTGAAAGGGATTTTCCGAATAGAGCAGTTTCATCTTGAATTTTCACTTATTAAAATATATTTTAACAATTTCAAATATAAATATAGCCCTTTCGCATTCATTTTCAATTATTCCTGAATCCGTGAATTTTTGTTGATGTATTTTTCATTCGGATTCACATGTTGATTTTTGCCGGATTTCCCGGTGTTTTTTGTTCTGATTTCCGATCCTGATTCCGCTGATTTTCCGATTCA
>JAQUYX010000170.1 GCA_028691615.1 Victivallaceae bacterium
TGCGCCCCGCAAAATCCAAAAAATTCATGCGAGGTCGTCCCCTTGCGCGCCCGAATCCGGCTGGCCAGCGCCAGATACCCGCCCTCCCCCACCGGGATGAGGTTTTCCGCTTTCGGGGTGCCGTCGGCCAGATATTGATGATAGTGACAGTCGATGATCTCACCGCCGTTGCAATGCTCCGCTTCCAGCCGGAGCGAACCGTACCGGATTTCCCCGAGGTCGAGCGTCACAAAGCGGAAACCGCCTGTCTTCGCCGGTTCGACCGTGAAACTAAGCATATCGCCCTCTTTTTGCGCGAAATCATGCGGAACCTTCTCAAAGTCTGCGCCGGGAGCCTCTTTGCCGACCCAATGCCAGGAAATGTTGTCGGTCGACTCGTAGCCCGGAGCCATCATTCCGGTTCCGCAGGCGGAAATTCCGGCGGGAGCCATGAGAACGTCCCGGAGCATGGGGATTTCCCGGCATTCCAGCGAATGATAGGGGTCCTGTCCGTAAGGTTTGATCCCAAACCCGTGAAAGACCGCATCCTCCTTCCACACCGGCGCGGCGGCGGAAACGATCCAGCTTCCGTCGTCCTCGGCCGCATTGAAGTCCTCCTGCCACGCGAGTTGGCGGGAAAGAATCGCCGTATGGGGGCGGTTGCCGGGCGCGCGGCGCATAAGCCAGCTGGAATCGGTATGGATCTGCACGTCCCCCCACTCGGCGGCGGCAAGGAATCCCGCACAGTTGCAATAAACATATTGAAACGTGCTCATGCCGGGATTGTACGCTTCGACCGCAAGGAAATTGTGACCTTCCCGCAGGTAAGAAGACAAATCCACTTCGTCGAAGGGCCAGTGATCCTGATAACCGCGCGCGGGGCCGCGGCACACATAGCGGCCGTTGACGTACAACCGATAACTCTGATCCGCAGTCAAAAACAACGGCGCCACCTCAGGAATCGCCGTCAATTCGAAGTCATAGCGGAATTGCGCGTGGCAGTTCGTCAAATAGATATTACCCAACGGCCAGAGCCATTGAGCGCGAGAAAGGGGATGCCCCGGGGAAATTTTATTCATACTGGCTATCTTTTTTAAATTACATTACAAAAACAAGACCAATTTCTTCCACCTCTGCTAATATTATACCTCAAAAACTCTCCAACGACAAGAGGAAAGCACCACCATCCGCCCGGAAAGTCCCAAAAAAGAAGGCAACTGGTAAACTTTTCAAAAAAATAAAAAAACAATCTCAGCCACCTTGTTGCTTGCAAACCTTGAACGATTGAAAAAAACGAAAAATGTGCGACATGACTTTTATGACGACGCGGCAAAGAGACGGCACCGCCAAAAGGCCCGTCGATGGATTTCGGATGGAGCGGGATCGGATCTTACGGCGATTTTTTCGCAGGATAATTTGTCTTTTGAGAATTGCAGTGCTATATTGGTAGATTGTGATGTAGTCTGATTCCGGTTTCGTGCCGGAATTTTCACTTGCAAAAAACATGAGGAAGGGAGAAACAGATTGTGAGCTACACTGTTCTCGTGTTCGTGAAACAGGTTCCGGATACCCAGAATATTACGGGGGACGCAATGACCCCGCAGGGTACGGTGAACCGGGCCGCGCTTCCGGCAATCTTCAATCCGGAAGACCTCAATGCCTTGGAGCTGGCACTCCAGCTCAAGGATCGCTATGGCGCGAAAGTCGTCGTCGGCACCATGGGACCGCCGAACGCGGCGGAAGTGCTGCGCGCCTCGCTTTATCGCGGCGCGGATGAATGTGTTTTGTTGACCGACCGGGCATTCGCCGGAGCGGATACGCTGGCCACAAGCTACGCCTTGAGTTGCTGCGTCCGCAAGGTCGGCAAGGTCGATCTGGTACTCTGCGGCCGTCAGGCAATCGACGGAGACACCGCGCAGGTAGGCCCGCAGCTGGCCGAAAAACTCGGCTGGCCGCAAATCTGCTACGTTGAGGAAGTCAAGGACCTGACTCCTGAAAAAATTACCGCGCAGCGCGCCATTGAAGGCGGATACGAAGTGCTCACCTCGCCGCTTCCGGCATTGTTGACCGTGATCGACTCCAACGATCCCCGTCCGATGGCGGCGCGCCGCATCATGCGCTGCAAACACGCGATGACCAGGAGCGAAGTTGCCAAGGCGCATGCGGATCAGAATTATGCGGACTCCACCTCGATTGACGAGGATATTGAATCGCTCCGCGCAAAAAATCTGCTGATTCACGAATATACCGCCGCCGATGTGAATGCGGAAGTATCCCGCATCGGTCTGGCCGGTTCGCCCACCAAGGTCAAAAATATCATGTCGGTCGTTCTGACCGGCGGCGAAGCAAAATCGGTCGATCCGACCCCCGCGGGCGTTTCGGAACTCATCCACGAACTTATCAGCGATCACACCCTGGGGTAAGAAAACATGACTCAGAAAATCGGAAATGTTTGGATCTTCATCGAGCAGGAAGCCGGAAAAATCGCCAACGTCAGTCTCGAACTGGTTTGCAAAGGCAGGGAACTGGCCGACCGCCTCGGCGTAAAAACCGAAGCATTGCTCATCGGCGATAAAATCGAATCGTGCGCTCAGACTCTGTATTCCTACGGATGCGACACGGTTTATCTGATTGAGGACCCGCGTCTGGAGCCGTTCACCGCGCTGCCGTACGCCAAGGTCATCATGGATATGATCCGGGAACACAAGCCCAATATCCTGCTTTTCGGCGCGACGATGAAGGGGCGCGAATTGGCGCCGCGCATCGCTTCGGAGAAGAAGGCGGGGCTGACCGCGGACTGCACCAATCTTCAGATCGACGATTTTGAAGACCTGAAGAATCAGAAAAGCTACAAAGACAAACTCATGCAGATCCGTCCTGCCTTCGGCGGCAACATCATCGCGACGATTGTCAACACATGGGACGATCCGCAGATGGTCACGGTTCGCTCGGGCGTGATGAAGCTCGACCGGCCCGATCCGGCGCGGAAGGGCAAACTCGTTCGCGTCACGCCCGCTCTCACGGAAAAAGAGACGGTCGTGCAGGTGATTGAACGCATTCGTCAGGACAAGGAAGTGGATCTTCAGTCCGCTCAAATCATTGTCGCCGGCGGCTATGGCGTCGGCAGCAAAGAGAACTTCAAGCTGTTGTATGATCTGGCCAAGACCCTCGGCGGCGAAGTCGGTGCTTCCCGCGCGGCGGTGGATGCCGGCTGGATCGATCACGATCATCAGGTGGGACAGACGGGCGTCACGGTGCGTCCGCGTCTTTATATTGCGGCGGGCATCTCCGGTTCGATTCAACATCGGGCGGGCATGGCGGAGTCCAAAAAGATCATTGCAATCAATACCGATAAGGACGCGCCGATTTTTTCGGTGGCGCATTACGCGATCGTCGGCGACCTTAATACGGTCATTCCCGAAATGATCAAGGCTTTCAAGGCCAAGAACTGAACGGGAACGAAAGGGAATAGCTATCATGCCGAATTTTTATGACGACAATCAGGATCTGCGCTTCACGCTGGACAATCTCGATCTCTCGGAAGCGGTGAAGCTGCGGGAAGAGAATTACAAAGAGGCCGTTTCCGGCACGGCGCCTGCGGATTACGCGGATGCGCTGGACAACTACAAGCGGATTCTTTCCGTGGTCGGCGGCATCTGCGGCGACCGGATTGCGCCCCGCAGCCGTACCGTGGATTTGGAAGGCCCCCATTTCGAGAACGGCATCGTCACGTATCATCCGCTGACGGTTCAGAATCTGGAAGATCTGCGCAAGGCCGACGTGATGGGAGTCATGCTCCCGCACCGTTTCGGCGGACTGAATTTCCCCGTGTCCATCTATACGATGATGACGGAGATGGTTTCCCGGGCCGACGGCAGCCTTCAGAATCTTTTCGGGCTTCAGGACATTGCGGAAACGATCAGCGAGTTCGGGACGGAAGAGCAGAAGCAAACCTATCTGCCGAAGTTCGCCGCCGGGGAAGTGGATGGTTCGATGGACTTGACCGAGCCGGACTACGGAAGCGATCTGCAGTCGGTTCGTCTTCGCGCTTGGCAGGACGAAAAGACCGGGCAGTGGTATCTCAACGGAATGAAGCGCTTCATCACCAACGGCTGTGCCAAGGTGCATCTGGTGCTGGCCCGTTCCGAAGAGGGAACCAGCGACGGGCGCGGGCTCTCGATGTTCATCGCGGAAGCCTGTCCGCAGCTGGTGGTGCGCAGAATCGAGAACAAGCTGGGCATTCACGGCGTTGCGACCTGCGAACTGCAATACAATGACGTCCCCGCGCAGCTTTGCGGCAAACGCCGGTTCGGGCTGATCAAGTACGTGATGAGTCTGATGAATGGCGCCCGCGTGGCGATCAGTGCGCAGGCAGTCGGCATTGCGGAAGCGGCCTACCGCGAAGCGCGTCAGTATGCCTCCGAGCGCGAACAGTTCAAGAAATCGATCGATGAGTTTCCCGCGATTTACGCGATGCTCAGCGACATGAAGGTCCGCCTGGCGGCGGCGCGCGCGTTGCTTTACGAAACGACGCGTGCGGTTGATCTGCGCACCGGGTACACCCATCTGGTGGAAGAGGGTGCGAATGTGACATCCGAGCAGCGTTCCTCGCAGAAATATTACAACAAGGTGGCGGCGGTTCTGACTCCGATGTGCAAAGCTTTGGCCACGGAAACCGCCAACAAGATTGCCTACGACACCATCCAGATTCATGGCGGCACGGGGTTCATGCGTGATTTCAACGCGGAGCGTTATTATCGCGACGCGCGCATCACCAACATCTACGAAGGGACCACGCAGCTTCAAGTGGTCGCCGCGATCGGCGGCGTGCTGCAGCGGGACAATGATGCGCGGATAGCGGAATTTTTCGCCCTGCCCTTCACCGGCAAAGCCGCGCGGCTTTGTGAAAAGGTCAAGGCGCTGCATGCGTTGCAGCTGGAAGCGGTTCGGTTCGTTTCGGAAAAGAAGGACATGGCGTACCATGATCTTGTCGCGCGGGATCTGGTGGAAAACGAAACGGTGGTATTTGTTTCGTTGCTGTTGCTGCGTGACGGGATGAAATGCGACAAGCGTCTGGCGATTGCCGAACGGTATATCCTGGATGGCGCGCTCGAGTTCCGCAAGCGGCATGAACGAATCATCGGTTATGACACGGCGCTGATCGACAATCATCGCGATATTATTGACTACTGAAAAAGAGGAGAACGATCCGGTTATGAACAATCACTATCTTGACGGTGCGAAGAAAATGATCCCCGATCCGCAGATTCTTGCGGTGGTGGCTTCCCGTCGTGCGCGTCAGCTTGCGCACGGCGAACGTCCGATGATCAAATGCGACGCGGAAAACTATCTGGACGTCGCGCTGCTGGAAATCTCCGAGGGACTGCTCACCTACGAATTTCCTGCGTTGGATGAAAATGGTCATGTGGACGAACAGGCCGCAAAATTCGAGGCAATGCTCAATCGGGCCTTGGCTTCGGAAAAGCCCACCGAGGAATAGGAACGGAAAATGTCCGAAACAAAAGCACTGGTCGCGATTGTCATGGGCAGCAAGAGTGATCTTGCCACGCTCAAGGGCGCCTTTGACATTCTCGACGAGTTCGACGTGCCGTATGTTGCGCGGGTTCTCTCTGCGCACCGCACGCCGGTGGAAGCCGCGCAGTTTGCGTCCGGCGCGGAATCGGCTGGGTTGAAGGCGATCATCTGTGCGGCGGGGATGGCGGCTCATTTGGGCGGAGTCATTGCCGCGCATACGATTTTGCCGGTGATCGGGCTTCCGGTGCCGTCGGAACCGTTCAACGGTCTGGATTCCCTGTTGGCGATGGTGCAGATGCCGCCGGGAATCCCGGTCGGAGTTGTCACCGCGGGCAAAGCGGGCGCCAAAAATTCGGCGCTCTACGCGATTGCCATGCTGGCGCTCAACGATGCGTCTTTGGCTCAAAAACTCCACGCCTACCGCGACAAGCAGCGCGAAAACGTGCTTGCTGCGGATGCCGAAGTGCAATCCGGCACAAAAAACTGAACAGCAAGTTGCAACGAGGCGCTCCGCGGGAAACGCGGTGAATTGCGCGTC
>JAQUYX010000171.1 GCA_028691615.1 Victivallaceae bacterium
TAAAAACCTTGCTTGCTCATTCCGTAGAAAGCCTTGCGGAAAGAGTTCAAGCTGTCCTTGAAACGCTTCTGCGCCGTGATCAGCTCGGCTTTCATCGCTTCGTCCATTTCGTTCTCGACCGCTTCGGTCATCCCGTCGTCAATCTCGTTCAGCAAGTCCAACGCATCCTGTGCGTCGCCATGCATCAGTGTGGCGACTTTTTTGCCGACCGTGGTTGCCCAATAGGTATCGGGAATTCTGTTTTCGTTCTTCTTTGCCATGTTTGCCTCCGTTGTCGGGCGTTTGTTTTGTGTTCGGAACCGGCGTCCGTACCGGCCCCCTAACAGAGACATACATTGCCATTGAAACGGCTGATAGCCAGTATGTAAAGCGTTTATTATCAATCGTTATTATCGATTTATCTTTCGTTCTTGACTTGCTATGTTTCATCGTCTCAATATGAAAAAACCCGGCCGAAGCCGGGTCTCTCTCCGTTCAGTATTTAATGGTCAGGGATTCGCCTCTTGAGGTGATCCCGGCGATACACCGGTCGCAGAGCAATCCCAAATCAACCTCTTCCCGAAGTTCGCTCCGGCTGAAAAGTTCGCCGCACCATTCGCAGGTTCCGTTCGGCTCGGTGATGTTTTCCAAATAATCATCGAACGTTTCGGCTTCGGTTTCCCCGGCTTTTTTCAGCATTTCGTATTCTTCCTGAAGTTTCCGAAGGGTTAATTCTTCATTGGTTTCGGTGTCTCTGATAATCGGTTTTTCCATGGTCGCCTCCGTTATTTTCGGTTGTGTGTTCCGTACCTTTTACTATTCATACATTGCCATCGCATCGCCTTAATAGCCAGTGATTTTTCAAACAAATACTGATAATAAATCCATTGATTATCAATGGTTTGCGACTTGAATCTTGGCGTGTTTTCTGTATGGGATTATGCAAGGTCAACCGAGATAAAATGAAAGAAAAGATATAGGGCAATCGCTCGCGGAGGCGTAATAAAATAACGCCCACGTTTGCAGAGTTAGCCGCCGTGTCCGCGTTTCATGGGGGGCGGCTGAACCGGCCTAATCGCAGGAAAAACCATCGGGCGGCACAGGGGCGTTTCTGCCCAAACGTGAAGCTCAACCTGCGTTCTCTGCGCACAGTCTTTTGCATTTTTCTGTGGAGGAAACAGGGGCGAAGGCGGTCTTGCGACCGCCCGGCTCTGCATTTATTTTTTGGCACCGACTGTGACGTTCAATTCAATCCAGTCCGCTTCAACGCCCCATACAAACCACCGTCCACTTTCAAAAACATACACGTATTCCGCGTTGCCCAGCAATTCCCGCCGCGTGGCAAAAGTGCCAAGGTTCCTGAACTTTTCTCCCCGGTCGCGATGGTAGGCGATGGTTACGCCTTCAACCGGTTCTTTCCAGCTGTGTTTTTCGTCCTCGGCCGGTGCAAGTCGTTCGTAAATTTGACTCAAGTTGCCAAGAGCAATCAAAGCCGTGACTTTTTCTTCGGTGTTGTACCAGCCGCCAAGAATTGCCCCGGTGTGTCCGACATAACCGTCGAAGTTCACTCCGATGGCCTTGTATCCGTTTTCCGTTGCCATTGCGATCACTGCGTGCGTACTCATGTTTGCCTCCGTTGTTAGGCATTGTTTTTTTGCTCGGAACCGGCATCCGTACCGGTCCCTCAACAGTGACATACATTGCCATTCAAACGGTTAATAGCCAGTATTTTATGCAAGATATTCCGATAATAAACATATTGATTATCAATGGTTTATGACTTGCATTCCGGCATATTGCCAGTATGGAATTATGCAAGTTCAACCGAGAGAAAATGAAAGAAAAGATATAGGGCAATCGCTCGCGGAGGCGTAATAAAATAACGCCCACGTTTGCAGAGTTAGCCGCCGTGTCCGCGTTTTATGGGGGGCGGCTGAAGCGGCCTGATCGCAGGCAAAACCGTCTCGCGGAACAGGGGCGTTTCCGGGCCGTTGTAGTGATCCCATAGAGGGGAAAATTTTACCAAATATATGGCGGGAAGTCGTTAACGTCTGGGTTTTTGCGAAGTTCAACCGCTAAATCGGTATAATTCAAGTCTTGGGCAGTGACCAAGCTTTTTGTAAATTCGCAAAGCCACTGGCGGCATTCGTCTTCATGGTGAAACATTTGAGCCAGACACATAAATCGAGGCGATGGCTTGACTACGCGTATAACATCAAAATAAATTTCAAAATGGTTGGATTTTCCGAAGAGGTAATAACCGCATACCCGCCCATCAAAAATGATCTTGACCGGATAGCGCTGAATCGGCGCTTCCGGGGCTTGCATTTCTTTCGGCGAGAAGTCAAATGTGTCCATCGATTTTTACCTCATTTCGGGAGAAAAAACTTTCTTATAATTTAACACCTTCTGGTTAATTTTCAAGCCGTGTTTTTTAACATTTACCCCCTCCCGGAGTTATCGTTTGAATTACCAAACGATAATTCCGTCAACAAGTCTATTTTCCTATAAAAACTATGCATCTTCGGAGGCTTTGTTCTCTGCGTTCTTGCGGAGATACTTCGTTCGAATCCCGGCGTAAATCGTTCGTTGGGTTAGAGGAAGCCCTTTCGTCAGATAATAAGAGAGCCGTGCCATCGTCTCCCTTGACGGAACGCCCCACTTTTCCGAGCATTTGTCGGCGAGGTACATTATCCCGAAAACCAGCAGAAGCGCCATCCATGAGAGCCACGGCCAATTCTTTTCAAACCAGTTCGGTTCGGCTGATACGGTTGCGATTTCGGGCGGTTCCGGCGTGTTCGGCTTGATGTCCGGCTGAACCTCCGCTGGAACAACTGCAACGTTCGTTTTTGCCGGAATTACAGTTTTTCTCGCAACAAAGTCGTTTTTGATGCTCTGGACAATCTGCGCGGCATCGGCCACGGATTCGTCCACGCCAAGCGGATTCGGCTGTGGTACGGTGAGTCCGCAGCCGCCCCCGATCAGGAGAGCGGCCGCGCAGAGGATGAGAACGACTGCCGTCCTCATTCAGCCTTCGTTTCGGCGGGAGCGGCGACGGGAGTCACGGCATCCGCTTTGCCGGTCTCTTCGGTCGCTTTTTCGGCAGTTTTTTCCGCTTTCTTGGCTTCCTTCAATGCCTTGTATTTTGCATAAAGCTCGTCGATTTTGACGAAGATGGCGTCGATTTCAGTCTCGGCCTTGGCGGAGAGTTCCACACCATATTCCGGCGTGATCTTCTTTTCATCGACCAGTTCCTGAATTTTGTCCAGCGCCTTGGCCTTGGACGTACTCTTGGCGAAGGAAACGGCGGTTCCGTGGAAAGATGCGGTGGCGGACTGGATTGCGGTACAGCCGGAGACGATGGCGGTAACGGCGACGGCGGCGAGAACGAGAGCAATAGCTTTCTTCATGAGAATTTCCTTGGAGTTGGGTTTACGTTCAGTGATGAGTTTGAAATCGGGACTCGTCAAAAACGAATCCGCAAGATACTTTTTGCTGAGAAACGGGAGTTTCAGGCCGAACAGCGCGGTCGGGAACTTTTTGATGGTAAGACCGCGATAGGCTTCCGCCGCAAGTTCGTGGCAGTAGTAGCGGTCGTTGCCGGATTTGAAGTTGAAATCATACGGTTTTCCCAGCCAGCCGTACAATTTTTCGATGGCGTTTTTCGCTCCAGCCTTCGGGCGCACAACGGCAAAGGAGTCGCAGCGCAGGAAATCGATGATGTCGATTTCACTCACGCCCTCGGCTACGGCGTGAATGACTTTGCCACCCCCGACATAGATTCCCGTGTGACTGAAGCGTCCCGGAATGAAAAATCCGTCAAGGTAATGGCGATACTTCCGAAGGACAAGATCGCCGGGATGAATCTGCTTCATCACCGCTCTTGTGTCCGCGCCCTTGATTCGGAAGGAATCCGGGCAATAGACGACGAACATCGGAAACGGATAGACCTTGATGTCCCCGAAGAACGTCAGAAACGCCGATTTGAGTTTATAGAACAGTTTGAACATTTAGAGCCCCAGAATGTTGAGATTGAATCGAAAGGTCTTGTTGTCCGAGAAATCGGGAACGCCCGATTTGCCTTCGATGATTTTGACGGGGCCGTGCCCCTGCACATTTTCTGTCGTTTTGACGCTGTATTCCGCGTTGTCCGTGGTGGGTTCGTAAAACTCCACTTTGGTTACGCTCTGACAGCCGCAAAGCATGGAGAGAATGGCAAGGCCGCCGCCGGCAAGAAGAATTTTCTTCATAAGCCTCCTTGATTTGGGTTGATGATTGATACTTCACGCAGATCGGTTCAGGGTGATTGCCCCGGCTTGATCAAATATTTTTTCATGGTTACACATTCTGCTGGATTTTGATTTCCGCACCGGAAAGCGAGAGCGTGTTTGAGAATTCAATCTCAAACCGCCAACGCCCGGAAAAGTCGATGTCTGCAACATCCGCACCGTCCGGGTGAATGTAGCTGTTAAGCGTGTAGGCGGTCACACCGTTTTCAATAACGGAAATTTCACGCTCGACCGGGAACACCGAAAGTCGTAAATTTCGCGGTGCATTCCCATGCCGGACAGAACCGCTTGCGTCCGTAAATGCCATGAATCGAAACTTGCGGATGCTTCCCACGTATCCCATATCCGCGTCGGAAATGACCGCCGTCCCGGTTACCCGATATTCAAATTTGCAGGATAAGTCGGTCGGATTGGCGTAAATACCGAACTCTCTTGTCCCGTCCTCCGATGTCATGCGGATGGAAGCGGTTGTGCTGTCCGAGTGGAAATTCAGGTTGAAGAACTCTGCGGAAATCTGCGTCATTTGCTCAACATCAAAATATGCCGTGGTCAGTTTTGATGTTGCCGTTGCCGGAATGACGAGTCCGTTGTTCTCCCAAGTCAAATCACCGTTGAAGTCGGTGGCGAGCCAGCTTGGAAGTGTCCGCAAAAGGAACTTCGTTTCAAGACGCTGGGTGTGCCTTCCAAATGCGACCTCCCGTGTGGCGTTTTCGTATCGAATCATTATGACAGCTCCAATTTTGCCGCATGAATTCTGGACACGCCGTTTGTCCCGACGCGGGTGGTGTAGAGAATGTAAATGCTTCCGTCATCGTCGATGAAACTGGAAGTATTGCGGATGTTTTTCGTTTCGTCGAAAGCGGAATCCATCTCCAACAACAGCTCTCCCGGGCCGGCCGGTGTTCTTTTGTCGGCAAGCACCGGCATGGCGTAAAGGTCGTAGACTTTCGCCGCCGAGCCGGAAGCGGGAAGCCCGCCGCCGCCGATTTTGTACCATTGCCCGGACAGATTCACCAGCGCCGATTGATTGAATTCCACAAGGACGCAATCCCCCGGCGCTTTCGTTCCGTTGAGCTTGAATGCGCTGTGAACAGCATTGTCCTGCATGGGGTTGACCATCCAATGCAGTCCGTCCGGGGAACAGGCGTCTGTCATATAACCGTTGCCGCCACCGATCAGAAGTGTCGCATAGTAACCGTTGTCATGGCGGTAAACCTGAACATATCCGTTGTGGCCGTTCCCGGCGATTTCACGCATCGGGATGTCAAACATCCGTTTTACCGCCGTCCATGCGACGCCGTCCGGGGATTCGGCGATAAATGAAGTTTGAGCGTAATTACAGGGCGCGGCATCCTGAATATTTCCGGTGTGCCAGGCCATGTAATACTTTTCCTTTTTGGAACACCACCAGACGGACGGCGTTTCACATTCCGAGTTTGACACGCTGTTGGAGGAGTATCCCAGATCGGCGAGCGTCACAATTTTCCCGTTTCCGATTTTTGCCCAGGGGCCGGTCATGGCGTTTGCCCCGGCCATGGAAATCCCGGATGCGGAGGTTCCATATTCGTGATCGGTGGAATAGTAGAGAAAATATCGATACTTTTCCCATGGCGCACCGGATGCATTGTAGGAGCGGTTGCGAACGACGGACGGGAAATAAATGGACTGCCCCGCCGCCGTTGTCCCGGTCAGAATCACACCAAGACGGGTCAAGGTCAGTTTCGTGCCGACACTTCCGAAACGGACGGGATTCCCCGTGACCGGATCAATCACCG
>JAQUYX010000021.1 GCA_028691615.1 Victivallaceae bacterium
TGCCTTCCTCCTCGCACGCTCCCAGCATGGAAAATTCATCCTCCGAATCGAAGACACCGACCGGCAGCGTCTCGTCGAAAACGCCGTCGAAGTCATCTATCGAACCCTCGCCGCCGCAGGCCTCGATCACGACGAAGGCCCCGATAAGGACGGCGGATTCGGCCCCTACGTGCAAAGCGAGCGCAAAGATATTTACCCGCAATATGCTCAGAAATTGGTCGAATCCGGCCACGCTTATTACTGCTTCTGCGAGAAAAACGACACCGTTGACGAGGATAACCCCGGCGCCGGCGGTTACGACGGACACTGCCGCAACCTCGATCCCGCCGTCGTTCGCCAATATCTCAGCGAAAAACGTCCCTACGTCATTCGCCAGAAAATCGATCCCAATGGCGTCAGCACGTTCTCCGATCTCGTTTTTGGCGAGATCTCCATCGAGAATAAAGTCCTCGATGATCAGATCCTCCTCAAACGCGACGGAATGCCTACCTACAACTTCGCGAACGTCATCGACGATCATCTTATGGGGATCACGCACGTCGTTCGCGGCGCAGAGTATCTGCCCAGCACGCCCAAATACAATCTCCTCTATCGCGCGTTCAGCTGGGAAATCCCCCAATACGTCCATCTGCCGCTGATCATGGGACGCGACGCAGACGGCGTCGTCGCAAAACTTTCCAAGCGCCACGGTTCGGTGAGTTTCGAAAACCTCGTCGCGGAAGGGTATTTGCCCTCCGCCATCATCAACTATATCGCCCTGCTCGGATGGTCGCCCAAGAACGACCGCGAGATCTTCTCCCTGACCGAACTTGAGGAGCTTTTCAGCGTTGCGGGACTCAACAAATCCCCCGCCGTTTTCGATTACGCAAAACTCGACTGGATGAATGGCGAATACATTAAGCAACTCCCCTTCGAAGACTTCGTGGCGCTCGCCACGCCTTTCGCCGGACTTCAGGGGACTGCGCTGGAAGCTAAAGCCGAAGGCGTGCTCAAACTGGTTCATCAGCGCATTTCCCGCCTGAACGAAATCCCCGGTAAGATTTCTTTCCTTCTGGCCCAGCCGGATTACGAACTGGACCTTTACAACCACAAGAAAAGCAAATCCTGTCCCGAGGCCGCACAGCGCGTCCTGCCGGAACTGCGCAATCAACTGGCCGCTCTGGGCTCATGGGATTTTGAGACCATCGCCGCATGCCTCAATGCTTACGCGGAAACGCATGAAGTGAAAAGCGCCTTGGTCAACTGGGTGGCTCGAATCGCCATTACCGGCCTTGCCGTGACCCCCGGCGGCGCTTACGAACTGATGGTGCTCCTCGGACGCGAGGAATCCCTCGCACGCTTGGATCGCGCAATCGCCAAGCTCAATGGAAACTGATTCATCTCGCCCGTGACGGGGGGAAGGGCGCTCTGATTGCTCAGACAATCGCCCGTCCCTGACGTTCTAGTCGGGCGTGTCAGGCGTGTCAGGAGAGAGCCTGCTCTTTCAAGCGCAGATTCGCCATGACTTCTTCCAGACGGATTGCCGCATCCATCCATTCGGCATTGGCCGCGTCCAGACGACTCTGGCACTCGGCCAACTCTTTGCCGTGCACAGCAAAATCCGCCCGCGCCGGGTCCGCGAGAATGCTGGTGAGTTCCGCAATCCGGCCTTCCAGCTGTTCGATTTCCTCTTCCAGCTGACGGGTACGGGTCTCGGCGTCGCGTTTGATCGAGGCGTATTTATTGCGGTGATCGGCGCGCTCTTTGCGGCGTTCTTTGCTGTCGCCGGTATTTTTCGCCGAGGGGGGAGCGCTGACGTTTTTAGCGGAGGGGGCGGAGGCGGTGGGTGCGGAGGAACTGGTCTTCGGCGGATTGATCTTCTCCAGATAGTAAGCGTAGTTGCCGAAATATTTTTTGACCGAATGATTCTCCATGGCCCAGATCGTATTCGCCGTGTGTTCCACAAATTCGAGATCGTGGCTGACCAGACATACCGCTCCCGGATAACGGCGAATTGCATCTTCCAGCAGTTCCCGCGCACTGATGTCCAGATGCGTGGTCGGCTCGTCCAGCACCAGCAGATTCGGCGGATTTACGAAGATCCGGGCAAAACACAGCCGGATTTTTTCGCCGCCGGAGAGCACCTTCACCGGTTTACGCGCCTCGTCTTCTCCGGAAAAACCGAACGACCCCAGCACGTTCATCAGATTGCCTGTGCCCGCGCCCGGAGGCAATGCCCCGCGCACCGCATCGTAGACTGACTCCTCATCGGCAAGAATTTCCCCGAACTCCTGCGCCTGATAGCCGATGACAATGTTGTGTCCCGGAACCACTTTGCCCTGATCCGGCTTAAGCGCACCGACCAGAAGTTTGAGCAAGGTACTCTTGCCCATGCCGTTGTAACCGATCAACGCAACCTTTTCGTGGCTGGAAAGCGAGAGCGTGACATCGCGCAGAACCGGATGCGCCGGATCGTACCCGAACGAAACATTTTCCAATCGCGCCGCTTCGACTCCGCAGCGCGGCGGCTCCGGGAAACGAATCCCTCCGGAAAAACCAAGATCCCCGATCACTTCGATCTCTTCAATCTTGTCCAACGCCTTCTGCCAACTCTTGGCGGCCGCGGCTTTGGTCGCCTTGGCCCGGAAACGGTCGATGACTTTTTCCAGATGGTCGATCTTGCGATCTTGATTGCGTTTGGCCGACAGCATGGCGTTGCGCCGGGATTCGCGCTCCGCGCGATAAAAATCGTAATTTCCCGCGTACCGCGTCACTTTCCCGGCGTTGACCTCCAAGGTCACGTCGGTCAATTTGCGCAGCAGAAATCGATCGTGCGAAACAATCAGCAAAGTTCCCCGGAACGATTTGAGAAAGCGGCAGAGCCATTCGATCGCCGGCACATCCAGATAGTTGGACGGCTCGTCCAGCAGCATGATGTCCGGCTTCGCGATCAACACCCGGGCGAGGGCGGCGCGCATTTGCCAGCCGCCGCTGAAGCTGGACAGCGGTTCCTTTAGCCGGTCGACGGAAAATCCCAAATTGCTCAACGCCGCCTCCGCGTCGATCTTCAGGTGATAAGCGCCGAGCGTTTCCAATTCGGTTTGCAGTCGGCCGTGGCGTTCGAGCATGGAATCCAGCTTGTCCTGCGTGTCGCCGGTGTGCATGCGCTGTTCAATCGTCTCCAATTCCTGCTGGATCGTTCGGATTTCGGGAATCGCGTCGGAGGTGAAGTCGATCAGATTGCGATTCTGGTGCTCGCCGGCCGGAAGCTGCTGGTGGAGCTGGCTCAGCCGGAAGTCGTGCGGGACGCTTATGGTTCCCTTATCCGGCTGGATATCGCCGGCGATCAGACCGAACATGGTACTCTTGCCGGCGCCGTTGGGCCCTACAATTCCGACGCGTTCGCCGGTGTTGATTCGAAAGGTGACGTTGTCAAAAATCGCGTCGCCCGCATAAAATTTGGAAACACTGGCAAAATCAATCATCACTCCTCCGGAAAGCCGAATTACAAAGACATTTTCGTAATATATCCGCATTCGTGTGTTTTTTCAACCTGTTCCGCGCAGATTGCAGGGAATTGCGGGTTGACAAATGGCAATTTCCCGGGTATATTACCAATTCAAACCAAAGGATCATGTTTCCATGCGTAAGACCAACAACATCAACATTAGCAGCAGTCGCGACCTTCCGGCTCCCGGAGAAATTTCTTCGGAGCTACCGCTCTCGCTTCCCGCCGCGGCTCAGGTTACCGCCTCCCGCGACGAGATCAAAGAGCTTATTCAAGGAAAAAAAGGCCGATTTATGTTGATTGTCGGTCCCTGCTCCATTCACGATCCGGCCGGAGCGATCGAATATGCACGCCGTCTCAAGGCGCTCAGCGATAAAGTTTCCGACCGCATTATGATCGTCATGCGCGTTTATTTCGAGAAACCGCGCACCACCATCGGATGGAAGGGGCTTATTTACGACCCCGACATCAATGGCTCCTACAATATCGCCAAGGGAATTTTCATCGCACGCAAACTCCTGCTGGAAATCGTCGATCTCGGGTTGCCCGTGGCGACGGAGATGCTCGATCCCATTCTCGCGCAATACATTGCCGACGCCGTCTCATGGGCCGCCATTGGCGCGCGGACCACGGAATCGCAGACCCATCGGCAGCTCGCCAGCGGGTTGTCCATGCCCGTCGGATTCAAGAACGCCACCGACGGCGGCGTCCAAGTGGCGCTCGACGCAATCGCCACGGCGGCCGGAACGCACAGTTTCATCGGTGTCTCCGAAGCCACCGGCCATGTCGGGGTGTTTCGGACCAAAGGCAATAAGTTCTGCCATATCGTTCTTCGCGGCGGACCGACCCCGAACTTCGGCGCGGAATACATCGCGTTTGTGCGCGTCGCCGTGGCCAAGCGCAATCTCAATCCCGGCATCATCGTCGATTGCAGTCACGCCAATTCCGGCAAAGACCCCGCCCGCCAGCATCTGGTGCTCGAGGACTTGATGCGCCAAAAGAAGGCGGAGGGGCAGGATTGCATCATCGGCGCAATGCTGGAAAGCTACCTCTCTCCCGGCTGCCAGAAGATTGTCGACGGCGTTCGTCCGAAAAGCGACGTGTCGATTACCGACGCTTGTATCGGCTGGGAAGAGACGGAGAAGTTGGTGCTCGACACCTACGGAGCGCTGGCATGATCGCTCGACCGGGGGGCGCGCGGCGGATGATTCTGCTGGCGCTCGGGCTGGGAATCGCAATTTTCACTTCCGGCTGTCCCGATTCGCAGAACGCAGACGACAAGACCATTTATCTCTCCGGCAACGGCATGGTCAAGTCGCTCGACCCTGCGCTGGCCGAAGACGAGGCCAGCCGCAATATGACTGCGGCTTTTTATGACACGCTGCTTCAGTATGAATACACCGACCGGAGGCCGTATCAGCTGGAGCCGTCGATGCTTGCGCAGATGCCGGAGTGTTCGCCGGACCGTACTGTGTATCGATTTACGCTGCGGGATGATTTATACTTTGCGCCGGACGCCTGTTTCGGCAGGAATGCGGACAAGGCGGCGCGCAAAATCACCTCCGCGGATGTCGCATATTCTTTTCTGCGGATCGCCGACGCGAAAACCGCCAGTTCTGTATTTTGGATTTTTCGCGGCAAAATCCGGGGAATCGACCGGTTCCGCAGCCTGTCTGGAGCGGTTCGTTCCGAACGGGAAAGACAGGCGCTTTACGATCGCGGCATCGAAGGGATTCAAATCCTCGACGACCTCCGTTTTCTGGTGCGGCTGAACCGGCCGGATACGGGGTTTCTCTATCTTTTGGCAATTCCCTATTCCGGGATTGTCAGCCGCCGCGCGGTGGAATTTTACGGGGACAAGCTCGGGGAGCATCCGGTCGGTTCCGGCCCCTTTGTGATGAAAAAACACCGCAAGGATTATTCGATTGAGCTGGCGGCCAACCCGGAATACCGGGAGGAATTTTTTGTTTCCGACGGGAAATCCAGACGGCTGCCGTTGGCCAAACGCATTGTTTGTTATACGATTCGGCAGAGCCTCTCGGCGTGGCTTTTGTTCCTGCAGGGCAAGCTCGATTTGAATGTGCTTGACAAGGATAATTCCGATCTGGCGGCAAATGCCGACGGAACTTTGATCCCGGCGCTCCGCGACCGCGGAATCCGTTTGGTTCGGTTTCCCGAGCTGAGTGTCCGCTATCTGGGATTCAATCATGCCGAAGGCGGGGTGTTCAAGCACAATCGTAAGCTGCGGCAGGCGATTGCGCTGGCCTTCGACCGGCGAAGAATCATGGAATATTTCAATTACCGGATGGTCTATGCGGAGGGTGCGATTCCGCCCGGAGTGGCCGGGCACGACCCCGAGTTTCGCAATCCTTACGGACAGCGCGATCTGGTCAAAGCCCGGGCGCTTCTGGCGGAGGCCGGTTATCCCGGCGGCATTGATCCGGCCACCGGAAAGCCTCTGGTGCTGACCTTTGACCAGCCGGGAGACGGCATGGTTAACCGGCAATTTGCGGAGATGCTCGGCAATGATCTGGCGGAAATCGGAATCGAAGTCGTGCCGGTGCTGAACAACCGGGCGCGTTTTTTTGAAAAACAGCGGCAGGGAACGCTGCAGCTGTTTCGGCTGAGTTGGACGGGGGATTATCCCGATGCGGAGAACTTTCTGCAGCTATTTTATTCCGGCAACCGGGACAGCTGCAACCGGACGGGGTTTTCTGATCCGAAATTCGATGCGATGTTTGAGAAGGCGCTCTCCTTGCCGTCGGGAGCGGAGCGGACGGAACTCTACCGGAAGATGAATGTCATGCTGGCGGGAGAGTTGCCGTGTATTTTTGAAGGACATCCGGTTTATCTCCAGCTGGTGCATGCGCATTTGCGCAACTATCTGGCGCATGATTTTGCGTTCAATTACTACAAATATCTCGAGGTGGATTCCGAACGCAGGGCGCGGGCGGTCAAAAATTTCCGCCCGCTCTCCATGACGGAATTATCCGGGAGATAGGAGGGGGGCGCTTTATCGCGCCAGATGTTCTTCCACAAGCGTGCGCACCGGCCCCAGTTCGCGACAGGTCTTGTAAAAAGGCGCCAGCTGTTCCCCGACTTTCGTCGCCGCGTTTCCCGCTCCCGCGGCAAGGTATTCCGATAGCGCAACGTTCAGAATTTTCTTGCTTTGCGTTCCCGGTTTTTGCATCAAAATCAGACGGGAAGGCGATTTTACCCGGATCTTTTGCAGCTCCCGCCAGACTTCGGCGGGGACTTGCAGAACGACGATGGGGTCATAGTACCGCAGAATCTGAAAGAGTTCGCCGCAATTTTTAATCTTCTGGAGTTTCTGTCCGGGACGGTATTCCAGAAAACAAGCCGCATCAGTCTCCGGACGCGCAAGCATGGCTTCCATCGCAAGCGCTCCCGCACTCGGATAAAGACCGCCGGGACCGACCGAAATTTCCCTGCCGAGGGGACGCAAGCCGTCCTGCTCGACTTTTTTTAGCTCCTTGTCGATTTTCCGAAGGACATCGGGGGAGGGCGGGGTTTTTCCGAGAGGAATCAGACGGGACTCCAGAAAGAGCAGTTGCCGATCTTTTGCGCGAAAGGTCGCGACGACTTCACTGACATTTTGGGCACGGTTTCCGGGCTGAACATAGAGTGCCTGCCCGACTTTGCGCGCGGGGATCTCCTCATGGGTGTGGCCGCCGAGAATCAATTTGATTTCCGGGTAGGGCGCGAGAAGTTTGAAGAGCGTTCCGCCGGCATAATAGATTCCGCCATGCACGGCCAGAACCACCAAATCCGGTTTTGCCTTGCGAATTTCCGGCATGACTTCCGCCAACGCCTCTTCGGGAGAACGCATGCGAAACCCGTCGCGGGGGAGAAACCGTTTGGCCGTATGAAATTCCGCCAGTCCAATCACCGCAATGCGAATTTTGTCCAGCTCGAAGAGTTTCCACCCCGGATATTTCCGGTGCTGCAAGGTCAGGTTTGCCGCCACGCTCTGCGGGGGGGCAAGCTGTGCAAATCGCTCCGGCGTGAATTCAAATTCGTGGTTTCCGGGCACAAAGACATCCACTTTCAGCATGTCAAAGACGGCACGGGGCAACGCGCCTTGCGTTTTCAAGGCGGAGTAGCTTCCGCAGAGCGTGTCGCCGCAGTCGATGACCAGCATGGGCGATGCGGCATTGCGTCGTTCCTGCTGCAGACGCGTGGCATATCTTGTCATGCCGCCGTCGGAAGAGGTGAGCATTCCATGCATGTCGCTGGTGGCCAAGATCTTCCGTTGGACGACTTCGTCTCCTCCGAAAACAAGATTCACTGCACACAGAAAAATTGCGCATAGCGACAATGCGCACCCACGGCGCATGGGGTTGCGGAAGATTTGTTTCTGTCGTGCTTTGATCGAATCCAAAATCATGGGAAAGCCCTTTCTCTAGCGTGAGCAATGAAAAACATTTTTCGTGACGCATGAAATATATCGTGTCGATCCAAAAATGCAACTGAATTTGCAATCCCGATGACGGACTTGACAAATTCTAAAAGCCGTGTACATTCCAATGGAACAGGTGGATTGTGTGGTTCCTGACGGCAACGCCGCACGCAACGCAAGGAGAGCGGAACATGAAAAAACAGCTGCTGGTGATTTTCGCGGATGGATTCGAGGAGATTGAGGCGACGGTCATTACCGATGTGCTTCGCCGCGTCGGAGTCAGTGTCGTGACCGCGGGACTTCGGGAAGCGACCGCCACCGGAGCGCACAGTATGCAGTTCCTCCTCGATCATTCCCTCAAAGAGTGTTATTTCGATGATTTTGATGCCGTCGCTCTGCCCGGGGGCATGCCCGGCGCACTCAATTTGTACAACAGTCCCGAGGTGATCTGCTGCGTCAAAAACGTTTATCAGCGCGGCGGTATCGTCGGTGCAATCTGCGCCGCGCCGATGGTTCTGGCCAAAGCCGGTCTTCTCAACGGGAAACGCTTCACCATGTATCCGGGAATGGAACAATATATCGGCGAGTTGCGCCCCAGCGGAGCCATGGTGGAGTCCGATACGCGCATTGTCACCGGCAAGGCGCCCGGCGCGTCGTTCCTCTTCGCGCTCTCCCTTTCGCGCGCCATGGGCGTGCCGGTGGGGGAAGTCGCCGAGGGAATGTTCCTCGCCTGAACTTGAAGGCTTCCGGGGGAGGCATTTCCCGCTCTTTCGCCCCATGCTACTCCGGGAGAACGTGCATCCGGCGGCTGTGCAGCGGAAAACGGATGGTCAGCGTGGTTCCCTGTCCAGGGGCACTGTCGATATTCAGTTGCGCTCCGTGCTCCCGGCAGACCCGTTCGATAATCATCATGCCGATGCCGTTGCCGCCTTCGCGATAGCTTT
This sequence comes from Victivallaceae bacterium, assembly GCA_028691615.1. GTDB lineage: Bacteria > Verrucomicrobiota > Lentisphaeria > Victivallales > Victivallaceae > JAQUYX01. Next base: position 8,852 of record JAQUYX010000021.1, read on the forward strand.
GGAACGGAGTGAAAATGTCTTTGATCCGTTCCGGCGGGATGCCCTTGCCGGAGTCGGAAAACGCCAAGGCAATCTCGTCGGGGGAGGCGGTGCATTCAATGTCCAGCGTGCCGCCGGAACCGGTGGCTTGAAGGGCGTTTTTGATGATATTGAAAAAAGCCTGCCGGAGCTGTTCGGGATCGCCGGAAATTTTGGGAAGCGATTCGGGAAAAGCGCACTTGACTTCAATCTGGCGATCTTCAATTTCCTTGCGCATGAAATTGAGGGTGTTCACCACCAGATCGGTCAGGTCCAGCGGTTCGAATTGAGGCTTGCCCGGCCGGATGGCCGAGAGAAACTGCAGAATGATATGGTCCAGCCGTTCCACCTCGTTTTTGCAGCCGCGGATCATCTCGGCTGCATCGGCGGAGGCAATGCTGTCTTCCCCCCCCGCGGCGCGCTCCAGAAGCTGCAAATTGAGATACAAACTGTTGAGCGGATTGCCGATTTCATGCGCCACCTGAGCGGCGAGTACGCCGATGGCCCCGGCAGTATTGTCGCGCACAGCGTCGACGGTTTTGTTATGCGACTCGGTGACGTCCCGGATGATGACCGCCGCCATGGAGGCGGCCGCCTCCAGCGGGACAAGGTAAAATTGCACAAACCGGCGCACCGGATAAAGGATTTCCAGCTCCTGCCGCGAGACGCGGTGAAACGCCTCCTGATCGCCGGAGAGAATCCTTGGCCAGTCGACTTCCTGCAGAAATTGCGATACGCGCACGGCGTCGAGATCTTCCGGGAGGTTGAGCAGAACTTTTGCCGCTTGATTGTGGTACTGAATGCGCAGTTTGCGGTCGACGACCAGAATTCCCTCTTCGATGTTGTTGAACACCATTTCGAGGAAGCCGCGCTCTTTGACGACGCGAAGAATCCCCGCCTGTCTGCTTTCCGGATCAACATCGTCGAGGTGGCTTAAAAAACGATCGATGAATTTTGTGGATTGTTTCATTCGTAATGCAAATCCTTTATCCGGGTAATATACCCGTAAAAGGCGCTTCTGTCAAATATCATCCACCCTGTTCCCCGACGGTTTGATAAAATTTACACCGGGGAACTGTCGCGCTCTTCGATTTTGCTGCACAAAATTTTCATGGCCTTGTCGATGGTGTCGCGCTGTTCGTCCGTGCAGTCGGCAAAGTATCCCATGATATAATTGTTCAAGCCGTCCTCAATGCTGCGAAGATAATCAATTCCTTTGTCCGTCAAGGAGATGCGCACGTTCCGACGATCATTTGCGTCATCCTTGCGCAGCAAAATTCCACGCTCCACAAGGTTGTCCACAAAAATCGAAGCTCCCGCCGGCGTCAGTTCGGTTACTTCAATGATGCGACCAAGGTTGCAGGGCATGGCATAGCGCACCTGCATCAGGCGCAAAAACTGTCCGTGCGGAAGATGGTTGACGTCGTTTCGCCATGCTTGCGTCAGAAATTGACGCCGTTTGAGTTCGAGAAAGCGGCACATCCGTTTGAACGATTCCACATTCGGAGTATGATTGTCCGAGGTCGTTTCGCTGTTGTCCATGGTGGTGGTGGGGCCTCTCTCAATGGTGGAATTATTTCAGTTCCTGATAATCGTCATTAATCATCGTGCCGACCGCGTCCAGGCGTTCTTCGCGCGGTTTGCGGTCTTCGTCCAGCTCGTACTGCTGGAAGAACATGTTGCCGACGCGACTGGTCATGCCTTTGTTGACGCCTTTGATGATTTTTCCGAGATTGTCGCGGATCTCCGAACCCAACGGGACGTCCGGTTGGGAGTATTCCACCTTGGCGATCAGTACCAGCTGAGACTGCTTGATCGACTCCGATTCCGTCGAAAAAGCACGGCCGAGCACCGGAATGTCCTTGATGTAAGGGAGGCCTGTGGTACTGCGCACCGATTCGGATTTGCGCAAGCCGCCGATGACAAACTCCCTGGCGTCGTACCCGATCTGGACGGTGGTTCCGGTCTCCGAGCGGCTGGTGCGCGCGGAGCCGTCCGAATTCCAACCGAGCAGCGAGATGCCCGAGAGATCGAACTTGAGTTTGGCCGCGCGCCCGGTGACAATCGGGGTGATGGTCAGATCAAATTTGAATCCGTCGGTCACCATCGGATATTGCAGCCAGCCGTGAATGATGCCGGGGGAGGCGTTCATATAGTCCCCGTTGTCATTGTAATAGGTTCCGTTGACGACGGTGCCGTCGGCTTTGACATAGCCGGTGAGGTATTTCGCCAACTTGTCGGTGGCGTTGTCGTTGCCGGTGAGCTTGGCGGTGGCATCGCCGTAGGTGTTGGTGCCGGTCTGGGTGTTCATCATGCGCATGGTGTACCCGGTGGGAACCAGAACCGCGGCGCTTCCCGCTTCCCGGTAAAGTTTGACCAGATCCGAATACGAAAGAATCTTGGTGATCGCTTCGCGTTGGATGGTGTCGGGATTGGGATTGGTGTAGGTGAATTCCGTGCAGGCCTCGGCAATGGAACTTGCCCCGGCGGTGTAATAGGTGCGATCATAGAAGAAGCCGGAGTTGACCTGAATGCGCGAGACGACGCGGTTTTGCGCCACAAGCACGCCGCGCGCCAGACACTTGGCTTTGCCGATTGAGGTCATGAAATCCAGATAGCGTGTGTTCCATTTCGGGTTGAAGTTCCAATAGGAAACTCGATTGTTCCCGGTATCCTGCACGCCGCTGGCGAAAAAAGTACCCCAATTGCGGCTGACCAGTGCGCCTGCGGAGAAGAAATCGACGCCTTCGTTGTTCTTCCAGCTCTGGAAGTCCACGCCGATGCGGTCATCGTTTTCCGCATAAATCTCCAGAACCCGGTAGGTGACTTTGACTTCCGGGATCGGGCGGTCGTATTTTTCGAGCATGAGCCGCATGTCGTGCCAGTTCCATTTCGGGGCCTTGACGATGAGGGCGTTCAGTTCGGCGTCCACGAGAATGGTTCCGGGCGCGGCGGCAAATTCCGGATCCAGCTCGGAGGAGCCGACTTTGAGGAGCATGTCGCGCAGATTCGCCGCGCGGCTGATCTTCGGAAAATAAATGCGGGTTTCCGCATCGGGGGCGTACGTCAACCCTTTCCGGTCGAGCGTGGCGACGATGCTGTCGATTCCGCGCCCCTTCTCGGTGTCGCGGAAACGGTACTCTTCGGCCGAAACCAGCACGACGCCGGTGCCGTCGTCGAATTTTACCGCGGTGGCTTGCGCGGGACTGTTCTCGACGCTCTTGGCGCCGACCGCGGCTTCCAGATAACTGCGCACGGCATAGGGGTCGGCGTGAAGGATCTTATACGGCTTGGTAATGACGTAGGGATCGGTGTTGTCGCGAATGACTTTGACCTCGCGCGTTCCCTCTTTGACGTCGATTTTCAGTTGCGCCTGAATGTTGCTCGGCGCATATCCGCCGGTGGTGGCGGAGTTCATGGCGCGCGGGGTTCCGGGAATGGCGCGCGGGGAGAGAATCAGCTCCTGCGGGGTCGTCGAAGTGTTCTGCTGATAGGAGGGGCGAATGGTCTCCTTCGATGTGGAATCCCCCGAATTGGGGGATTGACAGCTTGCGAGCACCAGCGTGGCGAGGGCGGAGGACAAGACATTTCCGGCTGTGGTGGTGTATTTCATGATGACTTATTTCTCCTCTTCCTGAGACTTGCGGAACGGTGATTCGATCCGGCGTTTTACCTCTGTGGTGAGGCTGTCCGAGCCAAGAATGGCGGTGCCGGCGTGAATCGGTGTGGCTTCCGCGGTGACGACAATATAGGTTCGTTCTTTGATGCTGGTGACGGTGCTGAACAAATATTTAATGACGGGAATGCGGCAGAGAATCGGCAGTCCGATGGTCTGTTCGACGTCGTTTTCCTTCTCGTAGAGCGCGAGCAGCTTCTCCTCTCCGAAGGCGAGGGTGGCCGCGCCTGCGAAGATTGCGGAATTGCTCAATTCCGCGCCGGTATTGCCGCGTTCGACGACATTTTTGAAATTGAGCGAGTAGTTGAAGATCACGCCGCCGCCGGAGAGTTTTTCCTTGTCGTCGCGGGTGGGGGGGAGGAAGCCGTCGGCGTCTTCGGTGTGAGAGTCGGCGCGAAGGCAGACAAACGGATTGATGATTCGGGCGTTGAGCGGCGGGGGATCGGCATGTTTTTCCCCCCACTCATCCTCGTAATAACTTTTGCCCACGAAGGTGCGGCCGAGAACGTTTTTGGCGATATTCTGATATTCCGGATAGAGCGAAATGCGGTAAAGAAACGGCGCGTTGTCCGGATGCTGAATCTGATAGCGCAGCAGTTGGGCGTATTCCTCTTTGGTGCGCACGGGGGTGTTGATCATGGTCAAGGTGGCATTTGCCGCGATGGTGGCGTTGCCGGACTGTTCCAGACAGCGGATGAAGCTCATGTCGAACTGCGGAGCGGTGAAGAATCCGCCCATGCCCCAGGAGGCGGTCGCGGCGTATTGGACGGTGCTGATCAATTCATCGACGACCATGTGTCCGGCGTTGTAGCCGACGTTGAGCAAATTGACGCCGGGGCCGTTTTTCCATGCGAGATAGTCGAAGCCCCAGTCGCGTAGATCGCTGTCCCGGATTTCATAATAGTTGAGCCGGAGATTGACTTGCGGCAGCGGGCGGTCGAGTTTTTCGATCCAGCCGAGGGTTTTGCGGGCGGCGGAGGACTGGTCGCGCCAGAAAATCGTATTGGTTTCGGCGTTGACGTAGGCGGCTCCGACGCTGGAACCGAGCGTGGAATCGATGATCTGCGAAAACTCCTGAGCGGCGCGATATTGCGGGGTGTAAGCAATGCGGGCAAGGCCCGTTCCCTCGATGGCCGAGGCGGATTTTTCCTTGACTCTTCCGGGGCGGTCCAATGCGGCGACGATGGCATCGACGTGCGGAAGCATTTCGATGCCGGTGGAGACCAAGAGTGCGCCGGTGGCGTCCGGGTCAGTCGAAGTGACGCGGCGAATGGTGGAACTTGCGCTGTAACGCAGAATGGCGGAGTTGACAAACGGCAGGATTTCTTCGGACGAGACATATTTGAGCGAATATACTTTGCTGGCGAAGCGCACTTGCGCGTCGTCTTGGCGAAGACGGATGGTGCGAATTTCCGTTGCGGAAGGCTCCGGGGCGGTTGCCCCGAAAAGAGTGGCGGAACAGGAAAGCAGAGCAAGAGAGAACCAGAGGCGAGACATCTTTTTTTCCATTTGTTTTGTGTTTCTTTAGAGAAAATGAAAACTGATAACCAGTACCGTGCCGTCGGCGGCGCGGCCGGTGATAATTCGGAACAGCGCTTCACTGTAAAAAATTTGCCCCTTTTTGTCCGTCCGCTTGAAGCGGATCAGCCACAAGTGCGGGGTCAGCGACACAAATTCAAGGCGCGTCAGATACCGGAAGGAAACCGGTTCTCCGATGGTCGAGGTCAGCGCCTTTCTGGTTTTATTGAATTCCTTGACGTCGAAGTTTTTCCGGGTGTCCGTCGGAAGCAGTTTGACAAATGATTTCGCGTCGTCGTTGAGAAACGCGATCAATAGTTTCCGACATAGTTCGTGCTCCGGGGTCTTGGGTTCCTTGGCCAATTCGACTTGCGGCATTTCCCGGACTGGCGAAACACAGCCGGTGATGCCCGGCAGAAGGAGCGCCGCGCCGATGCACAGCATTGCAGTGAAATGTGTCTTGTGTATCATGTTTCTAAAAATGAAAATTAAAGTTTGAAAACAATTAAAATTCTTAACTAATATACTCTATTGTGGGATGAAAATCAAGGCATGGGGCAAGTTTTTAATGTTTTTTTTGCAAAAAAATAACTTTTCACATTGCGAAAACCCCGGTGTTATTGTAGAGTACAGTGGGGCGGGGGGGAGATTCAGGCGAGCTGGAAAGGCAGTGCCGTCTGGAAAGTCCGGTGATCCGCGGGAGATTTTAAAGAAGCAGGAGAAGCAATCAATGCAGATCGTATTCTTGAATTTTGACGGAGCGTCGACCAGTTACCGCAACGACAGCTTGGAGCTGGATTTCAAAGTCGAAGTGCAAAGCGCCTCTTTCAGCACGGAGGAGAAGCTTGCCATCCTCTCCGCCCTTGCCGAAAAATATCGCGATCAGGACGTGCAGTTCACTTTGTCAAAACCGGATTCCGGGCAAAAATACAGCACCGTCTACATCGGACAAAACGATGCGTTTGAACCGTATGGCGGGTTTGACGGAATTGCCGAGACCATAGATGCGGGCAATCGGACTGCCGATGACAATGCATTCGTTATCGCGCGTCCCGATTGGAGCGCGGAGCAGGTTGTGGAGGTTGCGGGGCATGAACTCGACCACATTCTGCTGGGGAAGGAGCATGAAGGAAGCAGCGGCACTTTGGCCGACTACGCCTATGCGCGTAACACTTACGTGGAGTCGTGGGATACCGATGCCCGCAACAATGTGGCGTTGACCATCGCCGTTTATGGAGTGACCACGGTGACCGGGCATCTTGATCGGACCGGATACGGTTCCAGCGGCACCGGGTATGGTGGGGACTACCACAACGTGAGCATCGATACGGATTGTTATGCGTACACCCCGGTGACCGATGAGCTGTATCTGAACATCAAGACCAACAATTTATACAATGCCAGCGGTGCGACTTTGTTGATCTATGATGCCGCCTATTCTTTTACCGAGGGAGCGAAGAATTGCATTTTCAGTTGCGCGATGACCAGTTCGAGCACCTACCCGATCAAGTTGACCCCGTGGAAGAAATATTATATTGCCATATCCGGCGGCTTGTCGTCGGGGGCTTTTGACTATACGTTGACCATGGGCGGAGCGGATACGGTTCCGACGAAGTCCGGAGTCTGGAGGCTGATCTGGGCGGACACCTTCAACGCGGTTGCGAAGGACAATGCGTATACCACAAAGTATGTTTTTGAAGGGCAGGACAAAATCAAGGTGCTCTTCCGGCTTAACAATTCTTCTTTGTACGGCTCGACTTCGGCGACGAAAGCGGTTGTGACGCTCGGCAATGCCTCCAAAACCATCAGTATCGCGGGAATGGCCCCCCAGAAGGGCAAAACCTTCTCGTACACGTTTTCCACGCTGGAGGTCGGCAACTGGGAAAACCTCAAATTGAGCGTCCGGATCGGGGATCAGGTTGCCTATGGCGAGCAGTATGTGTCATCGCGTCCCAGTGGCGGGAAGGGGAACAACACGGATGACTGGAATGATCTCAAGACGCGCGGAGCCTCCGGTTTTCTCGGCAGAATCGGCGCGGTTTCTTCGGCACAGGCGCTGGTTTCCTCCGACTGGGTCGGGTACGGCGATGCGGTGGATTACAAGGAGTTCACGCTGACCTCGGCGGCGAATCTGCGGTTCGATGTGGTGGCGAGCGGCGCGTCGAAGTTCACGGTTTATCAGCTGGTTTCGAAGACGAGCCGCGGAGTGACGACTTATTCGCTCAAGGCGTTGCAAAGTACGACGCCAAGCTCCCGCAACCATTACGACGCGACGACAAAGAGCCTTCTGTTGACGAAGGGAACTTACTATCTGGCGATGAAATCGACCAATGCCGCCATTGGCGGCTCCTCCACGTACGCCATTGGGGTCAATTCGGACAGCACATTCTTTACCAGAGGCGACAACACCGATGACTGGACGGATCTCAAGACGCGCGGAGCCTCCGGAAAGGTGGGGAATTTAGGCGCGGTTTCTTCGGCACAGACGCTGGTTTCCTCCGACTGGGTCGGGTACGGCGATGCGGTGGATTACAAGGCGTTCACCTTGAATACGGCGGCGAATCTCCGGTTCGATGTGGCGGGGACCGACGCGTCGAAGTTCACGATTTATCAGCTGGTTTCGAAGACGAGCCGCGGGGTGACGACCTATTCGCTCAAGGCGTTGCAAAGCACGACATTGAGCGCCCGGAGCAATTATGACGCGACGACGAAGAATCTTTTGTTGACGAAGGGAACTTATTATCTGGCAATGACATCGACCAATGCGTCAAAGGGCGGAGCGTCCGAGTATTCCATTGCGATCGATAAAGAGAGCGTCTTTTTCCCGGCCGGGGACAATCGCAACGACACATGGACGGCAGCGTCCGCCAACGGAGCTGCTGCGATGGGCGACACGGTTGGCGGCTGGGTGGGATACGGCGATGCTGTGGACTATTACGCGTTTCGGGTGACGGAATCGGGCAATGTTTCGTTTGACTTGGATGCGGCGACGGCGGCTGCGGTGAATGCGAGGGAGTTGAAGATCCGCTGTCTGGACAGCCGCGGTCGGTCGGTTTCGCTGGTAGCTTCCGGCGCGGATCTGTTGCGGAGCGGAACGGAGCTGACTGCCGGCGTCTACTACCTTGGCGTAAGTTCCGCGGATGTCAAAAAATACGACACGAGTTACCAAATTGAACTTGGAATGCTCGCGTAAAGGAACACGCGTGCGACGCGCTCCGAGGCCCCCTCGCTAATCGGATCGGGAGTCTCGGCACTGTGTCCGCCACGTCAAAGTTGCAATGAAATTCCGTGGTGTCTTTTGTCGCTTGGGGTGATTGCAAACGGTAAATGAGAATGTATATTATAAGACACAATGGTGTGTCGATTGGGACAAGACGGCATTGCCCAAATCCATGGATGAAATTTTTTTGTGTTGCCGTCAAACGCGAGGAAGGACTTGTTCCATTATGAAATATTGCGGTGCGTTGGATCTCTCCGGCGGCGAGGCGTTGCTTGCGCTGGTCGACGAAAACGGGCAAACGGTTTTGGAAACCGGTCGGATCTGCAAAAAACGCGAGGCGTCCGCGCTGGCCGAATGGGTGCTGGCGGAGTTGGACGCGATGAAATTACGCCCTTGTGATGTGACGCGTTGGACCTGCGGGAGCGGGCCGGGGAGTTTTACGGGGCTGCGGATTGCGGCGGCGTTGATTTCGGGATGGGCCTTCCGAAGGCCTGAGTTGTCCACCCGTTGCGTGCCAAGCGCTTATGCTGTGGCGTCCGGGTTGCAGCTGCCCGAAGGGGCGACGGTCGATGTCTGGTTTGACGGCCGGAACAAGGAACTGCTCTGTTTCCCGCTGAAGGCCACTGCCGACGGGCTGCGGCCGGAGGGGGAGGGGGAAGTCTGCAATAATCAGGAGGCGCGGGCGCGTTTCTCGGGAGAGTTCCGGGGATGTGCGCTTGCACGCGATGTCGAAGCGGTGCGAGACTTGCTTGGAGAAGAGGCGGCGGCGAAGCTCATTGCTGTGCCGCATCTCTCGGCGGCGGCGTTGGCGAACGCCCCGGAGAGCATTTATCCCTACGACAACAATTTGAAGAAACTCGTGTATATCCGTCCGGCGGTTTTCACCAAAGAGGCTTGAGTTCAAGCTTCAGAATGTCCAGCGGATGATGGATCGGAAAATATGGCAGTTCGACGCAAAAAAACAAACTCCGCAAGCCGGAGGAAAACGGCATCGCGGGGGAAAAAAAATCTCGCGCTGACGCTTGCCGGCGGGATCGTGGTATTGCTGCTTGGGGCAATGCTGGCGGGCGTGTTTGTGATTTTCTCCTTTGACCGGCCTTACGAACGCAAAACGCCGGATTCTTTTGAGATCGGGCGTGCCGCGCTGTTTTTCACGCAAACCACATTGAATGCGCGCGGCGCTTATCAGAAGAAGCGGACGATGCAGGGGAAGACGATTGCACTTTCCCCGGAGACGCTCAGATCATTGTTGCGAATGGCCGAAGACGGGCAAGGATTGCTTAGCCCGTGGATTCCCGGCGTCTCTGCGCCGGGGCCGACCCGACGTTACCGTTTGCTTGCGCGCAAAGGGGAGCTGGTGGTGGACTATATGTATGCGGTGGGGTGGAATCTGGCGCTGCCGTTGCAGGTGGTCTGTTCTCCGATGATCGCGGACGGGGAGTGGATGCTCAATGTCACTTCGGCGCGCGCCGGGTGGCTGTCGCTTCCGCCGCGCACGGTGGAAGCCCGGCTTGGCCGGGAGTTGCAAAATCGATATGCCGAAGAATTGGCGGCGGTCATGAAGATTGTCACTCGGTTTGAGTTGACTTCCGACGGCGGTGCGCTTTTAAGCTACAGCCCCTATCGGCTGGGCGAATATCTTTGAGTTGCAGAGAGCGCGTACGACACTCCCCCAAAGTTGCTGCGCGCAGCTCTGGAAACTATTTTTCCAGCATGGCGCGCATGACCGGCAGAATCCGGTTCGCCATGTGCCGGAATCCCAGATCGTTGGGATGACAGCCGTCGACCGTGCAGTCGGATTCTCCCTCGAAGAGCGTCTCTCCGTCAATGTAATTGGTTCGCTTGTCCCCGGACGCGAGCGTGTGGCGGTAGGTCTCTTCAATGACGCTTCTGCGTTCGGCGCAGGGGTCGAATTTGTGAAAGTCGCAGCGGGAGAGCAGCAGAATTGGCAGCTCCGGGTTTTGCTCTCGCACGGTGCGGAAAAATGGTTCATGGGTTTTTCGAAGATATTCCACATCGGGCGCGTTGTGGTCGTAGTCCATGACGAAAAGAGACGCATTCAGTTTGGCAACCGCTTCGGCCATCGCAAGTTCCCCTCGTGCGGAACCGGAAAAACCCCAGTTGATCTCTTCGAAATCCAGCGTTCTTGCGAGGATGGCCGGATAGGAATTGCCCGGACGGGAGGCGCATCCGCCCTGCGTAATGCTCGAACCGTAAAAGATGACCGGCCGTTCGACTTTATGAGGACGGGGGCTTTCGAGAACGCAGTCTGGTTCCAAGCCAATCTCGATGGTTTCGACTCCGCCGTAGAGGGGAAGATTCACCGTCCAGTCCCGCATTTTTTTGTCGGCGAAAGAGACTCTGCTGACTCCTTCGAAATGATGCGGCGCTTGATTGACGACCTTGGCGTCCGGCTGGAACGAGGCGAAAAACACGCCATCGGCATAGCAGTCGAATCCCGCGCTTCCGAGTCGCGGCATGTGATTCATGTCGCAACTGCAGCGCAGCGTCGCGCGAATGGCGATCCAGCGGGAGTCTGAACGCAAACGAATGCGTCCGCCGGAGGTATGATTGGCCAGTTCCAGCGCGCCTTCGTTGATTTCCCGTGTCGACCATGATGCCGGAAGTCTGCGCAGTTCTCCATTTTTGTATTCCCCGCGGAAAGGAAACCCCTCCACGCGCGCGGGAAAACGGGAATCCTGCGGCAGCTGGAAATAAACCACATCTTTTCCCGCGCAAATCCCGGCGCGAAAATTCGAGTCGATCGCATCAATCTGCATTTTTCTGGAGGTTCCTTAGTTTTGACGGCACTCGGGCAAAATTCGCGCCGTGTCTTCCGTTGCCTCGGAAAAGGTCTGAAACGGTGGCTTTTCGGGTAGCGACTCTCCGAGTAGCTCCGCTCAAAACCACCATTTCATTCCGTTCTAGAATCCGGAAGATCGGATAAAAAAACGGTGTAAAAATTGCTTCTTACACCGTTTTTATGAACTTCTGACCGGTACATTCGGAACTTTCCTATACGCCTTTTTTGGAAATCCGGTCGGAGTGACCGGATGTTCCAAACCGCAGCGGAAGAATTTCCGACTGTGCCGTTTTTTTGATTACTTCGCCAAACGAGCTTCCAGCTTGTCCAGCTCCGCTTTCAACGCGGCAGGAAGACGATCGCCGAACTTGGCATAATGCTCTTTGATCATGCTCAGTTCTTTCTTCCAGCCGTCGACGTCGACAGTCAGAAGCGCCTTCATGTCGGCATCGGAAACCTCATCCTCGATCCCCTTGCGGTCGATCGCGGTCTCGGTCGGCATTGCGCCGATCGCGGTTTCGTTGGCCTGGCCTTCGCCGTCGCAACGCTCAAAGACCCACTGCAGCACGCGGCTGTTGTCGCCGAATCCCGGCCACAGGAAACGGCCGTCCGCCGTCTTGCGGAACCAGTTCACGCAGAAAATCTTCGGGAGTTTCGCCCCCGGCTTTTTCCCGATCTCCAGCCAATGCTTGAAATAATCGCCCATGTTGTACACGCAGAACGGCAACATGGCGAAAGGATCGCGGCGAACCTGTCCGATCTGATCGCTGATGACCGCGGCGGTCACTTCGCTGCCGACGGTCGACCCGATGAACACACCATGCTCCCAGCTCATCGACTGGTAGACCAGCGGCAGGGTCGAAGGACGGCGGCCTCCAAAGAGGAATGCATCGACCGGAACGCCCTTCGGATCTTCCCACTCTTTGGCAATGACCGGGCAGTTGTGGGCGCGTGCGGTGAACCGGGCGTTCGGATGGGCGGCTTTGCCCTCGCTCTTGCCCGGGATGTATTCGTTGCCCTTCCAGTCGATCAGTTTTCCGGGGGCGTCGTAACCGATGCCTTCCCACCACACATCGCCGTCTTCGGTGAGTGCGACGTTCGTGAAAATCGTGTCGCGGGAGCAGGAAACCATCGCGTTCGGGTTGCTCTTCATGCTCGTTCCCGGCGCAACGCCGAAGAAACCGGCTTCCGGGTTGATCGCGCGCAGATGCCCTTCCTCGTCAAACTTCATCCAGGCGATATCGTCGCCGACGGTCTCGACTTTCCAGCCGGGAAGCGTCGGAATCAGCATGGCCAGGTTGGTCTTGCCGCAGGCGGACGGGAATGCGCCGGTGACGTATTTGACTTTTCCCTTGGGATTGGTCAGCTTGAGAATCAGCATGTGCTCGGCCATCCAGCCCTCGTCGCGGGCCTGAACCGACGCGATGCGCAGCGCCAGACATTTCTTGCCCAGCAGCGCGTTGCCGCCGTATCCGGAACCGAACGACCAGATCTCACGGGTTTCCGGGAAATGCGCGATATACTTTTTGTCCATCGGAGCGCACGGCCAGATGCCGTTGTCGGACTCTCCGGGAGCCAGCGGCTTGCCGACCGAGTGGACGCAGGGAACAAATTCGCCGTTGTCGCCGAGAACCGCGAGAACCTTCGTCCCGACCCGGGTCATGATCTCCATATTGGCCACAACGTAGGGGGAGTCGGTGATCTCAATGCCGATCTTGGCAATGTTGGAACCGACCGGGCCCATCGAGAACGGAATCACATACATGGTACGACCCTGCATGCAGCCGTCATAGAGGCCGCGCATGGTCTTCTTGAGCTCAACCGGGTCGATCCAGTTGTTGGTCGGGCCGGCGGCGTCCTTGTTGGCGGCGGCGATGAAGGTACGCGCTTCGACGCGCGCCACATCGGAAGGATCGGAGCGGAACAGCAGGCTGTTCGGACGCTTTTTTGCATTCAGGCGGATTGCCAGTTTGGACTCGACCATCTCGTTGCAGAGGCGATCGTACTCCGCCTGGGTGCCGTCGCACCAGTAAATGCCTTCGGGCTTGCAGAGGCTTGCCCATTCATTGACCCACGCGACCAGCTTGGCGTGCTTGGTCGGCACGGCGTTCAAATTTTTCATCTCTTTTTCCTTCCTTTTTTTGTTCGCACCAATGCGGAACAAATTTTTATAAAGTTTCCATAATATACTGCTTCCTGCATGTCAAAGCAAGTCTTTTTCGGGAGAAAACAATCTTTTCTTGAGGGGACACGGTGCTGACAAAATTCGCTTCCCGTCTTCCGATCCCCCGGAAGCGGTCTGAAATGGTGGCTTTCGACGAGCGGAAAAGGGGCCGCACCGTCGAAATGTCCCCGGAGTCCGCGCTTGAAAAATCGCGCGCACGGATTATATTACCAACTCTGTTCCTAAATTATTTCAGTAAAGGTGAGGCAAAATGAACGTTTTCCAGGAGCTCAAGAGGCGTAACTTCCTCTATCAGGCGACCGACGAGGCCGCGATCGAAAAAAAGCTTTCCACGGAAAAAGTCGTTTATTATGCCGGCTTCGACCCCACCGGCAGCAGTCTTCACGTCGGCCATCTGCTTCCGGTGATGGCCATGCGGCTCCTTCAGAAGGCCGGTCACGTTCCGATCGTTCTGGTCGGCGGCGCCACCGCCCAGATCGGCGACCCCTCCGGGCGCTCCAGCGCACGCGTCATGCTGACCAAGGAGATGGTTGCGGAAAACGCCGCCAGTCTCAAACACCAGCTTTCCCGTTTCCTTTCCCTGGAAGAGGGCAAAAGCCACTTCGTCGACAACAACGACTGGTTCAAAGAGCTGATGCTTCTGGACTTCCTCCGCGACATCGGCAGCCGTTTCTCCGTCAACCGCATGCTTGCGCAGGAATCGGTCAAACAGCGGCTCGAGAACGGGTTGTCCTATCTGGAATTTACCTATTCTCTTCTGCAAGGATATGATTTTTTGCATCTCCATCGCGCGTACAACTGCACCTTGGAGATCGGCGGACAGGATCAGTGGGGCAACATGGTCGCCGGCACGGAGCTGATCCGGCGCATGTCCGGAGAATCCAGTCCCGAGGTCCACTGCCTGACGATTCCGCTGCTGATGAATCCGGCCACCGGCCAGAAATTCGGCAAGTCCATCGGCGGCGCCAGCGTCTGGCTCGATCCCGAGCGCACCAATGTTTTTGACTATTACCAATTCTGGCGCAACTGCGACGACGGCATGATCGCGGATCTGCTCAAGAAATTCGCGCTGGATCTTCCTGTCGAGGAAGCCGAAGCGCTGGCAGCCTGCGGCAATATCAACCGCGCCAAAGAGATTCTGGCCTACGAGGCGACCAAGCTCGCCCACGGCGAGGCGGAGGCCGCCAAGGCGTTCGCCGCCGCCGGGAGCAAATTCGGGTTTGCCGATCCGCAGAAATTGATTCCGACCACCAGCACCATTCTCAAGGTGGATGTCGCCGCTGTCGCCGAAGTTCCGAGCGCGGTCTGCCTTCGAAGCCAATTGGAGAACGGCGGGCTGCGGGTGGCCAATCTCATGGTTGACGCCGCTTTAGCCGGATCGACCAGCGAGGCCAGAAGGCTCATTCAGGGCGGCGCCGTTTCGCTCGGCGACAGGAAGATCTGCGACCCCTCCGCCGTACTCAAGCCGGAAGATTTTCCCGGCGGCGAAGCGATGCTTCGCGCGGGCAAAAAGAAATTCAAAAAAATTATCGTTCAATAGCTTGTCGGTTTTTCCAGATTCAGAAGGAGATTTTTCACAATGTCCAAAGGCACTGTCACCAACAAAATCATCGACGCTCATTATGTTTCCGGCGGCAAAAATCCCGGCGATGTAATTGCATTGCACATTGACCAGACCTTGACGCAGGACGCCACCGGCACGATGGCGTATCTGGAACTGGAGGCCATGCAATGCCCGCGCGTCAAAACTGAGCTTTCGCTCTCGTATGTCGATCACAATATGATGCAGAACGGTCCGGAAAACCGCAACGATCACATGTATCTGCAAAG
The DNA here is from genome assembly GCA_028691615.1 of Victivallaceae bacterium. Lineage (GTDB taxonomy): Bacteria > Verrucomicrobiota > Lentisphaeria > Victivallales > Victivallaceae > JAQUYX01. The sequence goes on from JAQUYX010000021.1 coordinate 24,102, forward strand.
CGTCGCCGCGGCCAAGGGCGTGCGCTTCTCTCCCCCCGGCAACGGCATCTGCCATCAGGTGCATCTGGAACGCTTCGGCGTGCCCGGCAAAACCCTTCTGGGCAGCGACTCCCACACTCCCACCGGCGGCGGCATCGGAATGATGGCTATGGGCGCGGGTGGTTTGGATGTTGCGCTGGCGATGGCGGGCAAACCCTTTCACATTGCGTATCCCAAGGTGATCGGCGTCAAACTGACCGGGGAACTCGGGGATTATTGTGCGGCCAAGGATGTGATTCTCAAGCTTTTGTCGATTCTCTCGACCAAAGGCAACGTCGGTTGCGTGGTGGAGTATTTCGGTCCCGGCGTGGCGACGTTGAGCGTTCCCCAGCGGGCGACGATCACCAATATGGGCGCCGAACTGGGCGTGACCACGAGTATTTTCCCCTCCGACGAGGCGACGGAGCGTTTCCTCGCGGCGCAGAACCGCAAGAGCGATTATAGCAAGCTGGTGGCCGATCCCGACGCCCAATACGACCGGGTCATCGAGATTGATCTGGCGGCGGTCGAACCCATGGCCGCATGCCCCTCCAGTCCCGACAATGTCAAAACCATCCGGGAGCTGGGCGCGGTGAAGGTCGGACAGGTCTTGATCGGTTCCTGCACCAACAGCAGCTACCGCGATCTGGCTTTGGTCGCCACGATCCTCAAGGGACGCCGGGTCGATCCTTCGGTTACGCTCTCGATCGCTCCCGGCAGCCGGCAGGTGCTCGAGATGCTTGCGCGCAACGGCATGCTGGCCGATCTCATTGCCGCGGGCGCGCGGATTTTGGAAACCGGATGCGGTCCCTGCATCGGGCAGGGGCAGAGTCCGGCCGACGACACGGTGACGCTGCGGACGTTCAACCGCAATTTCGCCGGACGGACGGGAACCAAGGGCGATCAGTCCTATCTGGTCAGTCCGGAAAGCGCGGTCGCCGCGGCGTTGACCGGACGGATCACCGATCCGCGGACGCTGCCGCTGGGCTGCCCGGTGATCCCGGAGGTCGAAGCGTTTCTGGTCAATGACAATATGTTCCAGCTGCCGCCTTCGGATGGCGCAGGCGTGGAAATCGTGCGCAAACGCACGATCGGCGCGCCGCCGGCCAACCAGCCGCTTCCGGAGTCGATCGACGGGTGTGTGGTCATCAAGGTCGGTGACAAAATCACCACCGATCACATCATGCCCGCGGGAGTGCATCTGAAGTTGCGCAGCAATATTCCTGCGTACAGCAAAGTGGTGTTCGAGTGTTTCACCGAGCCGGGCAAGCCCTCGTTTGCGGAACGCGCGGCCGCCGTGCGGGATTCGGGGCGTCACGGTGTGATTGTCGGGCGCGACAGTTACGGGCAGGGTTCCAGCCGGGAACACGCGGCGATCTGTCCGATGTTTCTCGGGGTCAAAGTCGTTGTGGCGCTGGCGATTGAGCGCATTCACATGGCCAATTTGATCAACTTCGGAATTCTTCCCCTGATGTTTGTCGATCCGGCGGATTACGACCGGATTGAGCAGGGGGATTCGCTCCTGATCAAACATGCGCCTGAACAGCTGGCGGTGAATCGCAAGGTGAAGGCGACGCTGGTTCGAAAGGACGGAAGTTCTGTGCCAATGGAATTGCAGCATCGGCTTTCGGAGGAGGACATCGCCATGATCCGCGCGGGCGGAATGCTCAATCTGTAAGCGTTTTTTCGAACTCACAAAAAAACCGGACATCCGAAAGGAATTTGTCCGGTTTTTTTTATGGCTGAAAACAAAGAATGCGGCGCTGTCGTGTCGTTACGCTTGGGCTTCCGGGGTGCGTCCCATGAAGCGGAGCAATGCTTCCAGAAGCGTCGCCGGATGCGGCGGACACCCCGGCACAAAGAGATCCACGTGCATTCCCTCCGGGAGGCGCGCGGTCGTCGGCGCGTCGGCGTACAATCCCCCGGAAACCGCGCAGCTTCCGCAGGCAATGACCCAACAGGGATGCGGCATGGCATCATAGCATTTTTGCAGTGCAAGCTGCATATTGTGCGTCACCGGCCCGGTAATCAGCACGGCGTCGGCGTGTCGCGGAGACGCGACCGCCTGAATCCCGAAGCGCCCCATATCCCATGCGAGCGTGTTCAATACATTGAAATCCAGCTCGCACGCGGCGCATCCGCCCGCGGAAATCTGACGGATTTTCAACGATCTTCCAGCAATTTTTCGAATCGCTTCATCCTTTTGGATCGCAGGTAAATAAGACTCCTCGGGTACGGCAATTAGTTCTTCGCGTGTGAAGCCGCCCAAACGGTATTCCGTCGCGCTGAAACTTACGGCCTTTTCCGGGCAGATTTGAGCACATTTCCCGCAGAAAAGACATTTCCCGGTGTCCAGCGAAGGGCGTTTCCCCTCCGTCATGACGATGGCCCCGGTCGGACACGTCTCCATGCAGCGCGCGCATGTCGCCGGACACGCGCCGCCCGAGAGAATCGGACGACCGCGAAATCCATCGGGCAGAGACGGCGCCGCCGGCGGAAATTTTCCCGTGCGGAAGCCCTGACAGAACAATCTGCTTCGAAGCGCATCAAGCATAGTGACAAAATCCTTCTCTTACAGGTCGTGTCCGCAGTAGGACAGATTGAAACTTTTGTTGCAGATGGGGAAGTTGGAGATCTCTTCGCCCCGCAGCGCCATCGAGAGCAGATACCAGTTGTGAAACGAGGGATCGACAATCCGGTAGGTGCTGAATTTCCCTTGCCCGTCAGTGAGTGCCGCGTGAAATAGTTCGCCGCGCCACGCCTCGACACACCCGATGGCAATCGAATCGGGCTGCGGCGATTTCAACGGTGCATCCGGGACATTCTCCGTCATATTTTCCACGGCACGCAAATCTTCCAGCAGCAGTTTGTGCGACTCTTCCAATTCGCTTCGCCGCACGAGCGCACGCGCCATGACATCCCCCGATCCCACTTCGATCCGCGGAATCTTCCGGTAGGTCGCAAACGGAAAATCATTGCGCGCGTCCAAGACCAACGCGGACGCCCGTCCGGCCACCCCGACTCCGCCGAGAAGCCGGGCGGTTTCCGTGGAAACGACCCCGGTGTTTTCCAGCCGGTCCAGCGCGGAGGGCGCGTCGAACAAAAGCGTCAGCGCATTGTCCAGTTCCGGTTTGATTCTGGCGATCCAATCGATCAACTTCTGCGCTTGCTTTGCGTCGAGGACGGCCCCCGACCGGTCGCCCGGACGGATCAAGTTGCGCCCGAAACGGTTGCCGCAGAGCGATGCTGTCATATTCAGATATTCGCCGCGAATCCGTCCGCAAAAGGAGGCCGTCGGCAGAAACGCCACGTCGCCCGCCAGCGCACCCAGATCGCCGACGTGATTGGCAATGCGTTCCAGCTCCATTGCAACCCGGCGAAGGCGCAACGCCCCCGCCGTCGGCAATGGCGCCATTCCGAGCGCTTCGGCAATCATCGAATACGCGGTCATGGCCGCCGCCGAAGTGTCGCCCGCCGCAGTCTCAATCAGAAATTCCGTTTTCCGATCCGGGCCGCCGGCAAGCATGGCGGCAATTCCGCGATGCTGATACCCCAGCTCGATTTCCAGATTCAGAACCGTTTCTCCAAGACATTGAAAACGGAAGTGTCCCGGTTCGATCACTCCTGCATGAATCGGACCGACGGCGACTTCGTGGAGGTTGTCGCCTGCCGGGGTGAAGTAATTCGTCACGCCGGGGACGCCCTCGGAAAATCGGATTGGCTTGAGGAAGGGATGCCCGACCGGACGGATATGGTTTTGCTCCCAGAGTTCCCGCTCGAACCAATGAAAGGCGGGCGCATCGGCCGTCAGCGACGGATACTCCTGGTTGATTTCGCAGCTGGTCAGGAGAAAGGCGTGTGCATTGGCATCTCCGAGCACCGCGTAGAGCGTCCGGCCTTCGGCAAAAAAATCCATCACGCGGGTGCTGCCGGATTGCACTTTGTCCAGCACCGCTTGGCGAAACTCCTCGACGGAAAGGCGGGGCAAGTCGGCACGCCGGATGCTTGTCTGATTTTTGATGACGCTGAATAAATTCATCGGAGACCTCCGGCAAGCAGTAGATTCATCGCGCATACTCCAAGGAAAAATGCCGCAAGCAAAGCGATCCCGGGGACTGTCCAGAGCTTCTCCGCTGCCGCCATTGCGCCGGACCGCCCGCTTTCCGGATCCGGTTCCCCCGCCACCATGCGCAGCATAATGTGGGTCATCGCGCAGAAGATCACCAGCAGCAACACCAGCACAATCGCGCCGAAGACAAAACCGGCCCGGTTCACCAGAACCAGCTCCGTCAGAAAGAGCGGCGACGGCGGCGCTCCGCAGATGAATAGAATCCCCGCCATCCAAAGCACCGCGTGCTTCGGCATACTGCTCAATCCTCCGTAAACAGATGCGATCGAACGGGTTCCATATGCAAGCAATAAATCTCCCGCGGTCAGAAAGAGCGCCATCTTAATCAGCGAATGTCCCCAGATGTGACACCCGATCCATTCGGGCGCGACGCCGAACGAGACCATCAGCGCCAGCAAGCCCATGTGTTCCACGCTGGAATATGCGAGCATCCGTTTGAAATCAAACTGGCGGACGATGAAACAACCGGCAATCACCAGACTCGCCAGCCCGAGCGCCAGAAGCAGCTGCGAGGCGAACGCCTTGATTTCCGCCGGAACAATGTTGTAAAAGCGCAGAATTCCGAGAAAAGAACAGTTCAGCAGCGCCCCCGAAAGCAGCGCCGACACCGTTCCGGGCGCTTCGCTGTGCGCGTCCGGCAGCCAGGTGTGAAAGGGGGCCAATCCCATTTTCGTCCCGTATCCGGCCAGCACGAAGAGAAAGGCGAATTTGAACCAGAGCGGAGAGATCGATTCGGTCCCCGCACGGAAGTCCGCAAAGGTCAGATGGGTGAAATTCGGACACGCCACCGCCGCCAGCATGGTTCCGAACAGCGCCAGCCCGATCCCGACCGAGCAGATCAGCAGATATTTCCACATCGCCTCCAGAGAATGCGCCGAACGGTGATAGAGAATCAGCGGCGCGCTCGCCAGCGTGGTGGCTTCCACCGCGACCCAAAGCAATCCGAATTTCGCCGCGCCGCCAACGAGCACCATCATCC
>JAQUYX010000022.1:0-25858 GCA_028691615.1 Victivallaceae bacterium
ACACTCTCCTAAATCGTTCCAAGCCGGAAATGATTCCAGAATTTCCTGCAATGCCGGATTGCCGGTCTTGACCGCCAGACGTTCGGCAACGCCCCAGCAACCGTCGCCGGGGTACATTACTCCAGAGTTGATAAACCACTTGAGATTGTTCTTGATCGCGGTCTTCATATCCATACTCCTCGATTATTTGACAGGATTGCCAAATAAAAATAGCATGGATCTGCCGTTTTGTCAATCGGCAATTCCCGTGATCGCCAGCAGAACCGGGACGACACGCTTTTCGGAAATGAAGTCCAGCGACACGATCTTTTTCTCGGGGTGCAAGTTGACATATTCCATCGCGTACACTCCTACCGTCTGCCGGGTGACCGGATGCACGGCGCTCCACGCCTTCAGCGCCTTGTCCAGATGCACCGGCGCCCACCAGTTGCCGATTTCGTGTTTCCCGCGCAACGCAATGACTTCTTTGCTCCCGTCCTCGTAATGCAGCTCATATCGCGCCACCTTCGGGGCGTGCCCGAAGACCGCGGTGTGCAGAAAATAGAGCTTCTTCGCCTTCCGGTTCACCGGAATCTTCCGAATCGCCTCCGGAAATTGCCGCCGCAGATCCCCTTGCAGCACCAGACAGCTTTTGCCGTGGTTCTTCTCCGGGACGATCACGTCAAACGGAATTCCCGCAAAGATCTGCTTGTCGCGCATGATCGGGTTGTATTCGATCTCCCAAATGCGTTTCTCCGCATCCATCGTGCCGCGCGGAATGTGCCTGAGATCATTCTCCTGCTGATCGGCCCAGCCGGTGCGATCGCCGCGCTTCGCGTCCGCAAAGTTCCGGTTCGCATGCCCCCGCAGATCGACGAAAAAGCACTTCGCCAGATCGCAGTCGTAACTGTATTTCTTGCCCGCGCCAAGTTCCTCGCAGGTGCGATAGGGCTTGTTGGCTAGAAAATACGAGAAGAGATTGTGAAGATAGCTGGTCGCCACCGAGTCCGTGCCGAACCGGTCCAGCGCCAGCAGATTGGAAAGCATGACCCGGCCTTTCTTGACATTCGCCTCCAACACCGGAGCGCCGAGCTGGTCGCTTTCCACACAGGCGGTCACCGCCAGCATGTTGCGATTCATCGGGAGAATCACTTCCCGCGCCAGATACCCGTCCGAGCCGTTCCAGGAGTCGAAGTGCCGCTGCGCAAGCCCGTTCGCAATCGGATGCCCGCGCCCCGGTCCGAGGTCGGCAAACCAGCTCGGCCCCTCGTCGCCCAGCGTCCATTCCGGAAGAAATGAAATGGCTCCCTGTCCTTTGATCTCCATTGCCAGAAGCGCGCCGCCGCGCTCGATCCAGCTGCGCACAACCGCGCCGTTGGCGGCCCATGCGGATTTGCGGTCAAGCCGGAACGGGGCGACAAGCAATGCGTCGAGCCGATCCAGTTGCCGCTTGAGTTCGGGCGCGGAAAGGCGATCGGAGAGGATTGTCGTCGAAATGCCCCATGCACGGAGGATCTTCTGCAAGGATGCGGTCTCTTTTTCGGAGCCGATTAGTCCGATGTGCGAGTAGGCGCTATGGATTGGCGCAAAGGTGTCGCGTCCGCGCAAATACCATAGATAGGTGTTGATTCCGGCGACTTTGCCGTCATCTTGGACAATCAGGTCGAGCCGGTAATCTCCCGGCGCAAGATCTTTCGGCACGGAAAAGTTGCAGACAAGGGATCTGCGTTCTCCGGCGGGGATCGGAGCAAGGGGATAACTTTTTTTGACCAGTCCCGCCGAGGCGTCGCCGAGGAGCTCATCGTAATTTGGCAGCGATCCGTCGGATTTGCGCAAGACAAGCAACAATTCGGCCTTCGAGAGCGCCTGTTGCGAATCGTTGAGGATGACAAATTCCAGCGGCAAGGTGTCCCCGGAGAAGAAATGCACGTCGTGTTTCAATGCCACCGGCAGAATCTCCTGATAAACCAGACGCTGTACGGTCGGCGGACGCAGCGAGGCGCTTGCCACGCAGACGCCGCGAATCTTCGGATGCCTGCGGACGCCTTCGATGGAGTGCTTGTCAATCTTGTTGAGAATTGCCATATTGCGTTCCGGCCCGCCGAATTTGTCCCCAAGCGAGGCGTTTTTCATATCCCATGCGCCCAGCGGGAGCGCGCCCTGTTTTTCGGAGATGGCCGCGGCGCGCAGATAGGCTTCCGGCGGAAGTTCTTTGCGTGCGTCGAAGTAGTCGGAGGGGTTGCCGACGGAGGCGTGCGCCCAGCCGCCAGCAGGAACTTCCATGGCCAGAAACGGACGGTCCGTCGGCAGATTCGACTTCTGATAGGAACGAAGAAACCGCTGATAAACCGTTTCGAGATTGGCGGTCATCTTGGTCCATGAAACTTTGTCGTCCGGCATCATCACGCGAAATGACATCCCTGTATAGGTGTGAATGTCAAAGAGATCCGTAAGCGGAGCATTGTCGATCTCCCCGCGCAGGATCGGCAGAAAACCGCTGGAGGCGCATAGCACGTAACGATCTTGGAACCGCGCCTTGGTTTTTGCGTAGGCGATGCTTTGCGCCTTGGTTCCGCCGGATTCGTTGGCGAAGGAGAACATCACCACCGACGGATCGTTGTAGGTCATCTCCAGAAACTCCGCGATCTCCGCAAGGGCGTCATCGAGATATTTTTCAGAAAGATTCTTGCCGACTCCGTAGGTGCTCCACTCCTGATAGACCAGAAGGCCGGTCTCGTCGGTCGCTTCGTAAGCGAATTTTGGACTTCCATGCGCGCCGTGAAACCGGATCATATTGCAGTTGTCGCCGCGCTGTTTGGAAAAAAGCTCCAGCAGACTCTTCTTCTGTTCCGCCCACGGCACGGAAACCGCGCCCAGCCGCCGCAAGGCGCCGTTCGGAAGGAAAAATCCGCCGAAGTGCCGCGCGAAGAGCGTGATTGGTTTGCCGTTGAAGATCAGCTTGTCGCCCGCGGTGCGGAATTTTGCAAACCCGAACCGTTCCGAGATCGCGTCTTCGCCCAGACGCAGATCCAAACGATACAAATTCGGCTTGCCGATTTCCCAGATTTTTGCGCCGGGAAGGGTGAAGTTTGCGGTAATTTCATGGATTCCCGTTGGCAACGAAAAAGTTCCAAGCTCGAAATGCCTGCCTGCGACGGAGGCGGAGAGCTTTTTCGACTGTTTTTGGTTGGCGGTGTTGTTGACAACTCTTACGCGAAGGTTTACCTTGCCGGTGGCCGGATCGGCGTCGATGAAACAGCGTGCGATTGAAACAGGCGGAACTTTTTCCAGACGCACCGCGCCGTAGAGCCCGCCCCGATCACCGGGGAAGGGGTAATTGTTTAAGGTCGCGCGGCGGCTTTTGTCGTTGGTGTAGTCCACGCGGACGGCGATGGTGTTTTCCGCCCCGAAGCGGACGGCGTCGCCCAGATCGATGGAAAAAGGAGCGTATGCGCCGCGGTGGAACCCGGCTTTGACGCCGTTGACAAAGATTGTCGTGTCATAACTGGCGCCATCGAAATTCATTTGCACGCGGTGATTCTGCCACGCGGATGGAATGGTGATCTTCGTGCGGTATATGCCGCTCATGTAAAAAGCTTTGCGCGCCTCTGGAATGTCTTCGAGCCAGTTCTTCGGAACCATGCGCATCTGCCACTTGGAATCGTCGAACCCGGGCAGTTCCGCTTGCGCGGGAAGTTTGGCTGTCGGATAGTCTTTGCCATCGTAAGACAAGCCGGAAAACTTCCATTCCGCCGGGAGATCAAGCGTTTCCCGCGCGGACAACACCAGCGCGGCGCAGAGCATCAGCATGGTCGGGACGATTCTCATAAGTTTCCTCTTTCCAATGTATTTTGGGGGTTCATAGGTTCTATCGTGCCGCATCGTCCCGTTCGTCCAGAAGCACCGAATCCTGTACTTTTTTCAGTTCCGGTAAAGATCCCAGGCGCTGGAGGGGCCGGTCACCAGCAGAATATTGAAATCCTCTTTGGAGGAGTGTCCGTCGAACCATGCCATATTGGCAATCTTGTCCGAACCGTGACGAACCGCCAGACTGGTGCGGTCATAGGTGCCGACTTCACGCAATCCGAGATACAGTTTTGCCTTGTTTGCACCTTCCAGATCACAGTTGCCGCGCTGGAGTTTACCGGGGGCGATTCCGCCAACGGCGTCGGCGAAGGCCAACCGGATCGACGGCTGGACGATGCGGTTGAATTTAAGCGTATAAAATTTATTGGTCGCAGTGGTGACGCCGGCCGAGGCATTGTAGGCGTAAGATCTGAGAATGCTGTCGCAGAGGTTTTTGCCTTTCTGGATGACGCCGGTGGCCAGCGGGCAGACCAGAGAGTTGGAGACGACGAAATTCGGATAGGTTTCGCTGCCGTTGTAAGTATTGACGTTTTGCCCCATCAGCGAACGGAACGCGGCATTGCGGCTCCAGATGAGCCCCGGGGTGATTCCCGCGGTCGTATCGGAGTCCGCAGGGACAATGAAATCATCGTTCTCGGTGGCGTAAAGCACCAGCGCCGTGCCGTAGGTTTTGAGTGTATTGACGCAGCGGATGCTCTTCGCGGTCGTGCGCGCTTGATTCAAGGCGGGAAGCAACATTCCCGCGAGAATTGCGATGATTGCGATAACCACCAAGAGTTCGATCAATGTGAAATGATGTTGACGCATGAGTTGTTTCCTTCCATTTAAATTAATATGCCAGAGACCGGAAATTTTTGATGGTGTGCAAAGTCACCAGATTGTTGTCATGATCGCTTTTCGCCCGTTCGTCGCCGGAGCGGGAGAGAATCAGCAGATCCTCCCCGTCGATCAGAAGCGCGGCGTAATTGCGTGCGCCGTTGTCGGACGGCCCCTCCGCGACGATGCCCGCGCTGTTCCAGTCGAAGGCGTTGCGCGAAAAATACAGCCCCAGCCGGCGGCGCGGAGAATGTACTCCGTCCGGCTGCGAGGCTACCATCCAATAGCATTTTCCCGTCGGATCGTAGTCGAGATTGAATTTGATCGCTCCGCCCGGCCACGGCAGGTAAAATAGTTCCCTTCCGTCGCGCGTCTTGAGCCGTTTGGTCCGAAGCTTTCCGTCCACCGGATCTTCCACGCACCGGAGCACCGCGCCGAGATTGCCCATCCCTTCCGGAAGTCGTTCCCATGACGTCCGGTAGAAAAGCAGCATCGTCTGCCCTGACGGGTCGTAAAATTCATGCTGTTCATCATAAATGCGGGTCAGGTTTCCCTCGATGATTCCCGGAAATTCCACACAGGGAATCCCGCCGGCGCGACTGCTCTCCATGATCGGCCGCGGATCGAACGGCTCCGAAATCGTCCAGCTCTCCTTGCGCGTGAGATCGTCGTTGACACACGCCGAAAGAACCATCGGCATCGACCACGGCCCCGCTTCGAATGCCCGGCCGTAGGGGACGTAAACCCGGTCGCCGTGAAAGTTGACCCGCCCGACGCCGTCGCACCAGGAATGTTGATCTTCCAGAATGGACACCGGACTCCAATGTTCGCCGTTGTCGTCGCTGCGGCTGACCGCAAGCGGTCCGCACTGCCCCACAAGATACAGCCATTTGCCTGCGCGGAAAAGGTTTTCGTGCAGCATCGGAATCCGGGCGGAAGTCGCGCGCCAGGAGCTGCCATGATCGTCGGAGAGAAAAATCCGGATCTGATTGCCGGCGCGCGCGTCGCCCCGCGCCGAACGCGGCCCGTCCAGTTGACTCGTTCCCGGCCCCCCCAGATCGACCGCCGCGACAATGCGGTTGTCAAACCCGTGGCAGAGCGCCGGACTGTAACAGAAGATTTCCGCAGGATTCGGAGATTCAAAGAGGATGCGCTCGTCGGCGAGGAACTTCATTTTTTGTCCTTTTTGTCGGGAGCGGCAAGCTCGCGTACGATCAAATTGCGGAACTGAGCTTCTCCGGCGTGGCTCCACAGCGCAATTCCGCCGCGCTCATTGAAGCGATCCTTGGGCGAGCTGGCCGGAATGGTTCCCAGCTCCACACCGTCCACCGCCAGCGAGACGTTCTGCCCGACCGCGCGGATTTGCAGCGAATACCATTTGCCCTGTTCGAAAACGGGCATTTTGCTCTGAATGAGATTGCGCTGCGAGGCGGTGCGCCGGGGGCTTTTGCCTTTCGTCTCAATATCGTGCAGTGCCATTTTCCGCCCGACCTGACAGAAGAAACGGAAATTGCGCTCCTCCTCCTCGTGCCCCTTGTCCTCCGGCCGGATGTAGCCGGTACGCAGAATCACACCTGCGAATCCGCGATGTTTGCCGTCTTTGACCTCGTCGGAAACCATGCGCATTTCCAGCGACAGTTCGAAGTCGGTGAAGTCCCGTTTGAGCGTGTAAAGACGGTTGTTTGTCAAGGAGAGGCAATAATCCGCGATCTTGACGACCCGCCGGTCGACTACCGGTTTCCCCGCATTCAAATACATCGCATATTTGTTCAGCGATTCCTTGGCGTCGTTCATCTCGTCGGCGAACAAGAGATCCCCTTCGGCCCCCTGCGCCGGGAGCAGAAGAATTCCGAAAAGACATCCACCGAGCAATGCATTGCGAAACATGTACGCCTCCTTTGACAGTGATAATACAAGTTAGATACAAGTAATATTGTACCACAAAAGATCTGTAAAGTCAATAGCCGGGGCGAAAAAAAGTGATTTTTCAGCAATTCCACGGGAGAAGCGTTCCCGCGATCGCCTTGCATTTTGTCTCCGGGCCATCGTTTTCCAGCAGGTCGAGCATGGTGGTGCAGGCCACTTGGGCGATCTCTTCGACCGGATGGCGCACCGTGAGGTGGCGCGGATCGTTCCGGTAGCGCTCCTCCATCCCGTCGATTCCCGCCGAGCGCCAGTCGACCTTGGGGCGAAGCTGTTCCAGCGCGGTGCGAAAATGCCACGCGCCGCCGTCGCTTGGATGCCACACGGTGTCGGCGGTTGAACAAAGCTCCAACATGCGCATGGCCTCCCCGGTGATGTCGCGGCGGTCGACCAGATCGTCGGAACAGTTCCAGATACTCGGCGCAAGCTCTGCTCCGGCAAATCCATCGAGAAATCCGCGAATGCGGTTCATGTAGCCGTGATAGCTTCCGGCGCGGTCGGAGAGGAGCGCGACCACGCGGGCTGCGGGACGGTGCTGCCGGATGTATTCCGCGGTGCGTTTCCCGGCGTCGTAGTTGTCGGTGCAGACGGTGACGGCTGCGGGCGTGTTGCCGATGTCGTCGATCTCCACCGAATGGGGGGTTCTGGCCAGGAGTTCGGCCAGCTCCGGGGTGATGCCGCTGGAACGCACGCCGGCCAGAAAGATGCCGTCGAAGCTCTCCAGCATGGCGATGACCAGTTTTTCATCCGCCACGTTGAGCATGGGTAGAAAGATCAGCGCCCCGTTGAGCGCGCTGATGCGTTTTTGCAGCTGCGAATAGATTCCGAAGTAGACGCTCAGCTCCCGGATCGGGGAACGGCCGATCCAGCCGAATTTGAGCGGCCGGCCCGTTCCGCGCAACGCGGAAGCATTGATGGTGCTGCGTTTGCCCTGCCCCTTGCTGACCACCCCTTTGGCCTGCAGGCGCTCAAGCGCCTCCCGGACCGTGACGCGGCTGACCGAAAGCGCTCCGGCCAAGGTGTTTTCAGAGGGGAGAAGCGCCCCGTCGGCCAGAACGCCGCGGCGAATCAAACTTTCGATATGCGCCATGACCTGGCGGTATTTGGGGTCATCACTGGTTTTTTCGTGCGCGGTCATGCTTGACGGGATTCCCGGTTTGCCGCGTCCACCGCGGAGAGCAGGGCGTAGCAGGTTTTCATGTGCGGCAGGGCAAGGCCTCGTTTTTCGGCCATGGCGACTGCGTTGCCGAGGATCGCGCCGACCTCCATCGGACGGTGCGCCTCGTAATCAAGAAGCATACTCGGTTTGTAGGGCGGAAAGTCGCGCGTGAATTGCATCTGCGGTTCAATGCGTTCGGCCAGACCCGAACAGCCCTCCGCTTGCGCCAGCGCGGCGACTTCCTCCATCAGCGCCCGGCAGAGCGCGGCAAGTTTCGCGTCGGAGGACATGCGTGCGGTGTTTGCGCCGCCTGCGAGTACGGAAACCGGATTGAACGCGAGGTTCCAGAGCAGCTTTTCGAAACGGTCGCGGCCGATTTGCTCGGAAATTCTGCAAGGCACGCCGGAACGCTCGAAGGCGTGGCAGAGCGACTCCAGAAATTCGCTTTTGCCGCAAGGCCAACTTCCGCCGATGAGCCGCGCCGATCCCTGCTGATGAATCACTCCGGTCGCGGTGCGGGCCGCGCCGATGTAGGCGACGAAACTGGCGATTTCATTCTTTGGAAACGCTTCCGCCAGAGGGCGTTCGATGTCGATTCCGTTTTGAATGAGTACCAGCGGACGGCCGGGGGGAAGCACTGGGCGGAGCATGGCGCAAAAATCGATTTCCGGGAGCACCTTGCTGGTCAGGACGACCGCGTCGTAAGGAAACTGCGCCGCCGCCTCAGAAGAGGAAAACACCTGTTCCGGGCGCCATGAAAACGTGCCGCTCATGGCTTCGACGGTGTATCCGCAACTGCGGATTTTTTCCGCGTCGCGGCGGACGACCACATCGCAGCACGCTTCTCCGGCGCGCACCAGGTGTCCGATGAAATACCCGCCGACCGCGCCGGCGCCGAGAAGAAGAATCCGCATCATAACAATGACTCCTTGGAAAGTTCCTGTGTGTTCCGGGTGCGTCGCGGCTCGAACGAAGGGCAATCGTCCATCGGATCGGCCTCCCGGCGGTGACGGTCGCAGCGTGCGCCGAAGGGATGTTCAATAAAACTCGCGCAGTCGCGGCAGAAGCGTTTTTCGTTGTCACCGAGCGAAACTGGGGGGGCAATTGTTTCGCCGCCAAGCAGCGCGCCCAGACGCATTCGCGCGGACTTCGCGGCGGAGTCGTCCTCTTCGGCTGTCTCCGCCCCGAAGTCGTGCTTGCAGACCGGACATCCCAGATGGAACTCACCGAATGAAAAATCTTCGAAAACTTTGCGCTGCTTTTGCACAAAGACCTCATTGCCGCAGCCGGGGCAGGTGGTTCGTTCTCCCTGACGCATGGCGGTCACTTCTTTCCGGGCGTTTTCAAGCGCTCAAGCGCCCGACGCACGGATTCTTGGTCGATCTCGCCGTCGTCTACGGCGGCGAGCGCTTTTTCCAGATATTCGCGCGCTCCGGCGCGATCGCCGCAGGCAAGCAGAATTTTTCCGGCATGTTCCAGAAGGACGGCGGAGGCTGAACTGGCATTTTTTTCCGAATTTCGCACGGCCAACAGGATGAACTGGCGCGCGGCGTTGAAATCCTTCATGCGATAAAGCACCCACGCCATGCTGTCCTGATAGGCGTAGTTTTCCGGGTCGGCCGCGAGCGCGCTTTCGACGAGCTTTTTTGCTTCGGGGAGGCGCATATTCAGCACGGCAAAGGTGTAGCCGACGGTGTTGGCGACGATGGGATTCTTGAGCGCTCCACTTTTGCGCAGCTGCTCGTAATCGCGCAAAACCAGTTCCCGGTTCCCCGCGAGGCCGGCGGCGGCAAGGCGCTGATGGAAAAATTCCGCGTCCGGCGTGAAATTCTCCCGCTGCGCCAGCTTGTCCAACTCGGCGACCGCTTCTTTCCCGCGCCGGTTGAGCGTGAGCAAATGGGCCTTGAAATAAATTTCCTCGGAATCGGAAGAGGCGAGTTTGTTCAATTCCGCAAGGGCGTTTTTGTAGTCGCCTTTTTCCGTGAGCATACGCACCAGCGCCAATCGGACGTTGGGCGAATCCGGCGCGAGCCTTGTCGCGGTGCGCGCCTGGGCGATGGCGTGGTCATACTCTTTGCGTGCCAAATACAACTCCGCCAGATAGGAGGGGAAATTCACCGCGTCGGGATGTTTTTTCGCCTCGGCCAATCCAAAGGCGATCGCCTGTGGGATCCGTCCGGTTCCCGCCAGATGGGTGAGTTTGAGATAAAGCATGGTCAAATCGTCGGCGGGCGATTTGGCGATGGCGTCTTCGATGAGCTTGTCGGCGCGCTCCGTCAGGCCGCAGCGCACGTAGAGCGCGGCCCGGCCTTCCAGCGCATTGGCCGAGAGCGTCGCATCGGAGGATTCCACCAATTCGAGCGCGCGGTTGAATTTCCGCTGATAACGGCGCTTGTCGGAGGGAAAAAAGAGCCAGAGCCCGCTGTCCGAAGCGTCTTTGCCCGCCGCGTGATAGAAAAGCATGGCCACCGGCGCGGCAAGCTGGCGCAACTGCGGATCGTTGTGGTCGAGCACAGCGGAGAAAAATTCGTCACCCGCGCGGATCTCTTTGCGTTCGATCAAATCCGCGCCGAGCATATCCAACAATCCGGATTGCCGGTCGGTCAGCATTGCTGATCCCTTCTTCTCCGAGAGCAGAAAACGCATGATATTTGCGCGCACGCGCCCGGCCTCCGGGACTTTATCTCCGCAAAACGCGACCAGCGGATACCCCACTGCGACATTGAACGCGCCTTTTTCCGGGTGTGCCGCGGCAATTCGAATCAGTTCAATGCCGATGCGCAGCTTGTCCGTGCCATTGAGTTCGCGCCCGTGCAGGAATCCGTCCAGAATAGCGAATGCCGCCTGATTGTCAACGTTTTCCCGAATGGCTTCCAGCGCGAGCCGCGCTTTTTTGCCCGTGTCGGTTTCGTCCGCGGCAGCGCGCAAAAACTCGGCGGAACGGATTCTTCCGCGTCGTTCCGGGGAGAGCAGATATGCTTTGTCGCTCTCGCTCTTGGCCGGAGAAGCAGACTCTTCGGCCGCCGCGGCGGTCGCGACCGCGCAGCAAACCAGAAAGACAAAGCCGGAAAGCCATAACTTATTCATATTTGAAAATCCTCCTTATTTCAAAGTATACCGTCCGTGAGGCAAAAGGTCAAGCAGGAAATGCGTTTTTTCCAATGGAAAAGCGGGGGCTCATTTTTCCGTCACGCGCACTCCGTCGCGCTCAAGCCATGTCTTGAAATGCAACTTCGCCAATTTCGAAAAAATGCCGTCGCCCTGTTCGCTTCGAAGTTTCTTCATCATCTCGACCACCTGCGGCCCCGCCCCCTTGGGCAGCGTGACGCCCGCCTCCTCCGAGAGTTTCGCCATGATCCTCAGAAACTGATCCCGCGCAAGGATGCTCGCCGCCGCCACGGCCACATCGGATTCGCCGCGCACTCTCTGCTCCAGCTCAATCGAACGGCCCCGGCTCATCAGCGCATTGCGAATCAGATGTTCGGCGCCGAATTTGTCGGACAGGGCGCGGGGGCAGTCGGGAACTTTTTCCAGAACGTTTTCAATCGCCCGCGCATGTCCCCACGCGAGAAGCCTGTTGAGATTGCCGATGCGGCCGTAGAGATCGTTGTAGGTCTCCGGGCGCAGTGTGACCACCGCGAAATTTCCCCGGGTGATCCGCCGGATCTCGGCGGCCAGGCGGACGATGACCTCGGGTTTTTTGATCAGCTTGGAATCTTTTGCGCCCGCCTCGGCCAGCGCGGCTGCGGTACTTTCGTCGGAATAAACTCCGGCGATCACCAGCGGGCCGAAAAAATCGCCTTTGCCGCTTTCGTCCACGCCGATATGTTTGCGTAGATCCAGTTCGACTTCGGAGGTTTTTACCGATTCCGGCGACGGCGCGGCGATCACCCCGGTGATCTCCGGCTCGATCAGAAATTCCATTGTCTCGGCCGCGTCGCGCCCCTGCACGGTCACTTTGCCGCTCAGATAGGCAACGATTTGGCACTTGCCGGAACCGGCGCGAAACCGGGCGTACGGCTGCTCGAAAAATTCCCACGACCGCGCCCGGAGGATCTCCTCCAGTTTGGCGATCTCCGGCGGCGTCATCGCCACCACGAACAGATTCCCTTTGTACATCGAAAAAACCGATCTAATTCTTGTTCAACGCGGCAAAGGTTTTCGCAATCGCCGCCAGCTCCTTGGGAATGTCCAGATGCTGCGGGCATTTGCTGCGGCATGCGCCGCAGGAAACGCAGGCCGACGCGTCGCAATCCGCGCCGAGCGCGCGGTATTCCCGGAGAAACTGATCGCGGTTTTTGCGCGCGCGGTAACGGTTGTAAATCTCGAAGATCTTCGGAATTTCCACGTCCGCCGGACAAGGCATGCAATACCGGCAGCCGGTGCATGCGATCGCCGCGGATTTGCGCTCCGCGCTGACGACGCGACCGAGGAGCATCTTTTTCTCCTCCTCGGTCAGCTCGCGCAACGGGGAGAGCGTGCGGATGTTGTCCTCGACCTGATCGGCGGCGGACATTCCGGAGAGCACGCACAACACGTTCGGCAGCGACGCCGCATAGCGAATGCCCCATGAAGCGATGCTCGCATGGGGGTCGGCCTGATGCAGAATCCGTCTGGCCTCTGGATTCATGCGCGCAAGCATTCCGCCCTTGAGCGGTTCCATGATGATGATCGGGATTTTTTTTGCGGTCAGAATCTCGTATTGTTCGCGCGAACGGTAAAGCGTCCAGTCGAGATAGTTCAGCTGGATCTGGGCGAAATCCCATTCGTGCGCCGAGACGATCGTCTGCAAGAACTCCGGGGTGTCGTGGAAGGAGAATCCGAGCTTGCGGATCTTGCCCTCCTTCTGCTGCTGCCGGAGAAACTCCCAAACCTTGAATTTGACCGCTTTGGGCCAGCTGGAACGGTTCAGGTTGTGAAGCAAATAGAAATCAAAATACCCGGTCCGGCATTTGGCCAGCTGTTCGCGGAAAATCCGTTCCGTGTCGGCGGGCGTCTTGAGCATTCCGACGGGCATCTTGCTGGCGAGCAGATAACTCTCGCGCGGGTAGTCACTGAGCGCTTCTCCGGCGAAGTTTTCGCTGTCTCCGCCGTGATACATATAAGCGGTGTCGAAGTAGTTGACGCCCGATGCAAATGCCCGCGCAATCATCTTCTTGGCCGCAACCCGGTCGATTTTGGAATCGTTCGGCCGGAGTTTGGGCAGGCGCATCAAACCGAATCCAAGCAGGGGAAGCGTGAGATCCGTGTCTTTATAACGGCGTCGGCTGACCTTTTCCTTCGAGGGCGGCTCCTGCTTCGGAGCAAGGCCGGCGGCGGCCATCGCTCCGGCGGCCAGCTTCATCACCGGCGCGAACGCGGCAATGGTCAGGGCACTTTTTAAAAAATCGCGTCGATTCATGTTTTCGAACACTCCTTTCGAGCAAGCTCTCTGCTCCATCCGGGATTTCTATTCTTTTTTTTGCATACTGGTAATTTACCATTCTGGAATGCCGGATGCAACCAAAGCTTTGGAAAAAATCCCGAAAAGAACGATTTCCTGCGCCCCATCAAGACGGCGCGGACAAAAGAAGTTTCGTCTTAAAACTCGACGCGCAATCCGTCGTATCCGGGGCGCAGCGGCGTTTTGGCAAACCAGCGCTCCAACTCCTCGTGGCGGGTGTTCGAGCAGTGGGAAATATGCGCGGTCACTACGACTGCCCCTTCGCGGAGCGCGTTTCTTCGTTTGAGTTCCGCGATGAAATCCAATGCGGCGCGCGCCCCCAGATGGGTTCTTCGTTCGTCGGCGTAGGGATCGTGAATCCCGTAACTCATTTCAATGACAGCCGCGTCTGCTTGGGCGTTTTCCACCGATTCCCACGAAGGAGCGCACCACCAGCCGGTGTCGGAGAGAATCAAGAGTTTATGCCCGTCCGGGGCGGTCAGAAGGTAGTTGAATGCGCACTCCCCGCGATCTCCATGCGTGGCCCGGATGGGCAGAATGGTCCATTTGTCGTCGACAACAGACTTGCCGGGCACAAGGTCGACTTCGACTATGCCCGTCGAACTTCCGCAATGCAGTTCGTGCGCAATTCCTTCCGCCAATTTTGCCCGCACTTCCGGCCCCGAATAGAGCGTCAGAGGCGGCTTCTCCGAATAACTGCCCCGCCAAACCAGCTCCATCGGCTGAAAATGGTCGCAATGCGAGTGGGTGACCAGAATCCGGCGGATCGCCGTCTCGTCCACCGCGTGCTCCCGGAAGGCGCGCGCGGCGTCGGGGCCGAAATCGATCAGCGTATCCTCATTGACCAGCACACTGAACCGTTTGCGGACGTCTTTGCCGCCGTGTGCACGGGCGTACCGGCAAAGATCGCAAGTGCAGAAGGGAGCCGGCACGCCTTCGCATGCACCGGTGCCAAGAAGAAGAAAAGAACTCATTTTTCTGCGTTTTCTTTCACTGAGATAACTGTTGCATTCATCGGCATGATTTCAAAATCGGCACTGCGATAACGTCCGTCGTCCGTTCCTTCGACAAACGTTCCGGTGGCATGATCGTAAGCGCGGGAACCTTTGACCATCGTCTTTTTCCATGAAATGCGGACGCGCGCGGGAGCCGCGGCCAGATTGACCGCCTGAATCAGAAGATCGCCGTTTTTGGCGCGATAGGGCGTGACTGCCACGTTCGCCTTGTCCGACTTTACATTGGGGAGGAATTTCCCCGCCTCCGTGATGAGCGTGGAAATGTTCCGGCGTTTCGCCTCGGCCAGTCCGGGATCCCAGCTGCCGGTCTCCCAGCGGGCATTGCGCAGAATCACCATGCCTTTGCCTGCGGTTTTGCGGACAATTGCACCGGGCGCGCTCTTCGCCGGGTCGATGCCGAACCGCTTGAGAAAGGCGTGATGGTTGCACCGGTCCGTCTCGGAGGAGGCCAGAAACACTCCGCCGTCGCGCACGAACTTCTCGATCCTTGCGCCGAACGCGGGCGAGATCGCGCGGGAGATGTCGTCGATCATCAGTCGGTGCCGCGCGTTTTTGTCCAGTTCCGGAAATTCGTCGATCCAGTAGCGATCGGCGTTCAAATTCAATTCCCGGAGCGTGTTGATCAGCCCGTAATGGCTTCCCGTGCGCCCGTGCAGGCGGCTGCGCACGGTTTCCGGCGCCTCGGCGAACCCGGAATCGAGCGCCAGCGCCAGCTGAAAGTCGTCCGGCAGATATTCCGCTTCGTAAAGCATCGCGTGAAACGGCTTGATCGCCGCGACATTGAGCATTCCGGGTTTGCCGCCGAACCACTGACAGCAGAGCGCGTCGAAGCACTGCATGGTTCCCATCCAGAGATAAGCCATGCGGTTCTGCAGATCGGGCGGCGGGGTCAGACACCCTTCGTCGCCGTAGGGCAGATTGAGCGTGCGCTTGGAGGAGAGGAATTTGACGAAACTAAGGCTGTAACGGTCGCTGGTCTCGTGGTAGAGCGCGGCCGGAGGAAACTCTTTGGAGAGACGTAGATACGCTCCGGTGTTCGCGCCGATGAGTTTCTGTTCGATGGGGTGAAAACTCACATTCGAAACCAGATGTCCCTGATACCCCTCTTCGCGGATCGCCTGCATGACTTTGCGCTGGGCGGAAGCGAGATTTTCATGGTGCATACGCAAATATTCGCGCAGCAGAAAACCGCTTGCGTCGGTGTAAAGGTCGAGCGGGACGATCTCTTCGAAGGAAGCATAGTGTCTCTTCGTGTTCCGGTTGATCTCCGCCAGTGAAAAGTTTTTGCCCAGGCGTTTTCGGAACATGGCCAGCGACGCCGCGCCCATGTCGATTCTGCCCAGCCCGGTCTCCGGGCGCAGTCCGTAGTTGACGTTGATGCTCACCGCGTTTTTGGCGCGGGCAAACCGCGCCGTTTCCCGGTAAAGGTTGACAATCCGCTCGACCGTCCACGGATCGGCCGGATCGATCTGCGGCCGCTCTTCGACCGGTTTCCCCGGGGCGTACCGCTGCTGGAACACCGCTTGTTTCGCAAAATATTCCGGTCCGCGTTTGAAGCGGATGTGATTGCGAATGGAGAATTGCAGCTGGTTTGAGGTGATCCGTTCCAGATAGGTTTCATGGCCGGGGAAACGAACCATGCCGGGCTTCTCCTCCGACCAGGGGATGACCAGTTTGACCGTATCGAACCCGATGCGCCGCATGCGTTCGAAATCGGCGCGCGCCTCGTTCGGTCCGCAGATCATGCTGTAATGAAAATTTTGTTTTCCTTCGGGCATCACTCCGAGCAGCGGAGAAGAGACGCCTGCGGCGACCAGTTGCGCCGGACCGGGCGGGAGCGTCCGGTTGGCGGGGACGGGACAATCGAATTGGCCGTAGGAATATTGGCCTTTGCGGACAAAGGAGACCTCTCCGGCCGGAATTTTGGTTTTTCCGCGGCAAAGCATCGCCGGTCGGAGTCCTTCGGGCAGTTCCCTGCCGCCGGGCGACCAGAGAAAAAATTGCACCGGAACGCGGGTGTTCGCCGTCCATTGGGTGTCTTTCGGCTCGACCGCGCCGAGCGTCAGCGTGCCGCGTTCCAGCAGCCGCATGGAGAGGAGCAGAAATTCGGAGGTGTTTCCCGGCATACGGTAGAGCGACAGATTTTTCACCTTGCGTTCCGGATGCGGGTTGACCAGCATCGTCCGGTACGCTCCGTCATAGCTTTGCCCGTAGGCGCCGCGCGGAAAGGCGATCAGTTCGCAGCGGGGAAAGCCCACCGGTCCCCACCAGGTGTAGTCGGCGCTGCCGCGCGGAAGAAAATCACTGTGGTAGATTCCGGTGTTCCAGCGCAGCGTCACAAATTCCGTCGCGGTGGAGTTGTCGTCGTAAAGAAATTGATACGCCGCCGGAATTGGCGTTTCCCCGGCAAGCTGCCGTCCGGCGGTGTGAACGACTTCAACTGCGTCGATTTGTCGCCCCACCGGAAAGGTGAAGCCGTCGCGCTTGGCTGACAACAGGTGCGGCGCGACTACGAATTTGCCGTCCAGCTGGTCGCCGGAGCGAAGCGGAAGGGGCTTGCCGGAGAGTGCGATCGATTCGCCCTTTGCCGGGGGCACGAGGAGGCCGGAGCGGTCGAAGGAGGCGTTGGAGGGCGGGAAAATCTGCGGTTCGCCGGGAAGCATTGCGGCGGCGTGAAGTGTCATTGCCCCGATGCGGACTTTTTCTTTGCCGGCCGGTTCAATGGTAAGAAACAATGGCGTGTTTTCGGTCAGAAGCGGATAGTCCCATTTGCGCGCAAATGGGTGGCGTGTGAGAAACCCTCCGGGCGCGATGATCCGTTCGCGCAAGCCTTCCGGCTGCGCCGTTTCATCCCAGAGAATGGCTTCCCCGACGACGGTCGGCTCGTTGCGGCCGACCGGGACGGCGGTGACTTTGAGCGCGCCCTCCGCGGGGAGATGGAGCCGGATATTCTTGAGGTGGGATGGCATATTCAGAACCAGAACGGCTCTGCCGCCATGCTCGATGGAAATCGTGCCGTCCGGCAGCACCTTGGCGCGCTTGGAATCCAGCAATTCAGCCGTGGAAATTTTGCGGACGGGCGCGAAAACCGGATACTGCGCGTGGGAAAGCTGTGTTTTGCTTTCGGCGGAAAATTCGCGGATTTCAACTTTGCTCTGGGTACGCGCCGGAGAGGAGAATTTGACGGCGGCTTTGGCCGGCGCGGCGGGGAAATCGGCGATTTCCAGCACGGGACTGACCGCGCCTTTGGAGTTTTCCGCTTCCAGAATGAGCTTTCCCTTCTCGCGCCGAACGATCAGCGCGCCAATGAAGGCGCCGTACGGAATCTCTTTGCGAACGGTTTGGCGGCCTTTGCCGGAAACGGTGGCGAGGAGCTGATGTTTGCCCTGCGCTTTCTGTTCGCGGCGAAGCGTGACGAGAAACGCGTCCTTTTCAAGGCTTCGCACCTCCAGCTCAAACCCGTTGTAGTGGTGCAGAAAAGCAATGGTGTACGCCAGACGGGCACGAAAATCCCCCGCAAGATTGCGTGGATCGCTCACACGTGCCCAGCGGTATTTTTCGTTGGCATTGGCCTTGGCCGAATCGTAGAAGAACTTGCCGTTCTCCACTTGGAAGGCCCCCTGAAACCCCTCTTTACTCCATTGCGCATCGGCTGGAGTGGTTTTGTCTGTTGCCACCGCGCCGAGGGTCAGCAGCGCCAAGAGAAGCGAAAGCATGGATTGTGTCATAGAATTACCACCAGGTGACCGACGGGTCGGAGGAATTGACGGTCGTGCGTGCGCCGTTGTATTTGGGGGAGGTGTTCTTTTCAACATGGCCGTCGGGGAGCGCGGCGTTGGCGACGTTGCCGTGGCGCTTCCAGACCAGATAGGGATCGTTTTTGGCGGTATCGACGCCGAAGCAACCGGCGTTCCAGCTGGAGAAATTCGGCCATTCGGCGTCCATGAACACGACGTAATTGTCCAGAGTGTAGCCGGCGGCGGCGGAACGAACGACATTGTCGCGGCCGCATTTGATTTTCGTCAGTCCAATGCGCTTGCTGCGGCGGTAATTTTCATGCAGCCCGTACTGCTTTTCCGGGCGGTCGGGGCAGTTGAAGCGGGAGACGCGCCCGGAGTTCTTGATGTACGGATCGAGGGTTTGCATCCAAGTGCTTGTATTCGTGGCGGACTCGGTGGGGCCGCCGACGAAATAATCAAGATTGTCGCTCATGTAGAAGTGATTGGCCATGCCGAGTTCTTTGAGCAGCGCCGTGCATTTGATGCTGCGCGCCTTGGCTCTCGCCTGATTCAAGGCGGGCAGCAGCATTCCCGCGAGAATCGCGATGATCGCGATGACCACCAAGAGTTCGATCAGGGTGAAACGCGCCCTTTGCCGGAAAAAATCGTGAATCGTTTTCATGATACTCCTTGCTTTTTCGGGCGAAGGGGGTTATTTTGGCCTTCGCCGGTTGTGTTGCGTCTTTTTCAACGATGCGATCGGTATGGGACGGGACCGTTGCCGCGGTTTCCGTCCCTTTTTCATTCTCTGTTCTTTTTCGGACAGACCTCCTTGCCTTCCGCTTGGCATGACAAATTGGAAATAAATTCGGGATACGATTTGAGTATGCCTTCTACGCTGATGCTCTGCTCCGGCGGCAGCGATGGATCACAGAGCCGCCGCCGCAGCAATTCCGCCGCCGCTGCCGCCGCCGCCGCCTTGTCGATTGCAAAAATTCTTCCGGTGAAATCCGTGGGAACGACAAATTCGTCGTCCACGATGATTTTGCAACGGTCTTTGGGCACATTGTACCGAATCCGGGCATTCCGGGCGGCGACAGGGGCGCGCCAGCCGATGAAAAGCAGATCCGGCAGCAAGGTTTTGCGGGCAAAGATCTCGTCCAGCCGCGCCTCATAGGTGGACGGGGTGACGTCGATGATCTCAATGCGCGTTTTCGGCGCGACTGCGGCGAAACGTTCGCAAAGCTCCGGCAAATAAGAGTAAAACGGCCCGACCGACCGGCAGAATGTGACGTGCCGATACTCCTTTTCGGCGGCCTCCTGCGCGAGCGCGGAAATGATGTTCCGATAATCAAACTGGACACAGTCGGCGCCGGGGAGCGGACTTTTAATCGTGACGCAGGGACGCCCGGAGGCGATAAAGGCCCGGATCGAATCGCCCGGCTCCTCCGGGTAGCAGAAGACTCCGGCGTCCACGCCGGCATTGTCCAACTCGTGCGCGAGCGTGCCGGGCGTGTGGGGGACGTGAATGGCGGGGTAGACGTTGAAGTTTGCTTCCAGCAAAGCGCGCATGCATTCCGCATAGATTTTGCCGGAATAGAGGTCGTAATAGAAGTAGGAGCCGCAGTTGAAGCTCAACGCGACCAGCGGCATTTGCGGCGTGCTGCCGACTTTGAACCCGCACTTCGGATTGGTGAAGGTGCCCACGCCGTTGCGCCCGATCAGCCACCCTTCGGCGATCAGCCCTTCGAGTACGATGCGGGCGGTGCGCCGGGTCACGCCGAACCGTTCGGCAAGCTCCATGCTCGACGGGACGCGGACGGAGGAGAACCCGTGCCGATAGATCAGCCCGATCACATAGGTCCGAATGTTTTTGATGTTCAATCCGCGTTCCGGTGTCCCTGTCGTCATCCGAAATCCCCTCTTTTTGTGGCCAGGTAGTGGCCAGCTTAAAATATTATATCTCAAGGAAAAGGATTTGTCAATACCTTTGGCGGAAAAAAGTGGAGAAACGGCGGTTTTTTTGTGGCAAATCGGGCCGGTGTCTTGCAAAATTCCGGAGGGACTGGTATATTATTTCAACACATAAGGTCTTTGGACCGAAAAAGCAGGAAGCAAAAACACATGTCCGAAAAACTTTTTTTGAGCGGCAACGAAGCCATTGCTCTTGCCGCAATCGACGCCGGAGCGCATCTCGGGTGCGGGTATCCGGGCACCCCCTCTTCGGAAATCCTTGAGAATGTCGCGCTTAACGGCGGCAAGGCGGAATGGGCGCCGAACGAAAAAGTGGCGTTGGAAGTGGCCATCGGCGCATCCTTCGCCGGAGCGAGAAGTTTTGTCACAATGAAGCACGTCGGCCTCAATGTGGCCGCCGATCCGTTGTTCACCATCGCCTGCGCGGGCGCGTCCGGTCTGGTGGTGATCACCGCCGACGATCCCGGGATGGCGTCGAGCCAGAACGAACAGGACAACCGGCGTTACGCGGTGGCGGCCGGAGTGCCGCTTCTGGAGCCGTCCAATTCGCAGGAGGCCTACGATCTTTTCCGGCAGGCGTTTGCGCTTTCGGAGGAGTTTGGCACGCTGGTGCTCTTCCGGGTAACCACGCGCGTATGCCATTCGAAGTGCGTGGTGATCCGGGACGGTTCGCCGGTGACGCCGCGTCCGACCGGGTATGTCAAGGACATCCGCAACCGGGTGATGATTCCGGCGTTTGCCCGGGTCGCCCACCGCAATATGCGCGACCGGCTCCGGCGCCTTGAGCAACGCAATGAAACCGGGGAATTTTCCACCGAGAAGTCCGGGACGCCGGAGCTGGGGATCATTGTTTCCGGGATTTCTTATGAACATGCCCGCGAAGCGGCGCCCGAGGCGGGAATGCTGCATCTGAAGATGACGTATCCCGCGCCGATTGAATTGATGCGCAATTTCGCCGCTAAATACCAGCGCTGTCTGGTGATCGAGGAGGGCGATCCCTTCCTTTATGAACAGTGCCGGATTCACTCTATTCCCGTCGAAGGAAAACCGGAAATGTTCCGGTTCGGCGAGCTTAACGTCGGGCGGGTTCGGCGGATTATTTCCGGTGCCGCCGAGGACGAGGCGCCGGCTCCGGCGGGCAAGCCGCCGCAGTTGTGCGTAGGGTGTCCCCACCGCAAAAGCTACGAGGTGCTGCGCGATCTGGGCTGCATTGTGGCCGGCGACATCGGCTGTTACACGCTGGGGGTGCTTCCGCCGTTCAGCGCGGTGGACACCTGTGTCTGCATGGGCGCGAGCATTCCGACCGGACTTGGGATGCGTCATGTGCTGCCGGAGAAGGATGCGCGGCGCGTGGTCAGCGTGATTGGGGACAGCACGTTTTTGCATACGGGGATCAACGGTCTGGTGGAGATGGTTTACAACCGTCCGGCGACCGGGCATCTGCTGGTGATTCTGGACAATTCGACCACCGCGATGACCGGTCTTCAGGAGCATCCCGGCACGGGACGCAAACTGGACCACACCCGCACGGAGCACCGTGTTTCGATTGACGCGCTGGTGAAGGCGGCCGGGGTGGATCATTTGGACGTCTGCGATTCGACGCTGGAAACGGAGAAATTCCGCAGTCTGGTGCAGGAGCGTCTGGCGTCGAACGATTTGAGCGTCATCATCTGCCGGAGGCCTTGCATTCTGGCGGCGGCGCAGGAAAAGAAGCTCAGGGAGGCGGGCAAATAGAATGAAAAAAGTAACGAATGTGATTGTCGCCGGGCTGGGCGGACAGGGTGTGCTCAAGTTGACGGATATTCTTGCGGACGTCCTCTTTCACGAGGGCTACGACGTCAAGAAAAGCGAAGTGCACGGGATGAGTCAGCGGGGCGGTTCGGTTTCCAGCGAGATCCGGTTCGGCGAGGAGATCGCCAGCCCGATGATTCCCGAAGGGGAGGCGGATCTGCTGGTGTCGCTGGATTCCACGCAGACCCAGATCAATCTTCACCGGTTGCGCGAAGGGGGGACGGTGATCCGCCCGGAGGACGAGCCGATCGGCGAATTGTCCAATCCGAAGTGTGCGAATGTGCTGATGCTCGGCGCATTGAGCCGGCATCTGGATATTCCGGAGCAGGCGCTGCTGGACGGAATTGCGAAATTCCTTCCGGCCAAAGTGCTTGAGATGAATCTTGCGGCGTTCAAACTGGGCAGAAAGGGAGGTCTCAAATGACCATCAAGCAGCTCTCGGTTTTTATGGAAAACAAACCCGGCAGCCTCAATGCCGCTTGTCAGGTTTTGAAGAAGAACCATTTGAGCATTCGGACGCTGTCGTTGGCCGACACGCGCGAGTTCGGCATTTTGCGTTTGCTTCTGCCGGAGTGGGAGAAGGCGCGCGAGGTGTTGGAGCAGGCGGGGTTCGCGGTTAAAGTGACCGATGTGGTCGCGCTGCTGGTCGAGGATCGCGCCGGGGGACTGGCGGATCTTCTGGAGATCGCCGGCAGGAGCGCGCTTAATGTCGAATACATGTATGCGTTTCCCTTCGGCTGTAAGGGGAAGGCGGCGATGGTGTTCCGGTTTGACGACGCGGCGGCGGCGTCGAAGGTCTTTGCCGACGCGAATGTCGGGGTGTTGAGCTTCGACGATTTGCAGAACTGATCCCCAAAATCCGGCGTTTTCCTTGATCTTCGGGGCGGGCGCGGTGAAAACAGTGGAAAAGATCGAAAAAATTTCTTTGGCCGAACAGACGTACCTGCGGATCACTTCGATGATTGTGCGCGGCGAGTTTCCGGCGGGCAGTCGACTGGCCGAGGAGGAACTCTCCCGCCGGTTCGGGGTGAGCCGCACCCCGGTGCGCGAAACGCTTCGGCGGCTGGCGGAAGCGGAATTGATCGAGTTGCTGCCGGGGCGCGGGGCGCGGGTGCGGCAGGCCTCCGCCAAGGAGATCGGCGATCTTTTCGAATGCCGGACGATGATCGAGTGCCTTGCGTTGACCAATGCGGCGGGGAGAATCCCGGACGAGCGTCTGGCGGAATTGGAGAAGATCTTTGCCGATTTGCGCACCGATCGCAGCCGCGCCGTGTCGGCGGATGAAGAATTTCATACGCTGATCGCCGATTCCTGCTCTAACTGCTGTCTCGGGGAGGAGTTGAAAAAACTGATTCTGCGCTGCGCACCGTATCGGCATTTGCATAATTATATGCAGAGCAATTTCGATCCGCTCAAGGAACGGCTGAAACTAGTTCGGCTTGTCCGCGCCCGGGATTGGTCGCGCGCCCGGTCGGAATTGATCGCGCACATCATGTCCGCCGCCAGAGTCGCCGAAACGCACGACGAGGCGGCAGCTACGGAAAAGCACGAGGCCGGAGCTACGCTGCCGGTGCCGGATCGAGGGGAATCACCACGGTGAATAAACTCCCTTTTCCGGGAGTGCTTTCGACCTGAATGCGCCATTTGTGCGCTTCGACGATCGCTTTGACCAGCGCCAGACCGAGGCCGTTGCCGGAGATGCCACGGGTGCGGCTGCCGCGCCGGAACCGTGTGAAAATTTCGGGGATTTCGGCAGGCTCGATGCCGCAGCCGGTATCCTGAACGCCGATGCGCGCCTCTTTGCCGGTGTGCTTCAGGAACATGCGGACGGCGCCGCCTTCGGGGGTGTATTTGAAGGCGTTGCCGAGCAGATTTCCGATCACGCGCTGCAATTTTCCCAAATCGGCGGCGATCACACAATGGGCATGATCTTCGGGAAGCGAAAGGGTGAAGTCGATGGCTTTTTCTTCGGCCAGCGGCTCCATCAGATCGAAGAGGTCGGAAAGGAAATCCACCAGATCGACCGCCGACGGGCGCAGGATTTCCTGCATGGAATTGACCCGCGTGATCTCCAGCATTTCGCCGATGAGTTCCTTCATTTTCTCGCATTCCAGCGCGACGTCGCCGCAGACCTGATGATAGTCGACGGCGTTGGTGTCGCGGCTGGTGAGGGCGATTTCGAGCATTCCCTTCATGCGGGTCAGCGGGGTGCGCAGCTCGTGGGCGATGTTGTCGCTGACCATGCGCAGTTCTTCGAGGAGCGATTCGGTTTTGGCGTTCATCCGGTTGAAGCGGTCCGCCAGCTCCTGAATTTCGACTTCGCAGCGAGAGAGGGAGACGCGGCAGCGGTAGTCGCCGGAGGCGATTTCATCCATCACCAGTCCGACTTTGCGGATACTGCCGGTGAAACTCGCCGCCAGAAGCCAGCCGGCCGCGCACCCGAAGATTCCGATGGCAAGCGTCACCGCCGCGAAGAGCAGCGAATAATCTTTCAGCCGCTGATTGACCGGTTCGAAGTTGCGCAGAAGTTCAAAGCCGGAGCCGTCCGGGAGAAGGAAGCAAAACCCGCGCAATTTGCCGGAATCGCGGACGAAGAAGCGCGGCCCCGGCTTCCGGGCGCGAACGGGGGAGGCCGTCAGATGGCGGATGGATAAATTTCCCGTGCCGACTTGGTCGATCTTGCTGCGGATGGCGGAAAGAATATTGTTGTGGTTGCCTTCCAGATGAAGTTCCCGGCTGTGGATGCTGCCGGAACGCTCGACGCGCGCGGCAAGGAAACGCCCGTTCTGAAAGCCGAAGAAGGTGTAATATTTGCGGGTCGGGCCGTTGCTGGCAAAGACATAACAGAGGCGGAATTTCGAGAGTTGCGCGCGGATTTTCGCCAATTCCTCCGCGGGGGCGTCGCCGGCGGAAATCATTGTGCCGAAGCGTTCCATCCGCGGCGGCAGCAGCGCGGTGTTCAAAAGTTCCGCGGCCAGCCGCCGGTTTTCCGCATCGGCCGCCGCGCTCAGCTGGAAGCGGACGACCCAGATGACCGCTGCGTAAATCGCGGAACAGGAGACGATGTAGAGCAGAAAATATCCGAGGGCGACTTTGGTTCGAAGCGATCGCAGGATCATTCTATGACGTATCCGACGCCATGTACGGTGCGGATCAGCTCCGTGTCAAACCCTTTGTCGATTTTTTCCCGGAGTTTGTAGATGCGCGCCTCGACGATATTGGTTTTCGGATCGAAATTGTAGTTCCAGACATGTTCCATAATCATGGTCTTTGTGACCACTCTGGTGCGGTTGCGCACGAGGTATTCGAGCAGTTGGAACTCTTTGGGCTGCAGTTCGATCGGTTTCCCTGCGCGGGTGACTTTGCGCCGGATCAGATCGATCGACAGATCTCCTGCCCGCAGCAGGGTCGGCTCGGTGCCGATGCAGCTGCGCCGGAGCTGCGCCTGAATGTTGGCCAGTAGTTCCGTAAAGGAGAATGGTTTGACCATGTAGATGTCGCCTCCGGCATAAAGTCCACGCACTTTGTCGTCGACGGAGGAGCGTGCGCTCAGCACGATCACCGGTGCGTTGACCGCGTTGGCCCGCATCTTTTCGATGATGGTGAATCCGTCCACCAGCGGCAGCATGACGTCGACAATCGCCAGATCGAACGTCTCGCTTCCGGCCATGGCCAGTCCCTCCTGACCGTCGGCTGCGGAGATGACCGAGTATCCGGCCTCCTCCAACCCCTTCTGGACGAATTGGGCTGTTTTCAGATCGTCTTCAATCAGAAGAATCTTCATGATGGTTTCCTGAAAAATGATTTATATATCACTAATAATATATCTTCTGTCGCCGGGATTTGCAAATTATTTTCCAAAGCGTTATAGTAAATAGACGGCACTGCCAAACGTCGCGCCGCGTCTTTTGGCGGCTCGGAAAAAGCCTGAAACGGTGGCTTTTCGGTCGTTACTCTTCGAGTAGCGACGCTCAAAACCACCATTTCATTCTATTCCCGATCCATCCGGAATCCATCGACGGGACTTTTTGCAGTACCGTCTTGGACGGCACTGCCAAACGTCGCGCCGCGTCTTTTGGCGGCTCGGAAAAAGCCTGAAACGGTGGCTTTTCGGTCGTTACTCTTCGAGTAGCGACGCTCAAAACCACCATTTCATTCTATTCCCGATCCA
>JAQUYX010000022.1:25958-28866 GCA_028691615.1 Victivallaceae bacterium
TCCGGAATCCATCGACGGGACTTTTTGCAGTACCGTCTTGGTGTGACGGCAGTACCGTTCGGACAGAGCCGCCGGGAAAGAACAACATTGCCGCCGAAAGGGTGGACAGCATGACTCAGCAGGAAGTTTTGGAGCGTTATCGGGTCGAACAAAAGACATTCGACGATTTGCGTTATTGCGAAAAAGTTTTTCATTCCGACCCGAAGACCGCTCCGGCGGTTCTGCTCTTTCTGCACGGCGCCGGGGAACGCGGCGAAAACAATGTGTCCCAGCTGTGCAACGGAGTCGCAGAGTATCTGGCGTATCTGGAAGAGCGCCGCATTTCCTGCGTCCTTCTGGCGCCCCAGTGCCCCGCGCAGCAGATGTGGACCGGCATTCCCTGGAGTGTGAAAGAGGTGGTGCAGCCCCCGGAAATCACCCCCGTCCTGGATACGGCATTGCGTCTGGTCGCGGAAAAAATCAAAGAATATCATGCGGACGCCACGCGGGTTTATATTTCCGGCGTCTCCATGGGCGGATTCGGTACTTGGGATGCAATTTCCCGGCGGCCGGAGCTTTTTGCCGGAGCGTTTCCGGTCTGCGGAGGGGGCGACCCGAAGAATGCGGTGAAACTTGCCAAACTGCCGCTGCTTACCTATCACGGTTCGTTCGATCAGGTGGTGTCGCCCGATCTCACGCGCAAGATGGTTGCCGCGCTGCGCGCTGCCGGCAGTTCCGTGCGTTATGTGGAAGTGCCCGGACGCGGACATGACTCGTGGGTTCCGGCGTTTGCCGATCCGGCCAATTTCGATTGGCTCTTTGCTCAGCGGAAAGGCTGATCCGAGTCGATTGCGCGATCCGAGAGGGCGCCCAGAAGCCGTGCGAGGGCAAACTCCGTGCGGAGGATGCGCCTCCCCAAAGTCACGCCGGATGCGGTGTTGGAACACGCCAGAAGCTTTTGGTATTCATACTCTGTCCATCCCCCTTCCGGGCCGAGGAGCAGCACGCTTTCCGCAGGGGTTTCTCCGGGGGGCGGCAGGTCGGCAAGCCGGAGCTTGCCGCCGGGATGGGCGGCGGCCACCAGACGGCCCCGGCAGAGTCCCGGAAGCTCGTCCTCGACGAACGGTTTGAATTGCCGGTGGAAGAAAAAACGTGCCGGGATCGTGTCCACCGCCTGCATCAGCGCGTCGAAGGTTTCCGCCGCGAGGAAATCCGGCTTCAAAAACGGACTGGTCCAATAGCTTTTTTCCACCTTAAAACTCTGAAGAAAATGCAGCTCCTTGACCCCCATGGAAACCGCGCAGGCGATTGCTTTGCGCAACGTTTTCGGGCGCGGCAGCGCCATGACTAGCGTGACCGGCAGCGGCGGCGGCGGCAATTCGGCGCAGGCGTCCAGCTCCAGCAGGGCGGTTTCGTCGGCGGGATTTTGTTCCAAAACTTTGGCATGACCGATGCCGCCGCCGAGAATCCCCGCGCGGCATTGTCCGCCGATGCGTTCCAGATGACGAACCCGTTCGCCCCGGATGCGGGCGAAGCTGCCGTCAATTTCCTCAGGATGCATAAGCAATAGATTCATGGTGTTCCGCGCCCCCCCCCGCAAGTCAGCGGCCGAAAATGCGTTTTCGCAGCATTCGGACGTCCGCTTCAATGCGTTTTCCGGCGACCAGAAGCGGCGCGAAGGAGGAGACTTTGAGCTTGAACTCGTTGAGCGACTCCTTGGAGCTGACGGCAATGCGCAAAATGGCGTAACGGTCGAAGTGCGCGAGCGGGACATTATCCGTGATTGCGGCAGCGGCGCGGAAATGTTTGGCGGTCAGTCGCTTGGCTCTCGCATCGAAAATCCCGTAGGGGTAGGCGAAAAAATCCACCGGCGCATTCAAAATTTCCTCCAGCGCGCGGCGGCTCTCGGTGAGTTCTCGCTCGATTTCCGCGTCGGAGAGCAACGGATTCAGCGGCTTATGATCCACGGTGTGCGCGCCGACGGTGAAGCCGTGACGGTGCCAGTTTTGCAGCTCCTCTGCGCTCATCATCGGCGAAGGTGCCTTGTCCGTTTCCCACGCGTTGGTCTTGCCGACCGCGCCGGAAACCATAAAGACGGTCGCGGTCATGCCGTGCCGGAGCATGCATGGCATGGCTTCGGTGAAGACGTCGCGGCAGCCGTCGTCGAAGGTGAGCAGCACCGGACGCTCCGGGAGCGGCGCGCCGCCGAGCAGATCGTCGAATCCGATGGTGTGAAAGTTGTGGGAGGCGAGATATTCCATTCGCGCCTCAAACATCTTCGGCGGCATAGCGTTGCGGTCGCCGGGAATGTCGGCGACCCGGTGGAACATCAGAATTGGTACGAATCTCATGCGAGCACCTCACGATAACAATTCAAAATCCCGTCCGTCATGGCGGCGATGGAAAACTTTTCCCGAACCCGTTCGAGCCCGGCCCGGCCCATGGCGGTCGCGCGCGCGGGATCGTTTTTGCAGCGTTCGACCGCCCCGACGAGCTTTTCGCGTTCGAAGGGGGAACACAGTTCCCCGCAGCGGCCGTCTTCGCCGACCACCTCCTTCATGCCGCCCATGCGCACGGCGGCCACCGGCAGCGCGGTGGCCATTGCCTCGGCCAGCGCCAATCCGAACGTCTCATAGGTGGTTCCGAGCACGAGCATATCCAGCGAACGGAGAAATTCCGGCATGTCCTCCACCTGCCCGAGAAATTCGACCCGGTCGGAAATCTTGAGTTTATGCGCATAGTAACGCATCGGCCAATAGGCCGGCCCCGTACCGGCGACGCAGAGTTTCCAGTCACGCTGCTCCGGCGGTTCCGCGGCCATGCCGCGCATCAGCGGGCCGTGGCCTTTGTAGTCGATCTGGCGCAGCCGGCTGACAATGCCGACCCGGAAGGGGGGGGCCTTTCTTCCCGCGCCGTCGGGAGCGGCGGG
>JAQUYX010000172.1 GCA_028691615.1 Victivallaceae bacterium
TATTCTCAATCATGGCAAGCCTCCTTTTGAATTGTTTTAGTCAACAACACATTAGAAGTGCTTGCCTGATTTTTCAAGCCCTCAGGCCAACTTTTTTCCATACCGGAAATACGCCCGCATCGGAAAAGGATACACCAAGAAGCAAAAAAGCAAGTTTAAAACAACGCTATAATCGACTTTTGAGCTCAAAAAATGGTACCCCGGGCGGGAATTGAACCCGCGACCAACTGCTTAGAAGGCAGTTGCTCTATCCACTGAGCTACCGGAGCACATTCAAAATGCTATCAATATGCCCCGTTTTTTCTTTTTTTCAAGTCGGTTTCCGCTCCTTTTGGGACTCTGAACCGGAATTTTTCATCCCGCCGGCCATCCCGCAAGAATTTTTTTCGCATCCCATCTTGCGCCCGCCGGATCCTCGCTGCTTCTCAGGGAAGACGCAGAAGCAACGTGCGGTCCATCGCAATCGCAATGAGCAGAACGATAAAACCAAGCGCCATGAAAATGCTCGAATATTCCTGATATTCCATGTAACGCGGCTGCTCAAATTCACGTTTTTCAAGCTTGTCAATCTCGCGCATGACAATCTTCAGCCCGTCGGCGTCCGCCGCATGGAAATAACGGCCATTCGTTTTCTGCGCGATCTCTTTGAGCAGCGCTTCGTCAAATTCATCCTGAATGGGCACATAACGAACCTGACCCATGAATTCCTGCGGCACAATCCCGCGCCCTCCGCCGATCCCGACCGTATGTACGATCACATTGACGCTTTTCGCCAATTCCGCCGCCTGCAGCGGCGTCACCGCCGCGTCCGCCGTGTTGCGCCCGTCGGTGAACAGCACCAACACCCGCCGGGGCGAAGGCGATTTGCTCAACCGCCGCGCCCCCGAAAGAATCGGCGAGGCGATCGAAGTGGCGTCTCCGACC
Organism: Victivallaceae bacterium; assembly: GCA_028691615.1. Classification (GTDB taxonomy): domain Bacteria; phylum Verrucomicrobiota; class Lentisphaeria; order Victivallales; family Victivallaceae; genus JAQUYX01. The sequence continues at coordinate 925 of JAQUYX010000172.1, forward strand.
GCTCCCGGCTGCAATTCCGCCAGACGCCCGGTCAGAAATCCGTGGTCGAGTGTCGGCGGCGTGATGCTGTATGCCAATGGACCAAAGCCGATCAGTCCGAAACGATCGTTGTCGCGCCGGTTGACAAAATTCGTCAACTCCCGCTTCGCCGTTTCCAGCCGATTGTCCAGCTTGCCCCCCCGGAAAAGCTCCTCCAGATCGCGTGCCGTCAGATCTTTCGCGGGAAGGTCGATAATCGCCATCGACCCGGAGAGATCCAGCGCCAGCACAATGTCGATTCCTTTGCTGCGGTGGATCGTCCGCTCGTCCCCCCGCCGCGGCCGGGACAGTGCGAAAATCAACACCCCCAGCGCCAGCAGGAACAGCAGCTCCGTGTATGCCATGCGGCGTCGGCCCGCGTGACGAACCGCGCGTTCAAAGGGCGCCACCGAGGGCAGCTGAATGCCCGGATTGCGTTTGAAGAAAACCAAATAAAAGTAGAGCAGCGGCAGCAGTGTCAGCAGCCAGAGCAGTTTTGGATAGGCGAATTCAAACATGACTTACGCCTCCTTTCCGGGAGAGGGCGCCATTTCCTTGGCGGCGGCCTCCGCGGTCGCTTTTTCGTTCCGATAATCTTCGACAAGTTTTCCCGCTTCATCCACGGCGGAGAGCAACTGGTCGCCACTTACGTCTCCTTTTGCGAATTTTACCAGATCGGCGATCGCCAGAAAGTTGCGCAAAAATGGTTTCTGTGTCCCCGAGAGTCGCTCCGACGCCGCCGCACGGTCGAGAAATTCCCGTGTCGTACAGGTTAATGCGGGCAGCCCCAGAGCGCGCGTGAGAAAGCGGCGCACCGTACCGGTCAACCGCAGGAACCCCTGCGCAGGCTGCAGCGTGCCGTTCAAGGTTTGAAGTTTGATTTCGGTCAATTCGGAGAACGCCTCGTCCTCCGGCGTGATCCGCATTGCCAGCGCCGCGTCCCGCCGTCCGCGGCGAATCGCCCAGACCAGCAGCGCCAGCGCGAAGAGCAGCAGCGCGGCCGCGCCCCAATAAAGCCAGTATCGTTTTGCCCGGCCGCGAAGATCCATCTCTCCGGCAATGGCCAGCGCGGAATCTTTGGGTGCATCTTTTTCCAATTTGAGCGACATGGCGGGGATGGCGGCTTCCAATTTCTGTTCCTTGCCGCCGAGTTTGACGGTGTAAAAAAGCGTTCCCGGCTTGATTTCTCCTGCACGCATGACCCGGAGGAAAAAGCGGATCGCGATTTTTTTCTTCCGCAGCGAGCGTTCCAGTGTCGTCTCTTTCGGCGTCCCGGAAATAATCATGCCCTCGGCGCAACGCACCGAAATCGCTTCGATCTTCGCCGCCACCGGCAGCGTAAGCTCCATCTTCGCTTCAATTTTTTCGCCCGGCTCGAAGCCGCTGTCGGGGGTGATGACTACTTCCCCCGCTTTGTCCGGGAGCGCATCGCGGAGACTGAGAAAATGTCCGGCCAGCACGACTGCGAAGACCCCCAGCGCCAGCAATACGATACTTGCCGCCGAGAGGAGAAGCCGCTTGCCAAATTTTGTTCCGCACCTGCCGGAATCTTGGAATCCGGCGGTGGAACTTGGTTCCGTCCCGTCCGCGATGGCGGTATTTTTGTATTTTGCAATCATAATAAGAGCCTACCTTCCTCTGCCCGCGCGTTTGCCCCGGCGCTCGAAGAATGCCAGTACCGGTTTGATGATGTCGCCGGACGGATCAATGTCGATCAGATCCACGCGGGAACTGTCGCAAAGCTGCCGGATTTTGCGTTTCTGCTGCTCGAACGCTGTGCGCAATGCCGCGCCTCCGCGCCGGGTTCCCGGATAAAAAACTTCCCGTCCGGATTCCGAATCGATGATCCTGACCGCGCTGCCGAAGGGAAAATTCTGTTCGGACGGGTCCAAAATCCGCACGGCAATCACATCGTGTTTGCGGCGGAGAATTTTCAGTTCCCGTGAAAAATCCTTCTCCACAGCGAAATCGCTGATGAGAAAAACCACCGATTTTTTATCCAGCAGGTTGTCCGCTTCCTGCAGTGCCAGGGCGATGTCCGTTCCCGGCGACTCCGGTTCGTATGCCAGCAAATCGCGGATCAATCGCAGGGAATGCTTTCTTCCGCTGCGCAGCGGAAGAAATTTTTCCATTCGGTCGGTGAAAAGCAGTGTCCCGACTTTGTCGCCGTTGGCTCCCGCGCTGAACGCCAGCGTCGCCGCGAAGAGCGCGGCGGCCTCGCGTTTGCTGCGCCCCGCCTCTCCGAAGTCGCCGGAGCGGGATAGATCGACCATGAATAGGACGTCCAGTTTGCGCTCTTCCATGTATTTTTTGATAAACGGCCGACCGAAACGGGCGGAAACGTTCCAGTCGATGTCGCGCACGTCGTCATCGGCGGTATATTCCCGCACTTCGTCAAATTCAATGCCGCGGCCTTTGAATACGCTGCGGTAGGCGCCGCCGACAAGTTCTTCGACGGCGAGGTCGGTACGCAGCTCCAGCCTGCGAATCTGGCGCATCAGTTCTGCTGGAAGCATGATCGCAAATCTCCTTTTTTGATCCACATGGAATCCATCGACGGGACTTTGGGGCGGTGTCGCTTCTCTACGGCGTTCTCAACTCGTCAAGCAGCTGGGCAATGACATCGTCCGTGGTGAGATTTTCCGCCTCCGCCTCGTAGGTGAGAATCAGCCGGTGGCGCAGCACGTCGAAGGCGACATCCTTGACGTCCTGCGGTACGACGTAGGCGCGCCCTGCGAGGAAGGCGTTGCCCCGGGCGGCCAGCGCGAGATTGATCGAACCGCGCGGAGAGGGGCCGTATTCGATGTAATTGGCGATGGAGTCGAGCTTCGCCTCGCTCTGCCGCGCGGAGAGGTCGCGCAACTTTCCGGGCCGCGCGGCGGTGATGATGTCCAGAATGTATTCGATGATTTTCTCGTCAATGTAAATCTTGTCCACGATCTCCCGGGCAGCGCGAATCTCGTCGAGTGTCGCCACCGCCACGGGTTTGTCGAACTCGGCGGTGTGCGCCATGTGCTCGACCACCTGCATTTCCTCGGCACGGGACGGATAGTCCACCTTGACTTTGAACATGAACCGGTCGAGCTGGGCTTCCGGAAGCGGATAAGTGCCTTCCTGTTCGATGGGATTCTGGGTGGCGAGCACGAGGAAGGGATCGGGCAACCGGGTGCTCTCTCCGGCGATGGTGATCTGCCGCTCCTGCATGCATTCGAGGAGGGCGCTTTGGACTTTTGCGGGGGCGCGGTTGATTTCGTCCGCGAGCACGAAGTTGGCGTAGACGGGGCCGATTTTGGTGGAAAATTCACCGGTTTTGACATCGTAGATGCGTGTGCCGATCAGGTCGGCGGGGAGCAGATCCGGGGGGAATTGCAGGCGCGAAAAACTTCCGTCAAGGGTTCCGGCCAGCGTGCGGACGGCCAAAGTCTTGGCCAGGCCGGGGACGCCTTCGAGCAGGACGTGCCCGTTGGCGATCATGGCTAGAATCAGTTGTTTGACCAGATGTTCCTGCCCGGAAACGATCCGTCCGATCTCGGTTTTGACCAGCTCCAGCGCGGCGCTCTTGCTGCGGACGAGCTGCTGCAGGGCCTGAATGTCCATGTTTTCCATAAAAATCCTCCCGGTCATGTTTGCGTGAAGTTTTTTATTTTTGGGGCGAAAAACCTTTGATTCCCATTTTCCGGAGATAACATTTACCACAGAAAAGCAGATTGTCAAGCCGCTTTGAAAAGTTTTTTTGGGGAGGGGCGCGTCGCCGGGTTGAAAAAAACGTGTCAAGGTTGTATATTATGGAAATGTAACCGGCAGAACGGTTGAAATGTATTGCAAAAACCACTTACAGTAAGGAGTTGGATATGGCAGTCCCGAAGCGTAAAAAATCGAAGATGAAGAAACGTCAGCACAAGGCCGCAAACCGTTATGAAGGCGTGGCGGTAACCTACTGCCCGAATTGCCATGCGCCGGCGGCGCCGCACCGGGTCTGCCCGGCCTGCGGAATGCTGCGCGACAAGCAGATTCTCACGGTCGAAGCGTAAGCACTGCTTCCGAAGGGGGATTGGGCAGTCATGAAAATCGCCGTTGACGCAATGGGGGGGGATTTTGCCCCCGGTGCGGTAGTGGAAGGCGCGGCCACCGCGCTCTTTGACTTTCCGGAGTGTCAGCTTGTTCTCGTCGGTCACGCCGGGAAACTGAAATTTTATCTGGAAAAATACGGCATTTCCAACCATCCCCGTATTGAAGTCGTGCATGCGGAAACGGTCGTCGAAATGTGCGAACATTCGACGGCCGCTTTGCGTGCCAAAAAAGACAGTTCCATCACGGTCTGTGCCAAGCTGATGAAGGAAGGCAAAGTGCAGGCGGTCGTGACGCCTGGACATACCGGAGCGGCCGTGGCCGCGATGAAGGTGCTTGTCCGGACGCTGCCCGGTGTGGATCGGCCCGCGTTGGCTGCGCTGATGCCCGGACAGGGGTTTGATTTCCTGTTGACCGACGCGGGTGCGAATACGGATTGCACGCCGCTGAATTTGGTGCAATTTGCCGTGATGGGCGAGGTTTATGCGCAATTTCTCTTCGGAGAGTCGGAGCCTGCGGTCGGCTTGCTCAGCGTGGGCGGGGAAGATGTCAAGGGCAACGATTTGACCAAAAGCGTGTTCAAGCACCTGGCCGCGTTGAAGATGAATTTTACCGGCAACGTGGAAGCGAACACCGTATACGAGGGCGGCACGCGCGTGCTCGTCTGCGACGGGTTCACCGGCAACGTGTTCCTGAAGTGTGCGGAAGGGTTGGCCAAATCGGTGATTCACTGGTTCAAGCACAGCGTGCTCGGCAACCCGCTGCGGATGACTGGAGCGGCGCTGGTGAAGAGTGCGTTTCTGGAGGTGAAGGCGCGCGGAAGCGCCGAACAGGCCGGCGGTGCGCCGCTGTTGGGTATCAACGGAATCTGCATTATCGGCCACGGCACGTCTTCGCCGCTGGCGGTGCGCAACGCGATCAAGGTCGCTGCGGAGTGCC